>JAGCBF010000202.1 GCA_017652285.1 Atopobiaceae bacterium
CGACAAAGTCCCCCGTCGCGTTCATGACCCCGGTGCAGCGACCCTGCGCCAACCCTAAGTGCCGCTGCTCGATGACCTTGACCTTGACGGCCGAGCCCGCGCACCGCCGCTCGTACTCGCGCATGACGCGCAGCGTGTCGTCGGTGGAGCCGTCGTCCACCAGCACGACCTCCATTGGCCCGGCGCCCTGCGAGATGATGGAGTCGAGGCACTGCCCCAGGCAGCCCATGCCGTTGTAGACGGATATGCAGACGGACACCAACACGTCACCCTTGTGCATCGCGCCTCCGCAGAATGACAGCGTCGCGACCGAGAAGGACCTTCCTCGCCCTGGCCGCCGCAGACGCATAGCGGTCGTAGCCGACCACAATCATGGCCAGATCCTTCGCGTTGCGCAGTACTCGGGCTGGCCGAAGCCTTGCGCACGACAGCCAGGTCCAGAGCGCCCTGCGCCTCCCGTAGGCTTGGAGGTAATAAGGCGTCAAACGTCTGAGCCTCATGTACCTTACATCCTTATCACGCTGTACCCAAGCGCGATACTTCTCGTTGATGCGCTCCGCGCCGGCTATCTTCGCGTCCACGTTCTTGGATATGTGCGAGCCTTCATGCGCGTGGTATACGTACAACGGCTCGTCGACAAAGGCCACGGGATACCGCCTCGCGATCCTCAGCCACAGGTCGTAATCCTGGGAAGACTCCATCAGCTCGTCGAAGCTCCCGGCATCGATCACGCATTGCGTCCTCATCAGGGGGCCGGAGGTCCCTCCGATGAAGTTGCCCTTGAGCAGCTCGCAAAACACGTCGCCACGAAGGGATTTGGTCCTCCTCACGTACTCCACGCCCATCGGCTCGTCGACGACGACGCATCCGCAATACACCAGGGCGACGTCCTCCGACTCGAGGCGCTCCACCTGTCGTTCGATCTTGCCCGGGAACCATTCGTCGTCATCGTCCAAAAACGCCACGCAGCGACCGTGCGCATGACGCAGGCCGGCGTTCCTGGCCGCATTTGCGCCTTGGCTGCGCTCGTTTCGAACATAGGCGATATTTGGAGATAGCTCTCGCACGGCACGCTCCACCTCGTCTCGCAGGGGATAGTCCGCATCGCTGTCGTCGACGACCACGGTCTCGACGGGATGATACGTTTGCGCCAACGCGCTGGCGACGGCGCGCAAGACCATATCTGGCACACGGTTATGCGTGGTCACTATTACGGAAACAAGCCTGTTCGGGTCGCCCGTACGCTTCCGCCGCTGCACCTCATTTGACGAATCGTGTTTCATTCCAGAAGATGCTCCATTGGCAAGAGAGAAGCCCCGATTTGTCAGCAACGCCGGGGTTGTTAGCGTAGCGGCCACTTTGCAGGAAGCAGGGTCAACCCACCAAGAGTCCAAAACATGCAATCCATGTTATGACAACTACGGCTTATCCGCAAGCTCCAGGCTGGCGACGACTACTCACTCTTCAACAAGAAGACAAGCTCCCGAACCTGCGCGCCCGCGAGCCTAGGACCGCATCGCTCGATTAGCTGCTGCGGAGTGGTACACGATACGACGTGCGAAGCCCTTCATGGGTCGGCGTCATCACGAAGCCATGCGATCGTGCGCACGGGCGTCGGCCGTCGCAGTTGGGAGAATACCGTCAAAGTACAAGCACATGAGCGACCGCGCCCAACCATCACGGCTTCCCGAGCCGATGGCTTCCCGTCCGCAGCGCAACCGACGGGAGGATCGGCGCATGGAGGGACCGGCGGGGAGGGCGTGCCGAGGAGCTCACGCCTCGCCGGTGGCGTGGGTGTGGGCACAAAATAGCAAGGGACTGGCGCGAGGAGCCGCCAGCCCCTCCCCGCGCCCGACGACTCGGAACGTCCCTCCCAAAGCAAGGTCCATGCCACAGACAGCTCCGCCGCTCCAATTCGGTTGTCAGGGTTCGCGTGGGTCGGACGGCCCATCGACGTCGTACATACATTCTATCAAAACGCATGTTCCAATACAAGTGTACTTTTTTGTCGGAACTCGTTCAGGCGCGACCCGCGAGGTAACGGCGGATCCGTCCCACCGCCACCCGCTACCACGAAACGATACGGTTGACCTCGTCGCGCTGCTCGCTCGCGGTGCGGCGCAGGTACACGCGCGTGGTCTCCACTGACGAGTGGCCCATGAGGTCGGCTAGCAGCGCTATGTCGCCCCCCGCCGCCAAGAAGCGCCGTGCGAAGAGGTGCCGGAACGCGTGCGGGTGCACCACGGACTCGTCCACCCCGCACTCGGCCGCCCGCACCTTGAGCTGGCACGCCAGCCCACGCCGGGATATGGGCTCGCCGAACCGGTGTATATCACGGTTGAATTCTGTGCCACAAGATGGTTGAAAAGTGTGCCACCTATCACATCTCCAAACCCATTAGCGTGCAGATGATACGCACGGCCATCGAAGTCGTGTACAAGCTTCGACGAACGCCCACACGTGTGAGACGTGCGCATTAGGATTGTTGCGCAGCAGCTCAGGGGCCATTACCGATCTTCTTGAAGGAACAGATCGAGCGCGCTCCTGTTTTAGACGAGACTTTGTGGAAACAAACACTATCGATTTATTATCAGGTATGCAACAGTTGAAAGTTGCTACGTGGCACAGAATTCGAGCGATTTGTGGCACAGAATTCAACCGTGATATACA
>JAGCBF010000203.1 GCA_017652285.1 Atopobiaceae bacterium
GATGGTCCCACCATGTTACTGCCCAAAATGGCCGAAAGGGGCCTAGCCCCAATCGGCCAGTTTTGCTACTTAGCTTCGAGCAGCTCGATTTCAAACGTGAGTGCCTTGCCGGCCATCTCGTGGTTCATGTCAAAGGTGATGGCGGTGTCGGTCTTGTCGGTTACGGTTGCCTGCAGAGGCTGGCCGGTCGGCGTGCCCAGCATGACGCGCTGACCTACGATGAGCTTCTCTGCGCCGGGAAGCTGCGCCAACGGCATGGTTTGAACCAGGTCCATGCGACGCGGACCGTAGGCGTCCTCCGGCTCCAGGCGAATGGTCACCGTGTCGCCCACCTCCATGTCACGCACGGCCGCATCAAAGCCGGCGATCATCTGCCCGGCCATGCACGTAAACGCCAGCGGCTCTCCGCGGTCGCGCGAGGAGTCAAACTTGGTTCCGTCGTCAAGCGTGCCCACGTAGTGGACCTTGACCTTTTTGCCTTCGTTGCTCATTGAGTTCCTTTCGAGCTTTTGTTGGTGCCCTTGCGGGCGTCGTGCGTTGGCGATAATAGCGTAAGCGCTGCGGAATGTATAGCGGCATGCAGCAAAACCGATGGTCCCACCATGTTACTGCCCAAAATGGCCGAAAGGGGCCTAGCCCCAATCGGCCATGTTTTGTAGAATATATCCTCATGACAAGCTCCGCTTTTGTGGCGAAAGAGAGGAACACAGACAATGATAGAACTCACGCACGTGTCCAAGACCTATGCGGGCAAGGACAAGAAGGCGGTGGACGACCTCACCTGGACGGTCGAGGACGGCAAGATCACCGGCTTCTTTGGTCCAAACGGCGCGGGCAAGTCCACTACGCTCAAGATGATCTGCGGCGTCAACTCCATCGACGAGGGCAGCATCAAGATCAACGGCCACGACATAACGAGCGACGTCATCGAGGCCAAGCGGCAGTTTGCCTACGTGCCCGACGATCCGGACCGCTTCCTGCGGCTTACCGGCGCCGAGTACCTCACGTTCATGGCCGACGTGTACGGGACCCCGGCAGAGAAGCGCGCGCCCTTTATTGAGGAATACGGTCACCGCTTCGAGATCTTTGACGCGCTGAACAGCCGCATTTCGGACTACTCCCACGGCATGCGCCAAAAGGTTCACGTCATGGGCGCGCTCATCCACGAGCCCAGCGTGTGGATTCTGGACGAGCCGATGCTGGGACTCGACCCCAAAGGTGCCTACGAGCTCAAGGAGATGATGCGCGAGCACGCCGCCCGCGGCAACTCGGTGCTCTTCAGCACCCACGTGCTCGAGACGGCCGACAAGCTCTGCGACAGCGTGTGCATTATTGCGCATGGCCACAAGCTCTTTGAAGGTACGCTGGACGAGCTTAAGGCGGCGCACCCCGCCACGAGCTTGGAGCAGATCTTCTTGGAGATGACCGCCCATGAGTAGCGTTTTGCTCCTAACGAGGCTGGAGCTTCAGCAGGCAATCGGTGGCGCACGCGGGGCCATCGAGAAGCGCGCCGGCGCGAACGGCGCCATGGCGGGCACCGCGCTCATCGCCGCCGCCCTGCTCGCCGGCCTTGGGTGGCTTGGCTACATGGCCTATGGCATGGTCGGACACCTGGGATTGGCGAAGGCCCTCTACAACATCTTGTTCATCGCCTGCGGCTCGCTCACGTTCGCGTTCTCGCTGCCATCCATTCTGGGTACGTTCTTTGGCTCTTCCGACACGAGCGACTTGCTGCCGCTGCCTGTGTCTCCCTTTGCCATCGTGTTCTCCAAGGCGCTGGGCGCCCTTGTCACCGCCTACATGTGGACGTTCATCTTTATCGTGGCCCCGCTGGCCGGCTGGGGCATCGCGGGAACCCTTGCGGGTGGACTCAGCCTTCGCTATTGGGTCGTCTACGTATTGGCGGCTATCTTTACTCCCATGATGCCCGTCGCGTATGCCGGCACCATATCCATGGTCATCGCCGCGCTGTTCAAGCGCGTACGTCGCAAGGACGCCATCACCACCATCGCCACGGTGCTTACGCTTGCCTTGTCCATCGGCGGGTTCTTTGTGGTTAACCAGACCAATTCCAACTCCAACTTCATGCAGATGCTCGGCGGCATAGGGGACTCCGTCGGCAGTGTGGTCATGGCGTTTCCTGCCTACGGCTTTGCCGTCTACGCGTTCATACACCCCGACCCGCTCGGCTCGTGGCTGTTCGTGCTGCTTTCGGTCGCGGCGTTTGCCGTGTTCGTGCTGGTCGCGCGTGTGGTGTACATGCGCATCGTGACCTCGCTATCGTCGGGCGGCGGTGCCGGTGCGGCGTATACGGGCGCACAGGCGCAGGAGCAGGCCCCGGTCTTCAAGGCGCTGCTGCGAACAGAGGTGCGCAAGGTGGTGCGCAATTCGTCGATCTTTCTGTACTACGTGGTGTATCCGCTCGTCATTTGTCCCGTGCTGTTTGGCGTCATGGTCATGACGGACTCCATGCGAGAAATCTTCCGTAAGCTCGGTTCCATCGAAGACGCCACCACCATGCTTGCCGGTTACGTGCTGTGCATGCTTATGGCGTTTACGGTGCTGAGTGCCTCCAGCAACAAGCTGGCGACGACCGCCGTTTCGCGCGAGGGGTCCAACTGGATTCACATGAAGTTCGTCCCCGTGCCCCTATCCGACCAGATTCTCGCGAAGGTCCTGCCGGGCTTTATGGTAAACGTCCTCATAACGCTCGTGTTCCTCGTGGGCGGTGGCATCGTGGTCGTCACGAGGATGGGGCTCGACGCGCTGGTGATCGCGAGTGGGCTCGTGCTCATGCTGGGAGGCTCCTGGCTCATGGTATGCGTTGGTGCCTGGTGCGAAAGCCGCAATCCCAACGTGGAATGGGGCAACGACGCGGACGTGAATCCCAAGGTGCTCAAGTCCACGGGGGGCGAGATGCGCTCCTTGCTGGTGGGGCTTGTGTATGCGGCACTGCCGCTTTTGGCGTCTCCGCTTCTGAAGTTGGACCCCCGTGTGTTTATGCCGGTGTTAGCGGTTGCGGGCGTTGTGGCGGCCGTGGTTTTGGGTCGCATGCTTTTGTCGGCAACCGTGCACAATATAGAAGCCTTTGAATAGAGGTTTTTAACAGAAAGGAAGAACCATGCCGTACCCCAAAAACTTCGTAGTACGCATTATCATATGCGTCGTCCTTATGTATGCCGTATGGATAGGCATACAGTACATCATGGACGTGTTCATCTTCCACGAGCCGTTTAGGCTCGGCATCGTAGATTACATAGTGCCTCCAGTCACTGGTGTCATAGAGGCCTATACTTGGAAGCCCAAAGAGAATAAATAGCTCGCCAGGTATCGCACGATATGGGCAGTTTGGCCGATTGGGGCTTTTGGCCGATTGGGGCTAGGCCCCTTTCGGCCATTTTTGCGCTTCGAACCCGGTTGGCCGATTGGGGCTAGGCCCCTTTCGGCCAATTTTGATAAACTGCGGTAGCATGGATGCGTACATGCGGCGCGGGAGGCATGGTGGAGAAGGACGCATACAAAGGCGCGGTTGGCGTATTCGACTCAGGCGTAGGCGGCATCAGCATTCTGCGTGGGCTGGTGCGCGAGCTTCCGCACGAGGACTTTGTCTTCTTTGGTGACTCGGCCAACGCGCCGTATGGTGAGAAGACCCCCGAGCAGGTCGTGGACCTTTCGCGCTCCATTGTGCAGGACCTCCTTACTGCCGGGTGCAAGGCAATCGTCATAGCCTGCAACACGGCGACGTCGGCTGCCGCCGACGAGTTGCGGGCGGAGTTTCCCGAGGTGCCTATCGTTGGTGTGGAGCCAGCGCTCAAACCGGCGGTGCTCGAGCATCGTCACGAGCATGTGCTGGTAATGGCCACGCCCATGACGGTGCGGCTTCAAAAGTTCCAGCGGCTCCTGGCCGAATGGGGCGGCGAGGCGCAGGTGGATGCCGTCCCTTGCTGGGGGCTGGCGACGCGCATCGAGCAGGGCAACCTTGACCGGCCGGATGTGATCGAGCTGCTCCGTGGCCTTGTGGGTGACTACGCGGGCAAGGTGGATGGCGTGGTGCTGGGGTGCACGCATTATCCCTACGTGGCAAAGCAGATACGTGCCGTGCTGGGAGACGTGTCGTTTTACGACAGCGCAACGCGGGCGGCGCGACAGCTGCATCGGCGTTAGGAGGAATGTGGGCTCATGTCAGCGAGTCCAGACGCTGGCAACCTGACGTTTTTGTCAAGCAACGACACATCTGAGGAGCTCGC
>JAGCBF010000204.1 GCA_017652285.1 Atopobiaceae bacterium
ATCGATTGGTGCCGAAAAACCGTGTGCTGGAAGGCGTCGTGTCGACGTTGGCCGGAGGCATTGCCTGGGGCTTCTCCGGCACCTGCGTGCAGTACCTGTTTGCCTCCACCAGCATGGATGCGCTGCTGCTCACCACGATTCGCGAGTTCGGCGCGGGGCTGGTGTTTCTTGTAGTGCTGGCCACGCGGTATCGCGCCACGCTGCGAAGCATGCTGCGCGACCACGACACCGTACGAAAGCTTGCGGTCTTTGGGTCGTGCGGCCTGTTTCTTAACTCCGTCTTGTACGCGGCGACGATCTCCCACACCAACGCGGGCACCGCGACCGTCCTCCAGAGCCTCAACATCGTGCTGGTGCTGGGCGTCACGTGCGTCGTCGCTCGCAGGGCACCCCGCAGGTTGGAGCTCGCCGCCCTTGTCTGCGCACTGGCGGCCGTGTTTCTTATCGCCACGCACGGCGACCCCTCCACGCTGCAGCTGCCCCTTATGGGCCTGGTGTTTGGCCTGGCCACTGCCGCGGCGGCGACGTTTTACACCATGTACCCCAGGCCGCTGTTCGAACGTTGGGGAAGCTTTGCGGTCACAGGCCTGGGCATGCTGGTTGGCGGCATGACAGGTCTTGTCGCATGCCTTGCCAGCGGGACGTTTGCCCGGGGCTTGCCCGTCCTGGACGGCGCGGGCGTCCTGGTGCTCGCCATCGCCGTCCTGTTGGGGACCTTTGGCGCGTATGGGCTGTTTTTGCATGGCATATCGCTGGTCGGCCCCGTGGCGGGCAACATGCTTGGCGCGGTCGAGCCCGTAAGCGCCACGGTCATATCCGCCTTGTGGCTGGCAACGTCCTTTAGCTGGGCGGACTGGGCGGGATTGGTGCTCATGGTCGCCACGATATGCCTCATTGCGCTCCAGTCGCGCACGAACGCGTGAGCGCGGGACCGCGCGGGACCGCGCGGCGACTGCCAGCCTTGTGGAGCCTCGCGCCTTGGCACGCCTCCGTAGAAAAAGTGTGCTAAGGTGGACTTGTCAGTTTCAGGGCGGGGTGAAAGTCCCCACTGGCGGTGAGGAGCTGCGCTCCGAGCCCGCGCGCCGCGCAAAAAAGAGCGGCTGATCTGGTGCGATTCCAGAGCCAACGGTCACAGTCCGGATGGAAGAAACGGAGGCTCCCTCATGGCCACCAACCTTAGCTCTTCTCGGCACGACTCGCATTCGACCACCGTGCAAGGCACCAGCTGGAGCACCAAGCGCATCGCCGTCACGGCGCTCTTTTGCGCGGTCGCGGCCATTTGCACGCTGTTCTTGGAATTCCCCATCCTGCCGGGGGTGACGTTTCTTAAGTACGACCCGTCGGCGATCATCGCGCTCATTGCCGGCTTTGCGTTTGGCCCCGCGACCGGCGCGGTGGTGAGCACGGTGTCGTACCTGCCGCATGTGGCGACGCAAAGCGGTCTGTACGGCATGGTGATGGCGATTATCGCGACGCTGAGCCTGGTGTTGCCCGCGTCGCTCGTGTACAAGCGCAACACCACGTTTAAGGGTGCCGTTTTGGGCATGCTGGCAGGAGCCGTGGTGTGCCTGGCCTGCTGCATTGCCGCAAACATCGTGATCACTCCTATCTACATGGGAGCGCCCGCGCAGGTGGTCATAGACATGATCGTTCCCACGCTGCTCCCCTTCAACGTTATAAAGATCGCCATCAACTGCGTGGTGACGGCACTGGTGTACAAGCCCGTGGCCAAGGCGTTGGCGAACTAGGCCATGGATCGCGTCGCCGCGCTCAGTCACGTAACGCTGCGCTATCAAAGCGGCGCGCAGGCGCTTGAGGACGTTTCGCTGGTCGTGCGTCCTGGCGAGCGCCTGTGCGTGCTCGGCTCCAACGGGTCGGGCAAGTCCACGCTCGCGTCCGTGCTCTGCGGACTGCTCGCGCCGGACGAGGGCACCGTCACCCTTTTGGGCGAGCGCGTGTTTGACTCCGGGCGCGCCGAACCCATCGACTTTGCGGCGTACCAGCGTGCTCGGCGTGGCGTGGGACTGGTGTTTCAAAACCCCGACGACCAGATCGTGACCACAGTGGTCGATGAGGACGTGGCGTTTGGGCCAGAGAACCTGGGCGTCGCGCCAGACGAGATCACCGTTCGCGTGGAGCGCGAGCTTCGACGCGTGGCAATGATGGACTATGCCAAGGCCGACCCGACGCGGCTGAGCGGCGGACAAAAACAACGTGTGGCCATTGCCGGCGCGCTGGCAATGGAGCCACAGGTCATCGTGTTTGACGAGCCGGGCTCGCTGCTCGACGTGCGAGGTCGCCGGGCCATCATGCGCGTAATGGGACGCCTTGCGGCAGACGGCGCCACCATCGTGCACATCACGCACTTTATGGAGGAGGCCCTGGAGGCAGACCGCGTCATCGTGCTCGAACGTGGGCGCATCGTGCTGGAAGGCACTCCGCAAGAGGTCTTTGGCCATGCGGACAAGATCGCACGGCTAGGACTTGAGGAGCCGTTTGCCGCGCGTCTGTCACGACGGCTGGAGCTTCCCTGGACGTGTGACGCAGACGCGTTGGAGCAAGCGATCGCCCATCGCCTGGATAAGACGAGGGCGAAGCTGCCCAGCGCTTCGAACGCCGTACCATATTTCGACGACTCCCCCAGCAACAAGCCCGCCATCGCAGCCGAGCACGTGAGCTTCTCGTATCGAACCGAACGCAAGGCGCTCGACGACGTAAGCCTTGGCATCGCGCCAGGCTCGTCGGTGGCAATCGTGGGGCAAACCGGCTCGGGCAAGTCCACGTTGTTGCGACTGCTCTGCGCACTTGAGGTGCCCGATGCCGGAAACGTGCTCGTCAATGGGATATCCACGCGCCGCAAACGCGACCGACGCAAGCTCCACGGCACCATCGGCTACGTTATGCAGCACCCCGAGCGGCAGCTCTTTGCCGAGACCGTCCTCGAGGATGTGGCGTTTGGCCCCACCAACATGGGATTGTCCGCGGAAGAGGTGGCGCGGCGATGTCGGGCGGCGCTCGATTTGGTGGACTTGGTGGGATTTGACGACGCCTCGCCGTTCGAGCTTTCCGGCGGACAGCAGCGGCTGTGCGCCATCGCAGGCATCTTGGCCATGCGGCCGCGCATCATCGTGCTCGACGAGCCAACCGCGGGACTCGACCCACGCGGCAGGCAAGAGCTGCGTTGGATCCTGGAGCGCATCGGCGAACAGGGCGTCACCATCGTGCAAGTCACGCACAACATGGACGACGCCGCCCGTGCCGACCGCGTCATCGTACTTGACCAGGCACGCGTCATGCTGGACGGCAGCCCTCGTGAGGTCTTTTGCGCGCAGACGCGTCCGGCCTTGCACGACGCCGGTCTGGGCGTGCCCACCGCTTTGGACTGGGCCCTGCGCTTGGGGCTTGCTTGTCAACCGCTTACGCTAGACGAGCTCGTTGCTTGCTTGGACTTGTCGATTAGGCCAGCGCAAAGCGAGGAGGTCTAGCATGGCACTCAAGATCTCCATGGGACAGTACTTCGCAGCTGAGTCCCCCATACATCGACTGGACCCTCGTGCAAAGGTAGTGGCAGGCCTGGCGGTCATGGTCTCCGTGTTCTTCATCCACACTCCCGCCCAGCTCGCACTGGGACTCGTCGCGATGTTGGGCGTCGTCGTCTTGGCACATATCCCCGCACGCAAGGTCGTCGAGTCCATACGGCCACTGGTCTTCGTGCTGTTGCTGCTCAGCCTGTTCAACCTGTTTTTGGTGAACACCGGAGAAGTGCTCTGGACGGCCGGGCCGCTGCGCATAACTACCGACAGCTTGCGCGCGGCGTGGCTGTACAGCCTGCGCCTCGTCGTGGGCGTCATTGCCGCCGCCCTCATCATGCTCACCACCACGCCTTCTCGCCTGACCGATGCCTTTGACGCCATGCTTGCGCCGCTTTCGCGCCTTGGGTTACCGGGACATGAGCTCGCGATGGTGTTCTCGCTCATGCTGCGGTTTATTCCCACGCTGGTTGACGAGGCAAGCGCCATAATGGACGCACAGACGTCGCGTGGCGGCGCTTTGGGAGAAGGCTCACCCATCAAGCGCGTGCGTGCCGTGATCCCGGTGTTGGTGGCATTGCTGGCGAGCTCGCTGCACCATGCCAACGACCTTTCGCGCGCACTGGACGCCCGATGCTACGAGGGCGGAGCCGCACGCAGTCATTGGCACCCGTTGCGTATGCGCGGGGCAGACTGGCTTGCGCTGTTGTTGGTTGTCGTATACTTTGTCACGATCGTGTTGTGGGGCTGAGGGACTACTCCCCCATTGCCTCGGTCACTTGCTTCGGTCACTCGTTGAGAGGCAGGGTTCCGTGAGTCTTTTGGGAAACATAATCTGGCTGGTGTTTGGCGGTTTTGTCAGCGGCCTGGGCTGGTTGTTATCGGGCGTGGTGTGGTGCATTTCCATAATTGGCATTCCGTACGGCTTGCAGTGCTTCAAATTCGCCAAGCTGTCCTTTACGCCGTTTGGTCACGACATCCAATACGGCGGAGGAGCGGTCTCGTTTTTGGTAAACGTCATCTGGTTTTTCCTCAACGGCTGGTGGATGGCGCTCGGCAACTTCCTTATTGGCTGCATCTGGTGCATCACCATCGTGGGCATACCGTTTGGGAAGCAATTCTTCAAGATTGCCAAGCTCTCGCTCTCTCCGTTTGGGTCCACCGTCGCATAGCGGCTTTCCACAAGGCGATAATGCTTACAACATGCTGAGGTAGCGCGCCTGCTCGGCCTTGGGCACCTTGAGCTTGTCGAGGGCCTCCTGGGCGCTCCAGCCGACCGTCTCCATGAGGCTGCGCACGTTGTTGAGCATCCCCTGCCTCAAGCCCTCGTCGCGGCCTTCCTTCAGGCCCTCGTCGCGGCCTTCCTTCAGGCCCTCGTCGCGGCCCCAGTTGAACAACTCTTCACTCGCCGAACTCATCTGGTCCACTCCCTTCGCGCTGTCCTTTAAGTATTGTACCCTCTTGCGGAGAAGCGCATCCTTGATCTTAGCTGGATCTGGTTGACAAAAGTCAGCCATCAGATGCCCCAGCTCGTCTTCTCCCCGATACGCACCGTTGACCACGAGCTTGTGCGTGCCGTCGTCAAACGCATCGCCCGTCAGGGCGTCACGATTCTCGAACAGGCGGGCACCTCTCCCCTGCGCCTCTTCGTCGCTCTCCATTACAAAGACGACCCACTGCTCTGGTAGGGCAGAAAAGTCCTGTTCTGGCTTTAGGTATTCAACGTCCATGGCTGCAGAGTAGTACCTCATACGCTTGGGATCAACGGAGTTCCCGTTCTGGACCTCAAGGTCGTAGCGCTTGCCCTTGGAATCCACGCCGAACACGTCAAGTATGACCGACCTTGACCCCACCAGGCTTTTTATGTCTCGCTGGGTTTCGCTCTTCTTAAGCACCAAGTCACCAATCCCGGTAATGATACGTAGCACGTGTTGCGTAAGCGGCATGTCGTCCTTGAACACCTGTCGCATGAACACGTCATCCATCACGCAGTACTGCTCAACCTTTTGCAACACCAGCGCTTTTCTCTCTTCCGCGCTAAGAACCTTTGAATCCTTCATCCGCCATCGCCTCCTCTTGTTTTGTTGACTGTAGTATAACAGTACTTTTGTTTGCATACAAGTGTTCTTTTTGAAAAATATGTTCGTGTATTTCGA
>JAGCBF010000205.1 GCA_017652285.1 Atopobiaceae bacterium
GGCCCGAAAGTGGCCGAAAGGGGCCTAGCCCCAATCGGCCAAAACTGTCCGACAAGAAAGGAACCGACATGTCTTGTATTGCAGACGCCTTTGCGGCAAGCCCAAACGGCAAGGCGTTCATACCATTCATCACGGCTGGCGATCCCACGTTGGAGGTGACCGAGCGGCTGGTGGTCGGCATGGCCGACGCCGGCGCCGACCTCATCGAGCTGGGGATTCCCTTCTCTGACCCCACGGCGGAGGGACCGGTGATCCAGGACGCCAACCTGCGCGCGCTCAAGGGCGGCGTGACCACCGACGACGTCTTTGCCATGGTCGCCCGCGTGCGGCAGCGATGCGACGTGCCGCTGGTGATAATGACCTACGCCAACGTGGTCTTCTCGTATGGCATCGAGCGTTTTGCCGCGCGCCAGGCGGAGCTTGGCATGGGCGGCGTGATCCTGCCAGACGTTCCGCACGAGGAAAAGGAGGAGTTCGACGTGCCCTTCTCTGCTGCCGGGCTGGACGTGGTGAGCCTGATCGCACCGACCTCGCACGAGCGCATTCGCCAAATCGCGCGCGACGCCAAGGGGTTCGTGTACTGCGTGAGCTCGCTGGGCGTCACCGGCGTGCGCAGCCAGATAACCACCGACATCGCCGGGATGGTGCGCCTGGTCAAGGCCGAGCGGCCCGACCTGCCGTGTGCGGTGGGCTTTGGGATCTCCACGCCGGAGCAGGCCGCGCGCATGGCCGCGGTATCCGACGGAGCCATCGTGGGATCCGCCATCGTGCGCATGATCGGCGAGCTGGGCGAGGCGTGCGTCGAGCCCGTGTGCGACTACGTTCGCCAGATGGCTGCTGCCGTGCATGGCGCGTAGGCGATGGCGCCAAGGTGGAAGGACCGTCCATGCCATGTTTGGCGCGCTCGTGTCACATGAGCCGCCTGCACTGCCGAACTCGAATACAAAATGACCGTTCACCGACATAGTTTTAACGATATAAAATAAATATATCAAATCATATATGCGGGTTGACCACATAATAGTTGCTTGTATCTATCAGTGCGCAGGAGATCGATCGGTCGGGTTTGAGAAATGCGAGAACCTGGGCAAGCTTCTTATATATTAAGCTGTTTGATACCGAAACCTGAAAGGAGACCCTATGTGCACTGGCATTCGTTTTACCGACGACAATGGCAACATGTACTTTGGCCGTAACTTGGATTGGAGCTGCGGCTATGGCCAGCGTGTGGTCATCACTCCCACGGGCTGGACGCCCAACTCGCCGTTTGGTGCCGTCACTGCGCTCAAGCGCCCCGTGTACGGCATGGGCATCGTGGCGGAGAACACGCCGCTGTACTTCGACTGCGCCAACGACGGCGGTCTCGCGGTGGCCGGCCTCAACTTCCCTGGCTATGCCCAGTACGAGAAGGACGCCGTCGAGGGCAAGACCAACGTGTGCGCGTGGGAGTTCCCTCTGTGGGTCGTCGCCAACTTTGAGACCGTGGACGAGGTAGAGGAAGCCCTTAAGAAAACGGCGATCGTGGACCGCCCCATCAACGAGCAGTTCCCATGCTCGCTGCTGCACTGGATCATTGGCGATGCGACCCGCAGCATCGTGGTGGAGTACATGGCCGACGGCATCCACGTGTACCACGACGGCTTCGACGTGCTGGCCAACCAGCCCACGTTTGCCTACCACGCGGAAAACGTGCGCAACTACATCAACTGCAACGCCGAGGTCGCAGGCCCGCTCAACTGGCGCGACGCCGAGCTCACCGCCTACGGCTCCGGCAGCAGCATGCGCGGCATCCCCGGCGACTGCTACTCTCCGTCACGCTTCGTGCGCGTGGCCTACTTCAATGCGCATTATCCGCAAAAGAACACGGAGGAGGAGAACGTCAGCCGCCTGTTCCACACGCTCGGCGGTGTGTCCATGGTGGACGGCGCGGCCAAGATGGGCGACGGGGCATACGAGATCACCGTGTACACCGGCGGCATGTCGACCCGCACGAATACGTACTACTACAACACGTATGACAACCCCGCGATCGTGAGCGTGGCGCTTGCCGACTACGACACCACGGGAAGCGAGATCGTGCAGGTAGCGTAACGACAGATCATGGCCGCAGGTACGGATATGCTCGGCGTGATACACAAGGACGTTCGGGGCCGCTTGCCCACCGTGGTTTATCGAAGGGCGTAACCCGGCATTGCATGTGGCGGTTAAACGGAAGTGGCCGATTGGGGCTAGGCCCCTTTCGGCCAAAGTGGCCGATTGGGGCTAGGCCCCTTTCGGCCAAATGTCCGTTTGCGCACGCAATGTTACGAAAAGTGTGCGTACACTGTTTACCGGGCACGGCACATACCTAACGAGTGATACGCCGATGTTCAAGAAACACCAACGTGCGGGACGCCCGACATGACGTGGCGCATGCCATGCTGGCCGGTGTATGTACTTGTGCCCGAAGCCAGTCCACGTGCTTGGTGATTCCTGTGATTCCAGGTTTCGTGCAGGCCTTTCTCTATAAACTAAGGCGTAAAGATGGTACAGTGGCAACAAACAAATACAAGCGTTCCCTGTACTCATGACCGGTTTTGGATGGAAGAGATTTGCCATGGGCGCGAACAGGTCCCGTATCGTCAAGTGGTATCTGAGTTTCTTCCTGAGCGAGCGTACGGCTACGGTTTCCGCAGTGCTAGCGTTGGCGATGATGCCAATCGTCCTATACTTTGGTGCCCTTGCCGGGACGCTCGACTTGGCAGAGACCTACGACCTGATTATACGGTTTCTCCTGGTCGCCACGCTGCTCCACTCTATACGGAAGCACAGGCTTCTGCTCATGCAGGCGGCGACGGTTGGCCTCCTGTTTTGCATGCTATGCGCCCAGTCCCAGTACTCCCTGCGTGAGCTGGTGGGCGCTGACACCGAGACCTACATAACTATGGGGCTGCAAGGCTTTATCTTTTTGGCGGGCGAGCTGATGGTCCTGTTTGTGCAGTCCTTGGTTTGCGTCGATCACTTCGTCGTTCATGTCGCGCGACGGCGTGGAGCCACGCGCCTGTTCGTAAACCGCGCCGCCATCCTGTTTTTGTTGGCCCTGCTGGTCGTGCAGTTGATAATCGCACCCACGCTGAGCTTCGGTCATGCATATGTGCTGCACGTCTGGACCTTGCACCTCGACGAGCTTGTCATCTTCGTCCTGCTCATGTGTGCCGAGCTGATCCTAATGGTCGACTCGAAGGCGCTGGTAGAGGAATGAGGAACATGGCAACACGGGGGAGACACAGGTACGCGGCGCTCTGGTTCATCCTTTGCACGCTGCTTTCCATTTTCAACATCTGCACCATCTACATCTTCGATGGCTTTGACTGGCCTTTCTATGCGGTGGCGGCAAACACCGTTGTCTCTTTGGGCGGCATCGCCTATCACATACATGTGGACGAGGATAACTTTGTGCGCGGACGCCTGTACCAGACGGTTGCCAGCGTGCTCTTGACGCTGAACTCGCTCATGGTGTTTCCCATGCTGTGGCTGAGCGTGTTCACGCTGTCGGGCGAGTACCACAACGCCTTGCCAGTGGACGCCACGGTCTCATCCGCGCAGGAGGTCGGGCGGACGGCGGAGGCTGCAGACAAGGACGTGGTCATTCTTCAGACGGACGATCTGTACGTGTATTGCGCGGACTACGACCGGCTCTCCTATGCCACCGAGGTGCGGCCGTCGCGTGATGACGAAGACGTCATCCTTTGCGTGGCAGCGGCCTTCCAGTCTACCTATCAGCTGGACTTTGACGAGAACAACATCGTGGGATGGCATACCTCGGGCGGCCACTTGGAACGTGGGACACCTCAGGACGGCCTGGGGGCCTTTACCTACGTCGACGGAGTCGCGCGCATATGGGATGTGGACGAGGCGGAGGACGCCATACGCGAGGCTACGGACAAGGGAGGCTTTGGCTACCAGTCCTTCATCGTCCTCAAGGACGGCGAGCGGGGTGGTTTCGACACCCACGAGTTTCGCTGCTACCGCGTGCTGACGGTTCTCGACGGTAGGGTACGCATCATCGATTCGCGTACCCTCATGCACTTCGACGAGTTCGTGCAGGCGCTCAGGGATCTTGGGGTGACGGACGCAATCTATTGCGATATGGGCAGCGGTTGGAACTACTCGTGGTACCGCGGTGCCAACGAGCGGGCGCAGACGATCATAGGCATGCCGTGGCCGTTCTCCCACAACTGGCTAGCGTTCCAGAGGGACGCGGCCTAGCGGTGCCCTTGTCAACAACCGAGCAGTGACGTCGTGGTGGGCGTGTCACGAAGCAAAACAGCACATCGAGTCTCGAAGACTGTATTATTTGTAACCATTCTGGACGTATAGGCTTCTCAAGAAATAGCTCATAACCAGATAGGACTTGCAAGATAGACATTAAGGAATACGCTCCTCGCCGACGTTCATAGTCGCGGCTGTAGGGTCGCACTGTTCCGTGGGGCCGTTCGCGCCCTCCGGTGCAGGCAGGCCGGCCGGCAACGAAACGTCCTGTTTTGCGTACGTATCTGGCGGATGCACGCACTTCCGGAGGTTTTCGGGCCCCCCGAGACGGGAAACCTCCGAATGTGCGTAGATGTCGCTCTCATGCACGCAGTTTTGGAGGTTTGGCAGGACGTCGGCTCGCGGGAGCAGCAGCCCACAGTTCCGGAACTGCGTACAGTCCGTCCGAGTGTTCGCAAATCTGGAACTTTGCGACCGAAGCGTGCGAGTATAGTTCCGATACTGCGTACAGCACGGCTAAGTGTACGCAAGAATGGAACTTTTCGGTCGAAACGCGCAAGTATAGTTCCGATAC
>JAGCBF010000206.1 GCA_017652285.1 Atopobiaceae bacterium
ACCAGGACGCGCTAGCCCTCATTAGGGAATATGCCGAGACCGTTTGTTCAGCCGTGCGCTGAGCCGTCCCTTTTTTTCAGCGTCCGCACGCGGAGAGAATCCGGTGCGAAACCCACCGCCCGCACGTTTGGAACGAAATACCTGACCCTGTTTCACACAAGAGCAGAGGCGGTTTGCCCAGTTACACATAGGCAAACCGCCTCTTTGTAGTACAAAAGTCAGTACTACCATGCCCAAGCCACTTGTTCTGGAGCCTCACTGGCATAGTGTGCTCCTCCTGCTATAGTTCACGCCCTGCACACACTGTCCCGCAAGCGGAAACTCTCGGAGTGAGCAAAGCGAGCGCGGAGCCGCATACATGGCAACACGGACCGTGGCGACGAACGCTGTGAACAAACCTCCGTCCCCTGCTCACTCTTACTTCTGTGCGAGCCAGCGACGATGCGACACCGTGCGTTTTGCAACCACCGAGCGGGGCTCGTCGGGGAAGGTGACGATGTTCGGCGTGCCGTTGTTCCAGAGTTCGAGCACGTCTTCGGCGTCTTCTATGAGGTTTTCGATATCCACAAGACCATAAAGACGCATAGGCAGCACAAAAACGGGAATGCGCAGCTTGCCCTCCGCAACGGCACGCTTGGCATCGAACTCCAGATGCGGGCAGAGCAGGGCTACGTCAACCTCGTCCTGGCGGTCGCGTTGCACGCCCGAGATGAACGCCGCATCGGAGCCGTAGAGGTTTGCGAACGGGATGAACTCCAGGAAGATCTTGTCTTCGAGGCGCTTCTCCTTGATCTGCTTGTTGAGATGAGCGGCCATGGTACTGGACGAGAATCCTCCACCGCAGCAAATTGCCATACGTAACATGTTGACCCCTTCTTGCCGTGTGCCTTGTACTTGGTTCTATTATCGTGCGTCAGAGCAACCCCATGCATTCCAATCTGTTAGCAATGAACGGAGGAATGGGCACAATTCACCAGATGATGTGTTTTGAGTTGTTTCACCTTGTGATATTGTGCGCAAGAGGAGGCAAGACGCATGGAACACAACGAGACAAAGGCGATGGCATTCGCGCAAGAGGCTACGCTGGGACAACCAGGCTCCATAAAGAACGTGGCAGAATATCTCCTGGCCGAAGGGTCCGGTATCGGGTCTCAGACAATGGCCCAAATCGCAGCACATACATACGTTTCTAAGCCCACTCTTGTCCGATTTGCCAAAATGGCAGGCTATGCAGGTTGGACGGCATATCGACATGACTTCTTGGTGGCCGCACGCGAGGCTGAGCGAGAACGTACACGGCTCGCCAAAGTAGACGTAAACCGCCCGTTCGAAGGTGGATCCTCCGGCAAACAGGTTGCGGAGGCGCTTGCGCGCATACAGCACTTCGCCGCAGACGAGATAAAGCGAAGCGTGAATCCTAACGAGCTGGAGCAGTCCGCCCGCTCGATCATGGATGCGCAAAACGTTCTCTTTTTGGGCGTCATGCACAATCGATACCGCGGAAAGATATTCTCGTTAGACCTTGCCCTCATGGGCGTGCGTTGCCAAGTACCCGCCCCCGATGAGGCGAATCCGCTGGCCGCACGCTTGAACGAGGGCGACTGCGTTGTGGTCGTGTCGTACTCGGGCGATATACGACATCAACCGCTTGATCTCGTGCCTCACTTAAGGAAGCGCAACGTTACCGTAGTAGCCATAACGAATTCCAGACAGAACAGTCTCTCTTCCCTTGCGAGCCACACGCTTAGCTTTGACGCGCATGAGCATCTACATGAGAAGATCGGCACGTTCTATAGCGGAGCATGTACCTCGATAGTGCTTGACCTCTTGCAAGCATCATGTCTAGCGCTTAGTTACGAGCCAAGCATCGTTAAGCGACAACAGATACTCAAGGAAGCGGGAGATCATATTCCCCGCGATTTCTCGCGCCTATAATGCGACGGATGGCCGGAGTGCCTCAAGACCTACTCCTCCCACAGGCACGCGCCCCGGGTCTCGATGACGTGCTTCATCCAATCGTAGCTCTTCTTCGTGGTGCGGCGCAGGGTGCCGTTGCCCTTGTCGTCCATGTCGACGTAGATGAAGCCGTAGCGCTTGGCCATCTCCCCCGTGGAGAGGGAGACCAGGTCGAACGGGCCCCACATGGTGTAGCCAAAGCAGTCGACGCCGTCCTCGAGGATTGCCTGCATCATGCACTTGAAGTGGTCGCGCAGGTACGCGATGCGATAGTCGTCCTCGACGTAGCCGTCCTCGTCGGCCTCGTCGATGGCGCCCATGCCGTTCTCGACCACGAAAACGGGCTTCTCGTAGCGGTCGGCCAGCTCGTTGAGCACGTAGCGCAGACCCAGCGGGTCGATGGGCCAGCCCCACGGCGTGTTGGTCAGATAGGGGTTGCCCTCGCCGCCCATGACCTCCTTGGCGGCCGCGGAGTCGGCGGCGATGGTGTTTGAGCGATAGTAGCTGATGCTCACGAAGTCGAGGGGTCCTGCGGCCAGCGTCTCCTCGTCGCCGTCCTCCCACTTGATCTCGACGCCCTTCTCGCGCCAGATCTCGGGAGCGTACGCCGGGTAGTGTCCGCGAGCCATCGTGTCTATGAAGTAGAAGGCCTGCCGGCGCTTCTGCATCTGGGCGAAGACGTCCTCGGGCTTGCAGGTGGCCGGGTAAAAGGCGCTGAAGGCGTACATGGCGCCGAACTGTGACCCCGGCATCATCTCGTGGCCCAGCTTGACGGCCTTGGCGCTCGCCAGGAACATGTTGTGCACGGCATTGTAGTGGGTCTGGTTGTCGGAGTTGTGCGTGCCACAGGAGCTGTAGCCGCGCACTGCGTTGATCTCGTTGAAGGTGAGCCAGTACTTGACCTTGCCGCCAAAGCGCTCGAACAGCGTCTTGCAGTAACGCAGGTAGTAGTCGATGGTGTCGCGGCTGGACCAGCCGTCGACGGCCTCGGCCAACTCCACGGGCAGCTCGTCGTGGTGGATGGTAACGAGCGGCTGCATGCCCAGCTCGATGCACTTGTCGATGATTTTCTCATAGAAGGCGAGGCCCGCCTCGTTGGGCTCCTCCTCCATGCCGGTGGGGTACACGCGGCTCCAGCAGATCGAGAAGCGGTACACGTTCATGCCCATGCCGGCGAGAAGCTCGAGGTCCTCCTCCCAGTGGTGGTAGTGGTCGATGGCCTGAAGCGCCGGATAGTACTCGCCCTCGACGAAGCACGGCACGGCGCCCTCGGGCAGCGGGTCGTGGAAGAAGAAGCTGCTGCGGGCGCGACCGGTGATGCCGTCGGGCATGCGGTAGGTGATGCCGCGCGGATTCTCCAGGCTGCCGTCGGTCTCGAAGTCGTGCGTGGAGAGACCGCGGCCTCCCTCGTCGTAGCCTCCCTCGCACTGGAAGTCTGCGGTGGCGCCGCCCCACAGGAAGTCTTTTGATAGCTGCATGTCGTAACTCCCGTCTCGCGGCCGCAGCCGCGCGTCCGTTGCTCGGTGACTACTCTATCACGTCGACGGTGGCGCTCACCGTCACATGCTTTGCGAAACGGGGATGAGCAAGGCTCCGGCCCCTGTTCATGCAGTGTGTTTTTGGTGGCCAGAAGACAGAAGCGCCGTCGTGCACGTGGAAAGGAACAAGATTTTGCATAGCGTATGCAAAAATGGAGTACCGCGACTAGCAGGGCGACAAGAGAGAAAGACACGTGCATGCAGATTCGAATCATACAAGCCAGTCGCTCGGAT
>JAGCBF010000207.1 GCA_017652285.1 Atopobiaceae bacterium
ACTCGTTTCCGCGCGTTACGCCCTCGTCAATGCGCCCGAACATGCCGCCAAAGAGAGCCGTAGTGTAGGACGGATCTGCCTCGTGGGCCTTCCCTGCCCTCACGGCCGCATCCACGATGTCACGGGCAGCCGCACCGGCGAACTTGCCCGTGGTGCTACAATAGACGGCGCCCGTAAGCACTCCGCCATACTTGGTCGAGAAATCGCGGGCGATCATGGACCCCATGGAGTGGCCGAACATGAAGTAGGGCAGGTCAGGGTACTTCTCCACCACTAAGTCGTGCAGGAGCTTTTCGTCTTCCATCATGGTGTGCGGTCCCGCGTCGCCCCAGTCCCCCCAAGTATCGTTGGCTACGGCCGTAGCTCCATGACCCACGTGGTCATCTGCAGCAACGACAAAGCCTGCGTCCATAAGGGCAACGATCATGTGGAAGTAACGCCTGGAGTGCTCGCCAAAGCCATGCACCAACTGAACGATGCCGCGGTGCTCGCAGGCCGGAACATAAATCCAACCAAGCACCTTGTCGCGACCGTTGAACGAATCAAACCGAACCTCATGTAGCATTGCGTCCTCCTCTTTTCGTTATGCCTTAAAACAAGTATTACAAACCATCCTTTTGGCGCATACTATGGCTGGGCGGACGCGCGTCGAACGGCGGCTGGTGGCAACGTCCTTGGCACCAAGCGTCAGTGATAACGGGTAAATGTTGCTTGTGAAGCGAGGAACGGAGCTCATCATGGCAAACTACCTCAACCCCGGCAATGCGGGCTTCCAAGAGATAAGGAACGCGCTGTACGTAGACAAGAGCGGGCTCATCGAACTCGTGAACCGTACCATCCGCACGCCTCAAAAGCTCAGCTGCGTAAGCCGCCCACGCCGATTCGGCAAGTCGTTCGCGGCAAAGATGCTCTGCGCGTACTACGATCGGTCATGCGACTCGCATGCCCTTTTTAACGACCTCGCCATCGCTCAGAGCCCCACCTACAAAGCGCACCTTAACAAGTACGATGTGCTGTACGTGGACATGACGGCTATCATAGGCGAGGTGGGCATCGAGGATCTTGTCGCCCATATCAAGGAGCGCATCACCGAGGAATGGCCGATTGGGGCTAGGCCCCTTTCGGCCACTTCTGGCCCCAGGCACCAAGCGTCGATTGGGGCGAATGGCCGAAAGGGGCCTAGCCCCAATCGGCCACTTTCGCAATCGAAAGAGTTAAAATGGCAATGTGATTCACAGTAAGTCTTTCGTATGCGAAAGGTGCGACAATGGAGAAGACGTTTATGTCCACCAGCGAGGCAGCGCGAATCCTCGGCATCACTCCTCAGCGCGTGACACAGCTCATAGCTCAGGGAACGCTCGAAGCCGCGCGCGTCGGGCGGACATGGATTGTCAGCCCAGAGTCGGTCGAGCGCCGAATACGGCACTCATCATCAAAGGGAGGCCGTCCCAAAAGGGGCGAGGGGCGCAGTCAGCGTCGCTTCATGCTCATGAATAGAACCCACGAGGTCGCCGAGCTTGTCTATGACATTGACCGAAGAAGCTTTACGCACGTAGGCGATATCGTTGATGACCAGAGGACGCCGCTGGGCGTCCTTAGGGGAAGACGCTCCACGTGGGCGGCATCCATTGATGCTTGGTGGCGCGGCAGGGGCATGCCAGGCACCCGTGCGAACCTTGCAGGGATTCTGGCGGAGGCAGGCGTCGACGTTCCGGAGGAGCTGGTCATGCGGAATCTTGGCCTGTCGCTCTCGGACCAGTATTGGATACGTCCCAATAGCTCCGGGCTTTGCTGGGAAGACATCAACTTCTTCAACAATCCCTTTGAGGAGGTGTCCGCGACGACGATGGCTTTCTCCCCTGTCACCCCTCCCGCGAAGGCACACCCTGACAACACGTCTGACGGGAACCTCGCAAAGCGCTGGGTTGTGGATGAAGGTGTTCCGACGCTCATTAAGGAGGGAGGTCGGCTCGACCAAGAGCCCTACAACGAGCTGGTGGCCACGCGCCTGCACCAGCGACTCCTCCCTCCCGACGAGTTTGTCCCCTACCATCTGGTTGGATCGGGCGCTCATGCCACCAGCGCCTGCCCATGCTTCTTGTCCGATGGGGAGGAATACGTACCCGCGCTCTATGTCGACCGCGTGATTCCTGATCGGCCGGACCTCAACAGCTACCAACACTTTGTTGCATGCTGCGAGTCCCTTGGAGTCGGCGAGGTCGAACCCTCGCTGGCAAAGATGATCGTTTGCGACGACATCCTTGCCAACGCAGACCGTCACTGGCGAAACTTTGGGATTGTGCGAGATGTAGAGTCCCTTGTTTGTCGGATGGCACCTGTCTTCGATACCGGGTCAAGTCTGTGGTGCGACGCGTCGCTAGAGGAACTGGCCAAAGGAGAGTTCAGCTTTACGGGCAAGCAGTTTGAGCAGAGCCCCGCGCGTCAGCTTCTGCTTGTCGAGGACATGAGTTGGTTTGAGGCGTCGGACCTCGACGGCTTTGTTGACGAGGCCATTGGCATACTCGAGAAAAACCCGCTCATCCAGGATCGCCTTCCCTATGTCAGACGCTCGCTGCAGCGCCGCGTAAACAGAATCGTGGACATCCGGGAATGGGGCTAGGAGCCAAGAATGGCCGATTGGGGCTAGGCCCCTTTCGGCCACTTCCCGCGAGCGGCGACTCACGAAGTGAGCGAGCGAAGCGAGCGCGGAGCCGCATGCGGGCCGGCGCGGGAGCGGGGCGTGAACAGGAACGGAGCGGGCACTCGACCGCCGCGAAGCAGGACGCCACCGTGGCGCCTCGCAACAGACACGAACGGAGAAGCCAACGTGGGCACCCCCAAACACCTTGCGGCCACTCCAGCCACCAGATCCGCCACCCTTGATGACGCCACTGCCGGCACCACAGGAAGGGGCACCTGGTCATGCGGACTCTGCGTCTTCTTGGCC
>JAGCBF010000208.1 GCA_017652285.1 Atopobiaceae bacterium
ACCGCTCGAGAGCACAGGCAACGTCGCGAGAAAAGCAAGGAGCTGGCGTCCAACGAGGGGCAGGCATCCAACGACGAGTGAGCTACGCCCCCGCAGGCGCGGCCAGCCGCCCATGGGTTACGCCCCCGCGGGGGCTACTCGACCGTCCCGTACAAATATGCCCAGCCATGTGCGGTAATGATGGAGTTGAGCTGGTCGCATAGGCGGTAGCGCTTGTACGTGCCGGCGGGCAGCAGGTTGACGACTTCCAGGAGGTCGTCAGAAAGGTCGTTGACCTCTGCGCGAACGAGCACGTCCACACGTGGAATCGACTTGGAGGGATTGACCTGGTACAGGTCGTCGACCAAGCGCTGAAGCTCGCCGTATTCCTCTGAGGGCTGCGAAGGTGAGATCATGGCTCCTCCTCTGGGTTCGTCCTAAACCGAATGGTAACATGCGGACGGTATGCTAGGATTGATGAAATGTCGTCAAGGAGGTTAGGATGCCAAACGCGTACCAGTCGATGAGTGCGAGTGAGCTCAAGGCGCTCGTGGCAGAGCTTGAGGAAGAGTCCAAGGCAATCAAGGCGAAGGGTCTTGTGCTGGACATGGCGCGTGGGAAGCCGAGTCGCGAGCAGACGGACCTGTCGCGTCCCATGCTCGACCTGATCGGGAGCGACAGCGACCTTACGGACGATGGCATGCCCGCCGACAATTACGGCGTTCCTGACGGCTTGCCCTCTGCACGTCGCCTTGCGGCACAGCTTTTGGGCGTTGACCCCGCCAACGTAATCGTCAACGGCTCGTCGAGCCTCAATCTCATGCATGACGTCCTCGTCAACGCCTATACGCATGGCATCGGCGGAAACGCGCCATGGTCTTCTTTGGACGAGGTCAAGTTCCTGTGCCCAAGCCCCGGATACGACCGTCACTTTGCCTTGACGGCACGCTACGGCATCGTCAACGTTCCCGTACGGATGCGTGAGGACGGGCCGGACATGGACGAGGTCCAGCGCCTGGTGGAGTCCGACGCGTCGATCAAGGGTGTGTGGTGCGTGCCCAAGTACGCCAACCCCACCGGCGTGACCTACTCCGACGAGGTGGTCCGTCGATTCGCGGCCCTCAAGCCCGCGGCGCCCGACTTCCGCCTGTTTTGGGACAACGCCTACATCGTGCACGACATATATGACGAGGGCGACGAGCTTCTCAACATATTTGACGCGCTCGAGGAGGTGGGGGCCACCAACTTGGTGTATGAGTTCGCGTCGACGGCCAAGGTGACCTTCCCCAGCTCGGGCATGGCGTTTGTGACGGCGAGCCCTGCCGACATGGCCGAGATTCGGGCCGCGTTCTCCATCGAGCGCGTGAGTCCGGAGAAGCTCTCGCAGCTCGCGCACGTGCGGTTTCTTAAGGACGTGGACGGCATTCGCGCCCATATGGCCAAGCAGGCGGCGGTGTTGCGCCCGCGCTTCGAGCTGGTGCAGCAAAAGCTGCACGACGGTCTGGGCGACCTGGGCATTGCCGCGTGGACGAACCCGCGGGGCGGGTACTTCGTGTCGTTTGAAGGGCCCGAGGGCTCGGCGAAGGCGATCGTGTCGCTTATGGCGGAGCTGGGCGTAACGCTTACCGGCGCCGGTGCGACGTGGCCCTACGGCAAGGACCCGCGCGACACCAACATACGCATCGCCCCCACGTTCCCGTCGCTCGAAGAGCTCGGTGCCGCGCTGGACGTGTTCGTGCTTGCGGCCAAGCTCGTGTCGGCGCGCCTTGAGCTTGCCAAGCGGTCGTAACGCATGGGTGGGGCGCGTCGTCTAAGCCCCACGCCATTCAAGTGAACTTAAAAAACGTATGAGAGTTGTGGAGAATGAGCAAACGTAGGCGGCGGTCGCTTGACGGATGCCCCTTTGCGCGCATAACTCTAAAGATTGCATCGATATGAAGACTAGGTTCCTAAGACGAGGGAGATGGATTGGTATGGCAAACAAGCCTCAAAAGGAGCTTGGTGGGCCCAGGCAGATGTCGAAGGGTACCAAAATCGTAATCGCGGTATTTGCGGTCATCATGGCGTTGTCCATGACGCTGCCGTCGCTGGCTCCGATCTTTGCGGGCAATGCGACGAACGACGATCAGGAAGAGGCCCAAACAGAGCAAGAGACGGATGCCACGACGGAGGAGTCGTCTGACGAATCCCAGCAGGGTGCGGCCGAAGGCGATTCCGCGGAGTCGGAGGAGGCTGCCACGGGCGAAGAGGCGCAAGAAGACGCCACGGCAGGCGTTCCCGACAACGACACGCTCAAGGACCTTGCCGAGCAGAATGCGAGCGAGGTGAAGAAGTTCGAGGATCGCCTGGCAAAGGATCCCAATAACCTCGCGGCCCTTCTCAACTTGGGCCAGATCTACATGAACTGGGGCTATAGCGCGCAATACAGCAGCAGCACGGACGAAGAGAAGGACTATGCCAACGGGCTGCTCAACAAGTCCGTTGAGTACTTCGACCGCTACCTTGCCATCGAGGACTCCGACGCCGTCAAGGTGCAGCGCCTGTCATCCCAGTACTATTTGGGCAACACGCAGGAGTCCCTGGAGGCCATGAAGGCGATCACCGAGGCGAACCCGGACTACCCGCTGGCGTGGGCTCACCTCGGTCTGTTCTACGAATGGCAGTACGATTACACCAACGCATTGGCCGCGTACAAGAAGGCATCCGAGACCGACCCCAACGACGAGTACGGCGTAAAGAGCTTTGCGGACGAGCACACCACGTCCATCAACCAGAGCACGTCGAACTTCACCGACCTTACCAACGAGGAGCTGTTGGGTACGAACTCCAAGCCGCAGGCGGGACTGCCGGGCGTCATCGCGAACAATTCCGGAATCTAGGCCGTAAGGAGCGAAGCATGTCTATGACCGTTCGAAGCCAAACGATCGGCGACAAGTTCTTGGTATGTGTGGCAGGCGAGGTGGACGTATCGAACGCCAACGAGCTCAGGAACGCCTTGGGCGAGGCCGTCCAGGCCGACGTCAAGGAGGTTGAGGTCGACTTGGAGCAGGTGTCCTACATTGACTCGACGGGCATCGGCGTGCTTGTGGGCGCCGCGCACAAGGCCGCAGAAGCCAACCGCGCCTTTGCCGTCACACATCCGCAGCGCAATGTGGAGCGTGTTCTTACCATGTTGGGCGTAGGCGAGGAGCTAGGCGTACGTGCCTAGCGCGGACAAGTACCAAAGGGGAAGGTAGGCAACGTGTTTGGCATAGGGGAGACCGAGCTCGTCATCATCGTGGTCTTCGCGTTCTTGCTGTTTGGCCCGGACAAGCTCCCGGGCATGGGAAGAACGTTGGGTCGGGTGTTGCGCCAGTTCCGCGAGGCTTCGGACGGGTTTACGGAAGTCGTTCAGACCAACATCATGGATCCCGCTTCCGAAGAGCTGGAGAAGTCCCCCAAGCAGCGCAAGCGCGAGGCGGCCGAACTGGAGGCGGAGTCCGGAGCCGCGGGCGAGGGCTCCTCGCTCGAAGCCGACGAGGCCGTCCAGCCTCGTCGAGAGACGTTTGCCGAGCGCAAGGCGCGCCTGCTTGCCGAGCGCAAGGCCGCAGAGGCTGCGGCGGCAGCCGTAGCCGATTCGGTCGATGCGGACGCCCCGGAACAGGTGTCGACGGATGCGCAGCCTGCCGTTGTCGGCCCGCAGAAAGAGGCGGACGAGCCCGAGCAACGGCCCACACGCACGAGCGCGGCAGACCTGTATGCCGTCACGTCGCAAAAGAGCTCTCGCACGCTTGCCAAAGAGGCAGAACAGGCGGCACAGGAGGCCGAGGCCGCCCCTTGCCCTCCCTCCACGCCAGAGGCGGCAGCTGCGTCAACCGGAGAGGAGGACGGGGAGGAGTAGCCTTTTGGCTGCGTTCCCCAATGCATCATGCCCATCGGACCAGCGCGCATGCCTCTTTTCGACCATTTGGCCGAGTTCCGGAGGCGTCTCACCATCGTCATCGTCTCTGTTATCGCGGCGGCGCTCGTGGTGTACTTCGCCACGCCCACGCTCATCAGCATCATGCTCGATCCCATCAAGGCCGTGCTGCCGGAAGATTCGCAGCTCACGGTATTGTCGGCGCTCGGCGGCTTTACCATTCGCTTTAAGATCGCGCTGTTCTTTGGCGCCATCACCTGCACGCCCGTCATCTTGTGGGAGGTGCTGGGCTTCTTCTTGCCGGCACTGACGCCCAGCGAGCGCAAATGGGTGCTGCCCACGGTGGCTGCCATGGTGGCGCTGTTCTTTTTGGGCATGATCTTTTGCTACTTCGTTATCCAAAAGGCGGCGTTTGGGTGGCTTATCGAGCAGATCACGGAGTTTGCGACGGCAACCGTCAATGCGGAGGACTACCTCTCCATCATGATGCTGCTCGAGGTTGGCTTTGGCTTTGCCTTCCAGCTGCCGCTCATCATCTTTTATCTGTCCATCCTGCACGTGGTGCCGTATCGTACCTTTCGCGGGCAATGGCGCTACGTGTACGTGGCCCTGCTCATTGTGTGCGGTGCCGTGACGCCGGATGCCTCGCCCATCACCATGGTCCTTATGTATGGGGTCATGCTCGCGTTGTACGAGGTGTCGCTTGCCGTGGCCCGGCGCGTCATCATCATTCGCGACGGCAAGGAGGCGCTGTATTGGTCGCGTGACCAATATGCCGAGCACGAGCTGGAAAAGGCGTAGTCTCAAACGAACAACAAGGTCGTCCTCGTGGCGAAAAACCAATCATCCAACAAGGAGATACTCTTGAAGCTTGTCGTAACCGAGAAGAACGATGCCGCCACGCAGATTGCCCGTCTCTTGTGCGACGTGGGCAAGCCCAAGGCGGACAAGGTATACAACACGCCCATCTACCGATTCAAGCACGACGGCGACGAATGGGTGACCATTGGTCTGCGTGGGCACATCCTCGCGCCGGACTTTCCCACGGAGCTCAAGTACAAGCGTGGCCAGGGCTGGTATGGCGTGTCGTCCGATGGCGAGGTCATGCCGGTCAACGTGCCCCAGGGGCTGGCGCGCCCGCCTTACGACACCAAGCGCAAGCCGTTTCTTAAGGATGGCGTGGACATCAAGGGCTGGAAGGTTCCCAGTCTTCCGTATTTGGTGTGGGCTCCCATCGAGAAGCTCCCGGCCGAAAAAGAGATCATCCGAGCGCTCAAGAACCTTGCCAAGAAGGCGGATTCCGTGGTGATCGGCACGGACTTTGACCGCGAGGGAGAGCTCATCGGTTCCGACGCCCTGCGGCAGATCCGCTCGGTCGCGCCGGACGTTCCGGTGAGTCGTGCGCGCTACTCTGCCTTCACCAAGGCCGAGATCGACCATGCCTTTTCCAACTTGGTCGACCTCGACCAAGACCTTGCGGATGCGGGTGAAAGCCGTCAGTACATCGACTTGGTGTGGGGCGCCGTGCTTACGCGCTACCTTACGCTGGCGCGTCGCGGCGGCTTTGGCAACGTGCGTTCTGCGGGGCGCGTGCAGACCCCGACGCTTGCCCTGGTGGTCGAGAAGGAAGAGGAGCGAAACGCATTCGTTCCGGAGGACTACTGGGTGATTTCGGGCGAGCTGAGCCACGACGGGTCGGACCCGTTCAAGACGACGCACGCGACGGCACGCTTTAAGGACAAGGCCGCGGCAGACCTTGCGTACGAGCACGTGCGCGAGGCGAAGACGGCCACGGTTACCAGCGTTACCAAGAAGGCGCGCACGCAGCGTCCGCCCGCGCCGTTCAACACCACGTCGCTGCAGGCCGCGGCGGCAAGCGAGGGGCTTTCGCCCGCGCGCACCATGCGCCTGGCGGAGTCGTTGTACATGCGTGGCCTTATCTCGTACCCGCGCGTGGATAACACCGTGTATCCGCGCTCGCTCGACCTGCGCGAATGCGTAAAGACCTTGTCGGGTGTGGACGTATACGCGCCGGTGTGCGCGTCCTTGCTGGCACAGCCTAAGCTCACGCCCACGCGCGGCAAGGAAGAGACGACCGACCACCCTCCCATATACCCTACGGCGGCGGCAGGACCTCACGACATGCAGCCGGCGGAATGGAAGCTGTACAACCTGGTGTCGCGTCGTTTTTTGGCCACGCTCATGGATGCGTCCGTGAGCGAGGGCACCAAGGTGGGGCTGGAGATCGGCGGAGAACCGTTCGTGACCAACGGGTCCGTGCTGGTAAAGCCGGGGTTCCGTGCGATTTATCCCTACGGCCTGAAGAAGGACGACCAGCTGCCCGCGCTTGAGGTCGGCGACGTGTGCGACGTGCGCAAGCTGTCGTTTGACGCCAAGCAGACGGAGCCGCCGGCGCGTTATAGCCAGGGCAGGCTCATCCAGGAGATGGAGCGTCGCGGCTTGGGAACCAAGTCCACGCGCGCCAACATCATCCAGCGCCTGTACGACGTCAAATACCTAAAGAACGACCCGGTCGAGCCCAGCCAGCTGGGCATGGCGGTGATCAAGGCGCTGCACGAGTTCGCGCCGCCCATCACCACGCCGGAAATGACGGCCGAGCTCGAGCAGAGCATGACGCGCGTGTCCGAGGGAGCCGATACGCAGGACCACGTGGTCGAGCAATCGCGCGCGGCGCTGGCAGAATGGATCGGCAAGCTCATCGATCATATGGACGAGCTGGGGGAGGAGATCGCGGATGCGGTGACGGCCGACGCAAAGGTCGGTGTGTGCCCCAAGTGCGGCAAGGACCTGGTCATGAAGTCGTCCGCCAAGACGCGCGGCTCCTTCATTGGTTGCATGGGCTGGCCCGAATGCGACGTGACGTATCCCGTTCCGACGGGTCGCATCTCTCCGTTGGAGGGCGTGTGCCCGGAGTGCGGCGCGCCGCGCGTTAAGGTGCAGCCGTTCCGCCAGCGTGCGTACGAGGTGTGCGTCAACCCGCAGTGCCCCACCAACTTTGAGCCCGACCTCAAGGTGGGCGAGTGCCAGGCGTGCGCGGAGGCTGGCAAGCACGGCGACCTTATCGCCCACAAGAGCGAGCGCACGGGCAAGCGGTTTATTCGGTGCCAGAACTACGAGGAATGCGGTACGAGCTATCCGCTGCCGGCTCGCGGCAAGCTGCGTGCATTGGGACAGACCTGTCCCGACTGCGGTGCGCCCATGGTCGAGGTGGAGACGCAGCGCGGCCCGTGGCGCATCTGCGTAAACATGGATTGTCCCAGCAAGGAAAAGAAGTCGACAAAGGCGACGAAGACCACGAAGTCCGCAAAGACCACGTCTGCGCGGCGTGGCGGCCGCAAGGGCGCTTCGAAGTAGCGTTGCTGAGTTCCGATTGACGTTTGCCCATGCTCGTGCGCGTGTGGTAGGCTTGCCGTACAAAGGCCTTTTGGATGGGGGCATCATGGAGCATGCGGGATTGTTCATTACGCTTGAGGGCGTGGATGGTTGCGGAAAGACCACGCAGTCAAAGCTGATTGCGGACGCGCTGGAGGCGGCGGGCCACGAGGTCGTAAGGGTTCGTGAGCCGGGCGGCGCGCGCTTGTCCGAAAAGATTCGCCTGATGGTGCTCGATCCAGGCAACACGGACATGTGCGACGAGTGCGAGCTGTTGCTGTACGAGGCGGCGCGCGCGCAAAACGTGCGCGAGGTCATCGAGCCGGCGCTCAAGCGTGGGGCAACCGTGGTGTGCGACCGGTTCTACGATTCCACGTATGCGTATCAGGCAGCCGGACGCAGGCTTTCTGCGGACATGGTGCGCATGGCAAACCAGCTGGGTAGCTGTGGGCTCGTTCCGGACGTGACGCTGGTGTTTGACCTTGATCCCTCGAGCGCGTTTGGTCGTGCGGTGCAAGAGGGCGTCGATCGGCTTGAGGGCGAGGGCATGGAATTCCAGCGGCGCGTGCGCGGCGGGTATGCGGAGCTCGCAAAGGAAGACCCGCAGCGCGTGCGCACGGTAGATGCCAGCGGCAGCGTTGAGGTCGTGTACTCCAGGGTCGTTGCCGCGCTGCGCGACATCGTCTTGCTGTAGTTGGCCGATTGGGGCTAGGCCCCTTTCGGCCATTCGGGCTTGGCCAATTGGGGCTAGGCCCCTTTCGGCCATTCAGAAAACTTCAGGCTTGTTGCATAGCTTATATCCAGTGTTTACGTCCTTGTCGGTTGGGTTACATAAGCTTTAGTAACCACGACGACGAAGGAGTACAACATGACAAGGACGGGCATTCCCGCCCTTAGCAAGGGCATGATGGTTTGGGGCGACGCGGGATCGTACACCTACCAGCAGGGATGTTTGAGCATTACGGGCTCGGATCCGCTGGTGATAAGCACGGGCGGTCGCACCGACCATTGGATCTTGGTGCGCAAGGGCGTTACGGCGCACGTTACCCTGACCAATGCAAAGATCGAGCCTGTCGGCGGCGACAGCGGGTGCCCTGCGATTTTGGTGGAGCGCGACGCCACGCTGTACCTCACCCTTAAGGGCGTCAACACTGCCAAGAGCGGATGGGGACGCGCGGGCATCGAGCTCGACGGCGCCACGCTCGAGATTACGCGTCAGAGCACGGGCTCCCTTATCGCCACGAGCGAATACGGCGCGGGCATTGGTGGCGGCATTATGCCCGATGAGTGTTACGGTGGGACCGTGGTGGTGCGCGGGGGCAGTACGTATGCCTTGGGGGGTGTGGACTCTGCAGGCATCGGCAGCGGTCCGCTTCTTGAGGGCATGTCTCGTCCGGCCAGCTCGTTTGACGTGACGATTTGCGGGGGTTCTCTGCGAGCCCAAGGCAACGGGCACGCGGCCATGGATCAGGCGCCGGATTTGAGCGGGTATCGCGCGTCTGCGGTAACGGGTGGCCATGGCGACGAGGTGTTTGTGATAAGCCCGCTGCCTCGGCACATGCCTGCACCGACGGAGGTCGTGGACGTGAGCCACGTGCATGATGCGTCGCTGCCATGGACCACGCGTGACGACGGGATACTTCATGCCTCGGGGTTCAACAACGTGGATGGCGGCAAGGCGAACCACGCGTGCGTGGACGTGACGTACGAGCTGACCAGCCCGGGAGCCATCGCATACCGGTGGAAGGTGCGCGGCGCTGACCACAGCGGACAAGAGATCTTTGACTGCTACTGGTTCCTTAAGGGTGACAACGGCACGTTTTTGTCGGGTTCTGACTTCCTGGGGCAAAAGGAGCAGTTCAGCACCAACCTCATCGACGGCCTGGAACCCGGCACGTACACGCTTACGCTTGGCGTGTTCTGCTTTGGCGAGAACGGTAGCGTGATGCTGGACCTTTCTCCCTGCGCATAAGCCTGATTGGCCGATTGGGGCTAGGCCCCTTTCGGCCATTGCGAGGAGACCGCGCTTGGGGAGCGCCCCGCGGCCGGCGTTCCCGTGACAATCAACTTGGCGAGCTCCTTGTATTCGTCGTTCCCGCAAAAGTCAATCTGGCGAGCGCCCCGCGGCCA
>JAGCBF010000209.1 GCA_017652285.1 Atopobiaceae bacterium
GATATGAGGCGAAAATCGCTGGTAAGACGTTCAACTATCAGGAGCCTAGCAGCGCACCACACTTCCGCAGTTTGTTAGCTGATCCAGCAAAAACTTTTCACCGCCTGACCTGCCCTTACGGGCATTTTTCTTTGTCAAGTTTATAGAATGTTTCATGCTACGTATTGCTACGTGTGCTATAATCGGAACCATATATCCGCAGCTGGCAGGGGGTGTTCGATGTACCTCAAGAAGACGCCGACGAAGTCCGGCAGGGTGAGCCTCTCGGCGGTGCAGGGCTACCGCGACGAGGGCGGCCGCAACAGGCAGAGGACCATAAGGACGTTCGGCTTCGTGGACGAGCTGTCCGAGGAGTTCGAGGACCCCGTGGCGCACTTCCGGGAGGTCGTGGCCGGGATGGACGCCGAGCGGCTGAGGGACGAGGCGCCGGCGACCATAGCGATCCACCCGAGGCAGAGGGTGGACAAGAGGGAGTCTCCGCAGCTCAGGAGGCACGTCGGCGACGCGCTCGCCTGCTGGTGGCTTGACGCGCTGGGCGTGGAGGCGGCCATAAGGAACGGGATGCGCGGCAGGAGGTGCGAGTACGACCTCAACGCCGCCCTGCGACTCCTCGTGAGCGAGCGGCTGCTCGCGCCGGGCTCCAAGCTCGCCGCCGTGGAAAACAGGGACCGCCACTTCTTCCGCGCCGAGCTCACGGACGACGACGCGTGCCGCGCGCTGACCGAGCTGGACCGCCTGTCGGGCAGGATAGTGGACGCCTGCAACAGGTCCATAGCCAGGAACTCAGGCCGCGACGAGTCGCTCGCCTGCTACGACGTCACCAACTACTTCTTCGAGTGCGACCCGGACGCCGAGGGCCTGCGCAGGAAGGGCGCCGGCAAGGAGCACAGGCCGAACCCCATCGTGCAGATGGGGCTGCTGCAGGACGGCGAGGGCATACCCATCGCCTACGACCTGTTCGAGGGCAACGCGAACGACTGCGAGACGCTGCTGCCGGTGCTCAAGAAGAGGGAGGAGAGGGGCCTCGGCCGCGTGGTCGTCGTGGCCGACAAGGGCACGAGCTGCTCGGACAACATAGCCGGCGTCGTGGCCAAGGGGGACGGCTTCGTCTTCTCGCAGTCGCTCCGGGGGACCAAGTCGAGCTCGGAGTACAAGAGGTGGGCGCTGTCGGAGGACGGCTACAGGGCCAGCCCGGACGGCGAGTTCAAGATCAAGAGCTCGCAGCGGCACAAGACCGTCCACCTCAAGGACGTGGACACGTTCGACTGCAGGAGGAGGGACGAGGACGTCGAGGTCAAGGTCGTGGCCATGTGGAGCAGGAAGTACGCCGAGCGGGCGCGCCACGAGAGGGAGAGGGTGCTCGAGAAGTCGAGGCAGCTCGTGGAGAGGCCGGGCGCCTACACGAGGGCGACGCACTACGGGGCCGCGCAGTTCGTGAGGGGCGTCACGTTCGACCGCAGGACGGGCGAGGTGCTCACGGACCCCAGGGTCAAGCCCGAGATCGACGAGGAGGCCGTCGCGAAGGCCGCCGAGCTCGACGGCTACTACCTGATAATAACCAGCGAGACGGGCTGGGACGAGTCGAGGATACTCGACGCGTACCGCGAGCTCTGGCGGATCGAGGAGTCGTTCCGCGTCACCAAGACGGGAGGGCTCGACTCGAGGCCCGTGTGGGTGTGGACCGAGGAGCACATACGCGCCCACTTCCTCACCTGCTACCTGGCCCTCCTCATCGTGAGGCTCTCGCAGCGGGCCCTTCCGTCGCACCCCTCGGCCCAGGCGCTCCTGGCCGAGATGCGCTCCCTCGACTGCTCCTACGCCGACGACGGCTGGTGGCTCTTCGACCACAGGACCGACCTCACCGACGACATCTTCGCGCTCGTGGGCGAGGAGGCGCCCAGGAAGTGGATGAGGACCAAGGACATCAAGGCCCTGTTCGCCAAGGGGAAGAAGATCCGCTGGAGGTAGCCGCCGGGCGGTGTGCCGTCCGAAAACATTCACGACGAAAGCGCCGTTTGCCCAGCTACGATAGGGCAAACGGCGCTAAACTACTGCGGAAGTCAGGATTCTGAGCCATGGCGACCGCGGACGCTCGCCCTAGCCCCTGCTGCTCGGCGAACGGACAACCTTGTACCGGCGGAGCGTCGCACCGATCTCGTGGCATGGGATACGTCGAAGCCGAGCGTGACCCTCTCCTGTCCTCGGTGAAGGGCGTCATCCCACCACGACCTGTCCAACAGGGTATGCCCCTGGACACCTCCTTGCGGCAGCCCACGCCCGCGGAATGCGCCCTGTAAATCAGGGTATATAAACTATTGATGAACAGATGTGCAACGGAGGTCTTAGACATGAGTTGGCAGGATGAGCCGAGGCAGCTCGTATTCGCGTACGTCCGCGTCTCTTCGGCGGACCAGAACCCAGAAAGGCAGATGGAGCTCTTCGCGGGGCTCCCCGAGAGCCACGTCTATGTTGACAGGATGTCGGGTGCCAAGCGCAGCCGCCCGCAGCTGGACATGCTCCTCAACAACGTGCTCAGGGAGGGGGACACCCTCGTAGTGAAGAGCCCGGACAGGCTCGCCCGAAACGCGCGCGACCTCATCGAAATCGCCGAGGACCTGAGCGGCCGCGGCATATCGCTGGAGTTCGTGGACACCCCGGAGATGAACGTGAACTCGGCGCAGGGCAAGTTCATGCTCACCGTCATGGGCGCGTTCGCGGAGTTCGAGCGCTCGATGATACGCGAGCGCCAGGCGGAGGGCATAGCGATAGCCAAGGCGAAGGGCACCTACAAGCGCGACTCGTCGCTCACGCAAGAGCAGCCCGTCGTCCCTGCCCATGCCCTCTATCGTGTACGGGGAGCCGTCCCAGCCGGGCTCGGGGTCGGGGATGGCCCTCTCCACGAACCAGCCGACCGTCTCGCGCACCTGTCGCTCGTACTGCCACTCCATGACTCTCACCTCCGTCGTCCTGGGGTCGCGCCAGCGAAGAGTCTACCGCAACGTGGCAGTAGCCACACTAGTGGCGAAAAGCCACGGATGCCAGCATGTCTTGAGGGATGACGCATGTTACGCCGTGACGGTGTTACCGCGGCTGACTCCTATTTAAATCCAATCAATAACTCTTTTTCTTTTCCAATGAGTAGAGAGAGACAGTAACACCGTCACACATGGGGCTGATACACGCCCCCACCAGCGCATATGTCCTGTGACGGCCGTCAGCGCCGTGACGGCCGCGGCGTAACGCGCCGTGACGGAAAAGACGCGCGTTACCAGACAAAAAAGGGCCAGGCTCGCGGATGCCACGGACACCCGCGAGGGACAGGGACGGCATGTGCCGTTATCCCCACCTGAGAGGAGCCGCCATGGGCGCACCGAAGTCCCTTCTCGTTCAGTCGTTGACCGCCGCTACCGACAGCTATCCCGAACCGTACGCAAGCTTCTGCATGAACGCCCTCGGCTTCACCCTCGAGCGTGCCGGCTTCAGCAACGTCGAGCTCTCCGAGAACCCCGAGTTCGGACACGCCATCGAGTGCGACCATGGCCCCGACCACCACGTCACGCTGGTCCTCATACTCTCGCCCGACGCCTACGAGACCTCGACCGAGGAGGTAGAGGCGTACGCCCGCCTGCTCATGGACGCCGACGACCATCTGGGCGACCTCGTCGCCGCGCTGAACGGCGCCGTGCTCGACGTGGCCTCGGTCTGCCTCGACGTGGTCGGCGGACGCTGCCGGATCCACCACCCGAAGGACCTGCTCGGCACGAGCGTCGACCACTACCCCTGCCAGCACTTCTTCATCCCCGCGGGGACCGACACCGTCATCCCGGCGGAGGAGGCTACGCCGGACGTGATGCGATCCCCGTTTGCGATCGCGAGCGTGCTGTCGGCAGTGTAGGACTCCTGCAACGTTGCAGCCTGCTGGTCGGCTTGATCGGCCTCGTGCCGCGGTCACTCAGTATGGTTACATCCTTTGTTGGCCTCTTGGTGTCATCAAAAGAGGCGCGGGGACGGCGACGTCGATCGTGGCCGGGGCGCGATCCGAGAGACCGAGCGCCCAGGCGGCCGCGTGCATCGAGTGCGCCATCCCGACGTCCGGGTGCGCTGCCGAGAACGCCTTGAGCTGCAACAGTGGGTCCATGCTCGAGTAAGGCCCGGCGAACGTTTGGCGGATCGGGAGAATGGCTGGGACACATCGCGCGTTCCAGCGTATGCAATGTAGTGATAATGACGCATACGAGCACACGAGGAGGACGTGCGATGAGCGAGTGGCTGAACCTGACCGAAGACCAGAGGAAGCGCATGGAGGAGGCCGAGTCCGCGGAGGAGAAGGCGGCCGTGATCCGGGAGGCCGTGGGCGAGCCGAGGGAGCTCAGCCTGGAGGAGCTGGAAGCCGTGAGCGGCGGCAATCAAGAGGTGGTCATCCCGTCGACGCACGAGGAGATAGACGCTTATTGGGATGCTGTCGAGTCGTATGGGAAGGACAATGTGCTCGCGGCAACGTTGTTGGCATACGAACTGAAGCTCATCCCATGGAGGGCATCTGTTAATGACCACTGCACGATGTATCTCAGTATTTCCTCCGTAGCAAGTGAGCGTGCCATGATGCACCGCATGCTCGACGGAAAAAAGGGTTAGCGGGTGGCACGCGAAAGTGGCCGCCTGCGCTAGGCCCCTTCCGGCCATCTCTAGTGCGCCGGGCATGGTGCACACCTAGCGGGTGATAGTTCCCAGCGCGCCGTCTTTGCGACTACGAAGCGGGTCTCGCACGCTCGAGGGTGTTCGACCCAGGGGAATCCAGCTCCACCATGAAGACTAACGGGTCCGGGCGCATTTGCGCCACGGACCCGTTTTTTGTGAGAAGGCCCCGAAAAGGTCAAACTCGCCGGGCGCTACCCCACCAGCACCTCCTTGCCGCGGAAGGCGATGCCGTAGGTGCGGATCCTCTCGGGCGCGATGC
>JAGCBF010000210.1 GCA_017652285.1 Atopobiaceae bacterium
GTGTTCAGCGGCCCAAATGCGCATGGCCGCCGGGGCACCGTACTCAACGATGTTGTTGTACGTGTCCTGGTCGAGGCTCTGCTGGATGTCGAAGCCCTGCGGGAGCTGGCCCGCCTTGTACATGTTGGCGAGCTCTGCGCCTACGCGCTGTGCCTGCGCCTCGGGTGTCTCCGACTGCGGTGCTGCCTGGAAAGAGGGTTGTCTCTGTTGTGGGGTTGCGTTCCCACTGAGCAGGTCCTTGTAGAACTGCTTGGGGTCTCTGGCGTATGCGTCGGCTTTCGCGTCAAGGCGCTCCTGCTGGATGCGCTGGTACGCCTCGTTGCGGCTGATGCCGTCGCGCTTCGCACGCTCGTCAAGGTAGAGGGCACCGAGCTGCCACTCGGGGCTCTGCTCGTATTTCTCTCGCTCCTTGGCGAGGCGCTTGCCGAACGCCGCGTCAATGTCTTTCTGGCTCTTGAACTGCGCCCCGTCGGCGGGCGGATTTGCCGCGTTCGCGGCATCGACCGGATTGTCAGAGCCAGTTTGTGAATCGCCCTGGGGCGATACACTAATGGTTACTTCCTCGACAGGTGAATCCTGTGCGTCGGCCACAGCCATGTCGGGGGCAACACTTTCGACCGGGGTTTCGTAATTGTCAGGCATAAAATCCTTTCATGTCTCGCCCGTTTCGGTCGGCGTCACCGTGATTTATCAATATCAGCCAATGCTCTGTGCGAGCGCGGCTGCATCGACCGGTTGTGCGGCAGGGGCCTGTGGAGCCGGGGCTTGCTCTCCCCCGCCTCCGAGCCCTGCCTGGATTTGTTTCATGGCGCTCTGGTACTGCCCGAGCTCCTCGCTCATCTGCTGGAGCTGCGCCTGCATTTGCGCGTTCTGCTGCTGGAGGGCGAGCATCCCGCCGTGCTGGGCTTTCCTGATGGTGTCGAGAATCTGCTCCTTGTCGTCCATCTCGAGGGCCTCCATCATGATGAGCGGGTCGGCTGTCTGCTGGAACATGTTGACGAACTGGAGCACCAGCTCGTTGTGCGCCATGCGGCTGAACCGGGTCTGCCTACTCGTCTTGATGGTGATGAGCGCCTCGATGGGGACCCGCCGCCCTTCCCCGTTCCCACGGTAAAGACTGCGGGAATCAAACGGAAGAATCTCCGGCTGGCCGTTCACGGTGATGACGACTTCCCTCGGCACGATGTCCTTCTCGCGCATAATCTCAATCATCATCCGCACGCACTCTTTGAACCCGCGCTGGAGCTCTCGGGCCTCCATGCGGCTCCTCTTCGTGCTCATGTCCTGGAGGGCCGTGATGGCGCTGGCGGCTGTCACGCCACCGGCGGTCTGGCCACGGGACTGGTCGTTCGAGCCCGCCTCGTTCTTGATGCTCTGCTGCATGAGCTGGGCGAAGTTCATGAGATACGCGGGGAGGGGCTGGGTGTCCATCCACTTCACAGCGGCCTCAAGGTTGCCCTGTACCTCAATGGCCTCGCGGGAGAAGTCCCGCACATCCTCAATGTCAACCAACCCCTCCTGGATGAACAGCCGAGGCGTCCGGGCCCTCAGCGCGTTCTCAAGCAAGATGGCGTTGAGCTTGTCTGCGTACCTCTGCGTGTCCTTGAAGAGGTCGCAGATGCCGAGGCCCAGCGCGGAGCCCTTCTGCGGGTATAGGGTGCAAACCCTAAACGGGAACAGGCCGTGCTCGTAGTAGCCGCGCTCATACGTGAGCTTCGAGTCCTCGATGACCTGGTGGCCAGCGACGCGGACAAAGTGCACGGCGGTGGTACGGGTCTCCGCATCGAACTCCTTGACCCACATCTCGATGAGCCGGAGCGACTTCGCCCTTTCGGGCTCCGTGGTGCTATCAATCCTGTCGGCCTCAATGAGCCCCTCGTCGGCGGTCATGTACGGGAAGATGTCTGGGTAGTGCTGCTTGAACCAGTCCCACGGCTTCACGTCGAGGACGAAGCAGGCGCGGCCGTCCTGGAGGTTCGGGGTCTGCGGGTCGCACATGAAGTTCTTGTTCATGACGTAGCGGATGAACGCGCCGCCGAGCCCGTTGTTCTCCAGCGGGTCGTGGCCAGCCTCGAACACGCACCAGCCGTCTTGCAGGAAGTCCTGCACGCCCTTAACGTATTCGCCCTCCCAGTCGCAGGCGTCGAGCTCCTGTTCGACGACCTTGGTGAGGACCTTGGCCGTGACCATCGGCGATTCGCCAGCGGCGTCCGGGAGGATGACCGCTTCGGGCAGCTCGTCCATCAGGTCGGCCTTGATGTTCTCGATACAGCTCGTAATCATCGGCGTGGCCATGCGCGGCTTGCGGTCGCCACGGACGACCTCGGCGTCGTTCTCGCCCCAGTACGTGCCCTCGTAGATGGTCACGTTGTCGTCCAGGCGCTGCCACTCGTCGCGGTAGTACGTCATGCGGTACTCTTCAAAGAGCCCGTAGATGGCGTCGATGAACTCGATGTCGCCGGGGTCGCCGGGCTTGTGCTCGCGGCCAATGCCCGCATAAATCTTCTCCATCCCGCTGAGGGGGATGAGGGCTTCGGGTTCGTTTTGCTTTTTGCTTTTCGGCATTATCTGTCTGCCTCCTTACGCATAAAAAAAGCCTCCCTCGTTATTCTTACGGGGGAGGGGTGTCAATGGGTCAATGGCTATCAGCCGTTTCTTCTCGACCTCTTTGCGCTTCGCCGGTGAGGGCCGCGTCATGAGCCCGTAGCGGAAAGCCTCGGGAGCGTGGTCCTCGCAGTTGTCGGCCACGTCCTCGTGGTCGTGCTTGTCGTAGGTCAGGAGCGGCAAGGTCCGAATGAGGTCGCGGCAGGTCGAGAATATCTGGACGAATGGCCGTCCGTCGGGCGCGACTTGCAGGTTCTCACGGACGCGCATCCAGCCGTTCAGCCGGTCGTTGTCCGCCTTGACGATGGGGACGCCGTTCGCTATGAATGTGTCCGCCACGGTCTCGCCGCCCATCGCGTCGCGGAGGCCGCGCTTCTGCCACATATCGGGAGAGGCCGCCGTGTACGTGATGTGCTCGGTGAACTGGGTGCCGTGCTCGTCGAACGCCACCGACCGTTTCTTCACCAGCTTCGCCATGTCCGAGGCGCTCGTCTGGTTCTGGTAGATTTCCCGGTAGACGTACAGGTGCGAGTCGGGTGCCACCGCAAACCAGAGCACACAGCACGGGTCGTTATAGCCCCAGTCCATCGCTCGAAACCTGCGCCAGTCCCGGGGGATGGGGAACGGCGCACAGACGTGGATGGCCGGGTCGAACTCGCTGAAATACTGCCCCTCGACGGCATCCCAGCGCCCCTCGAGGTACGCCTTGCGCAGGTGCTCGGGCAGTGCCTCCAGGGTCTTGATGTAACCAGGGTTGGTCTCCATGAGGACCGTGTTGTCCGTGACCTTGGCCTGGATGAACACATAATCGTCTGGGTTCTCACCGTGCTCATAGATACGGTCGATGAAGAGACGCTTTATGTAGTCATGTCCCGGGCCGCCCGGGTTACAAGTGTAGTAAATCCTCGGCGAGAAGTCGGTGCGCGTGGAGCGGCACGACGTCGCTATGTACGTCAGCATCCACTCGGTGAACGCGGTCGCCTCCTCGAAGCCGATAACGTCGTACTCCTGCCCTTGGTACTGGTACACGTCGTTGTCCGTGTCGCAGTAGCCGAGCTTGATGGTGGAGCCGTTCGGGAACGTGAAGGTCTTGTTGTCCTTCGTGTACTTGGCGAAGCCGTTGAGCTCCTTGAGGAGCGGCTGCGTATGGTTGCCGTCGAGCTCGGCCAGGGTGCGGCGCAACAACAGCAGCTTGAGCCCCGAGTAGCGGTTCGCCAGCAGGATGAACTTGCGGCGGAGCACCCACGACTTACCTCCGCCTCGAGCGCCACCGTAGGCTATCCGGGGCGCGACCGCTCTCAGGAACAGGTCTTGCTTCGGGTTCGGCAGGCCCTCAAGCCGGAGTGTCTTTTTCGCCATCAGGAATCCTCCAGGGCAGTGGGCGTGCCCGTGCCGCTCTTTTCGAGGAACACGTGGTGCTTCGCCTCGTAATAGCCAACGGCGCTGTCACTGTTGCGCACACAGGGAATCCACTTGAGGCGCGTCCCGACAGTGATGTCGCCAATGATTTTGCCGGTGTAGGCGGGCGAGGAGGAGTTCGGGAGCATGCCGATGTACGCGCCAGCCACCGTGGTGAAGGTATCGGGCTCCGCCGTGGCGTCGGTGTAGAAGCCGCTCGTGCCGCTCTTGCCGAAGGTGATGGTGCGCTCGCCAGAGCCGAAACGCGGACGGAGGAGCTGCTCGCCATAGCGAAGGTAACTGTTCGACGAAGAACCGCCACCATAGATGAACAGAGAGAAGTTTTTCGCCCCGGACGATGTGCCGTTGTACGAGCCGA
>JAGCBF010000211.1 GCA_017652285.1 Atopobiaceae bacterium
CATCAAGGCCATGATCGTGGAGCCGGGCGCCTTCCGCACGCACTTCTACGACACCTCGCTCAAGGGATCGGACAATACCGTGGGCGACTACGCCGAGACAGCCCACAAGCGCTCCGTGGCGCAAAACGTCAACACGCGCCAGCAGCCGGGCGATCCGCTCAAGGCCGGCTACCCCATCATCAAGGCCGTCGAGGCGGACGACACCCCGTTGCGCCTGTACCTGGGATCCGACGCCCTGGCAGCCGTGCGCGGCGCGCTCAACGCCCGACTGGAAGAGCTGGAAAAGTGGGCCGAGGTCTCCAAGACCACCGACTTTGACGCGTAACGCCGCGTCTGCGCCCGCAACCGAGCCCAAAAGTGGCCGAAAGGGGCCTAGCCCCAATCGGCCACTTTTTGTCTTTTGGCCGGGCACGCGCGTGCGCGACAAACGCATTTGATAGGATTGCCGTGACCATTCTTCGCAGGAGACAATAGCAGCCGAAGCGCAGCAGCTCATGCCGTACTGCCTGCTGCCCATGACCCGCGGCACGGGTCCGCGCGGCTTTTGCCGTTTGGGAGGACGACATGCACAGGTTTAAAGACTTGATCGTTGGCGGCATCCGGCAAAAGGTGTTTAGCCTGGTGCTCTATACCATCATACTGGTGGTCGCGGTATACACTGGCGTTATTGCCTGGCAGGCGTCGCACCTAACGCAGCTGTCAAACGACGTCAACAACCAGCAGCGAGAAGCCATCGCAGGCGCGGTGGAGCAAGCCATGGACGATCGGCTGACGGCAACCCTTGGCGAAACGACGCAGATGGAAGCCTACATTGCCAACGACATGTTTAGTGACTTGTCCAAAACCGTAACGACGATGGCGGACTACGCGCAGGAGCTGTACGCCAACCCAAGCGCCTACGCCGCCCGCGACGTCGCGCCTCCCAACGCCGCCACCGACGGCACGACGACCGTCCAGCTCCTCACGGAAGAAGGCGTCGACACGGACGACCCAAACATTGCCCAGCAGGTCGCCTTTGCGGGCAACATGTCCGACCTTTTGGCGGCGCTCAACGACAACTCAAGTATCGACTCGTGCTACATCGCGCTGCCCAGCGGCGTAATGGTTTTGGCCGACGACCACGCCTCGTCCAAGTTTGACGATAACGGAGCGGTCATGCCCATAGACATGACCAATCGCCCGTGGTACACCGGCGCCGTAAGCACAGGCGGCGTGTACTTTACCGACGTGTCAGCCGACGTATTTACCGAAGACGTCGGCATCATGTGCGCCGCGCCGGTGTACGTCGGCAACGAACTCGTGGCCGTCGTGGGTGCAGACCTGCTGCTTAACAACATGGCCGAATCGGTGGAGAGCACCTGGACGGGCGACGATTTTGTCTGCATCATCAACGACCAGGGGCACGTGGTGTTCTCTCCCAAAAAGGAGGGTTCCTTCATGGCGCAGGAGTCCCAAGACGCAATGGACTTGCGCCAGTCAAGAGGGGCCATCGGGGGCTTTATCGAGCAGGCGTTCGAGGGCCTTACCGCCCCTACCATCGTCGAGGCGGATGGCGTCGTCTACTACATGTGCGGCGCGCCGATACAAACGGTGGGCTGGGTGCTCGTTAACGCCGTAGGCCAGCAGGCAACGGATGCCGCCGCCGCACGGACGCTCGACACGTTTGACGACATCGTACGCACGTCGCAGTCCGCGTACGCCAAAAGCCTTTCTCAGTCGCTGACCACGATTGTCGTGCTGCTCCTGGTTGTGACGGCGCTTGCGTTGGTTGGGGCTCTGGTTTTGTCCCAGCGCATCGTACGTCCGTTGGGCCTCATTACAAAGCGCGTGCAATCGCTTGGCGGAGAAGACCTTCGGTTTGTGATGGAGGATGCCTACCGCACCGGCGACGAGGTGGAGACGCTGGCAGATACCTTTGCCAAGCTATCGTCTAAGACGCTGGAGTATGTGGACCAGATCACCAAGGTCACCGCCGAAAAGGAGCGCATTGGCGCGGAACTCAACATGGCAACGGCCATTCAGGCAAGCCAGCTGCCCGGGCTGTTCCCGGCGTTTCCCAATCGTCCCGAGTTTGACCTCTATGCGTCCATGGAGCCAGCCAAGGAGGTCGGCGGCGACTTTTATGACTTCTTCCTTGTGGACGACGACCACATTGCGCTGGTGATGGCCGATGTGTCGGGCAAGGGCGTGCCGGCGGCGCTGCTTATGATGGTGTCGCGCGTGCTGCTTAAGTCGCGCCTTCAAAGCGGCGAAAGTCCTGCCGAGGCGCTTATGAGCGTTAACGACCAGCTATGCGAGGGCAACGAGGCCGAGTACTTTGTAACGGTATGGGTGGCCGTGGTCCAGATCTCCACGGGCAGGGGCGTTGCCGCAAACGCTGGCCACGAGCATCCCGCGCTTTGTCGGGCCGGGGGAAAGTACGAGCTCGTGGTGTACCGTCACGCGCTTGCCATTGGCCTTATGCACGGGATTCCCTTTGCCCAGCACGACTTTGAGTTGCATCCCGGCGACAGCTTGTTTGTGTACACGGACGGCGTACCCGAGGCGACGAGCGCGAACGACGAGCTTTTTGGCAACGACCGCATGCTCAAGGCGCTCAACCAAGACCCAGACGCGACGCCAGAGGAGGTGCTCGCCAACGTGCGGGCGGGCGTCGACGCCTTTGTGGGCGATGCGGAGCAGATTGACGACCTGACCATGCTGTGCTTTAGGTACGAGGGGCCCAAGACGACGGACAAATAGCGCTCGCACGGCTCGCACGCGGCCGATTGGGGCGGCCAACTTGGCCGGGTGGCCGATTGGGGCTAGGCCCCTTTCGGCCA
>JAGCBF010000212.1 GCA_017652285.1 Atopobiaceae bacterium
AAGAGCATGGCCCACATAAGCACCCTAAGGCCACGCCGTATGTCGCGCCGGATGGCCAAACCGCCATACAACGAGGCCGCGTTCATCGAGTGCCCGCTCGGAAACGAGTAGCCGGTGGCCGTCTCCAGGGCCTTCGCTTCTGGAATCACCCGCGCGTCACGTATCCACGGACGATACGCGCACGCCGTCACCTTTAGAGCGCCGTTGACGATGCGGTTTGCAGACCAACCCATAAGAAGATAGGTTCCGATTCGCTTGCTCACGCACCAATAGATAAGACCCATGATTAAGAGGACCACTTCCATCTCGCCAAACCAGGTCATCTTGGAAAAGAACGCGGTTAGGCAGCTTCCCACGCCCTCACGGAATGCCTGTAGCACGAGCAGAAAATCGATGTCCACAACATTCTACCTCCTTTGACGATCTCGTCAGCCGCCACAGGGCATCATCGCCCTCGCGAAGGCCGCGTCCGCGACTACGCCTGCCTGGTCAGCCACTCCTCGGCTGCGGCCGCATCGAGCGGCGGCGAGTAGTGGTAGCCCTGGACGCAGTCGACCTCGAGCCTTTTTGCCAGCTCGATCTGGACTGCGTCCTCCACGCCCTCCGCGACCACGCGCTTGCCGAAGCCGTGGATAAAGCTCACGAGGGACTCGAGGTAGTACTCGCTACCCGGCTGTAGGTGGCTGTCGCACACGGACTTGTCCAGCTTGATGTAGTCCATGGGATAGACGCCCACGGCGTTTAGGGTGGAGTATCCGGTGCCGTAGTCGTCGAGCGCCAGCTGCATCCCCGACTCGTGGACCTCCGAGAAGAACCGCTGGGCCGTCTCGCCGTCAAAGGACCCGCTCTCCGTGACCTCGAGCGTGACGAGGTTGGCCGGGATGCGCGCCTCGTGAAGGAGGCCCTTGAGCCAGGCGCAGTACTCGGTGTCCTTGAGCTGGATGGGCGAGTAGTTGATCGATATCGCCGGAATCTCGAAGCCCGCGTCCCTCCAAGCCGCCATTTGCTCGACCGCCTTTTTGGTCACGATGCGGTCGACCTGGATGATAAGGCTGACGCTCTCCGCCACGGGAATGAACTCGTTTGGGTAATAGAGGTTGTCCTTAAAGCGGCACAGGGCCTCGAATCCGTGCAGCTTCCCGCTCGCCAGATCGATCTGGGGCTGGTAGACCACCCTAAAGCTCTCCTCGGCAATCGCGCGGTCCAGCGAGCTGATGACCTGACGCTTGCTATCGATCTTCTCCCGCATTTGGGGGCTGTAGTATGCGTAGCGGCTGCGCCCACTCGACTCCCTCGCCTCGTAGAGGGCCAGGTCGGCATCGGTCATGAGCTCCTCGAGGGTCTGGTCCCCGTTGCCGACGACGATGCCAGCCGAGCAGGAGACCTCTATCGACTGGTCGTCGGCCTCCACCGGTTCGTGCGTGAGCCTGACCACCTCGTCGAACACCTTGCGCTCTTTGGAGATGTCTCCGTCAAACAGGACCAGGAACTCGTCTGCGCCGTAGCGGGCGCACCTAAGCTCGGGCAGGCTGCGCAGGCGGTCCGCCAGGGTCTTGATGACCACGTCTCCCCTGTCGTAGCCATAGACCTCGTTGATAAAGCGGAAGCCGTCGATGTCGATGAGGGCGACGGAGCCGACGGCACGGCTCCCGTGCAGCTGCTTGGCGGCGTTGCGATTGGGCAGGTCGGTAAGGGAGTCATGGTAGTGACGATAGTAGAGGTCCTTCTCGCTCCTCCGCGATTTGAGAAACACAAGCACGAGGAAGATGGTCAGGCACGCGAAGCCCAAAAGGACGTAGGACAGGGGCCTTAGGATGGCTCCGAAACTCTCCAGCATTTCGGAGTCGGTGCCCAGGACGATGGAGTTGTCTGGCAGCTGGGAGTCGTTGATGTTGAAGCGCACGAGCTGCTGATAGTCAAAGACGTACTCCGTGGCGGACTCGCCGATCAGGTCGATGTCGGAGGGCGCCTTGCCGTTAAGGATTTCGATGGCCATCTGTCCGGCATCGATGCCGAACCTCGTGAAGTCGAGGAAGCCGCTGCAAAGGGCTCCGTTGCCCACCCCGCCCGTGCTCACCCTAAAGACCGGGCGCGGACAGTTGCCAGCCAAAAGCCGGCATACGTCGTCGATCGTGTAGACCTTGCCGTCCCGATCCCTAAAGGCGTCGAGCTCGAAGACGATGGTGTTGTCCTTGAGCTCCTCCATCCTTCTTAGGAACTCCTCCTCGCTCAGGCGGGAGAGGTTGACGATTTCGAACTCGTGGTCGGGGAACTGGGGTACTACCTGCTCGAGCGACACGACGTCCGCCTTGCCGGTCTCGGTGTCGTCCACGATGCAGACGAAGGTGTCGCACGTGTTGAAGATCTCCGCCGCCGTCCTAAAGACTGCGGCCATGTTGGACTGCTCGGGGATGCCGGTCGCCCATCCCTCGTCGTGAACCCTGTGGGCGTGGTCGATGTCGTTGATGCCAAGGAAGACGACGGGTATCCCCGCAAAGAGGTCGTCGCGGTGCGCCTCGGCAAAGTTGAGCGCCGCGTCGTCTCCAACGATAAGCACCTCGTAGGCGTGCGACTCGAGCTTGTGGCGCAGGAGTTGCTCGAAGAGGGCCTGGGACTCGTCGTCGGCATTGTTCTTCGTGTCCATGTACTCGGTGTCGAGCAGGATCTCCGTCCCCTCAAACGCCTCGCTGATGCCATCCCACTGCAAGGGCACGGAGAAGTGCGACTGGCTGTAGGACGACAGGAAGAGGACGGCGTGCTGCTTTTTGTCCCTAAGCGACGCACGCGCGATGGACCCGTCGGTGTCGGCAAGGTTCTTGTACAGGCCATAGAGGCGGCTCACGCCCACGAGCATGAGTACGACGGAGAGCGCTGCCAAGACGCTCAACGCGACCCGGGACACAATGTTCGTTCGCATCGTCTTATTCATGGGTAGCCCCCTATCGCACAATGGATAACTATATTATTGCACGTACGGCGGGTACTTTTGTCCGTAATTCAGCGAGTCGGGGATGAGTCGGGGGGACGGGCACCTTGACTCCTGCCTAGGTCAAAAACAGGACCACCAGCGTGTACGCCACAAGCGTAACAATGATGTAGAGCGACATGAACGCCGAGGTAAAGCTCGCGTCGTCCTTGCTCTTGTACAGCGGCGGCAACAGCGGCACCATGCCAAAGCCCGTGGGGCACATAAAGTAGATGAGTACCGCGATCAGATACTCGCGGTTCGCCATGCGCGCGCCAAACAGCAGGAAGAAGCCCAGGATGATGAGCGTCGACCATGCAAAGCGCACGGCGCCCAAGCGCAGGATGGGACCGATGGTGTCCTTGTCTACAGAAAGGTCGTAGCCCAAACAAAACAGGATGATCGCCACGATGGGACTCGTGACCATGGAAATCGTGCCCGTCCACGCCGGGCCGAACGCCGAGCCCACGATGAGCCCGTTGAGTCCGGTAAGGTTCATGACCAGACCGGCCGCCACGGCGATGATAAACGGATTCGTTACGATGTTCTTTACCAGGGCGCCCGCGCCAGAGCTAGACGAAGCCTCGCGCGCGACCATGATGGGAATCACGATAAAGCAGGTAAACACGCCCGCGAGGTCAAAGATCACGGTGTTTGACGACCCCGCCACAATGGAGAGGTACAGCGGCAGCGCCACGTTGCCGCCCTCGTGCGTCGCAAGCAGGTACTTGGAAAAGTGCGCACGCTCGCGACCGGTAAAGGAGGCGGTCAGCGGGCCCACCACCAGCAGCGCCAACAGGTACATGACCGCCACGTAGCCCACCACAGGCAGCACGCTCGCGTCCAAATCCGCGCTGGCCAGCAGGTTGAAGATGAGCACCGGAAAGAGCACGCCAAACACGATGCCGTTGGCACCGGCCTTTTGCTCGGGCGTGACCCAACCAAGCGCGCGGCAGGCAAACCCAAGCGCGAGCATAAAGAACACGGGCAGTAGCGTGGTGATGGCGGCCATGGGTTTCTCCTCTTGCATATGATAGTTAATGGGCTTATCTCTATCGTGTCAGACCGGCGGCGCGTTGTCAAAGCAGAACCACCCATTCGGCTTTGGCTGCCTGCGCTAGGCCCCTTTCGGCCACTTTTAGGCCCGATCGGCCATGTCCTCGGGATTCATGCGCGTGTAGGGCGAGACGGCGCGCAGGGCGGCATCGCGCACCTCGCGCACGTTCGTCATGTCCTTTAGCACAAAGCGCATCTTTGCCCAGGTACCGTACTCGCCAATCTGCGTCAGCAGAATCCACGGGTCGCGCTCGAGCTCGGCGATCTGCTCCACGGCCTCCTTGGCAACCCGCTCCATGGTGCGGATGGTCTCGTCCAAGTCGCGCGTGTCGTTGGTAAAGGCCAGCGTCGTGGACACCAGATGCGCTGGCTCGATCTTCTCGATCTCGCCCGAGTTGATCGACGAGTTGGGGATGGTGTGTATGGTGTTCTCGAAGTCCTTGACCACCGTCTGGCGCCACGTTACGTCTAGCACCATCCCCTCGGTCGCGCCGATCTTTACGTGGTCCCCCGGCGTCAAGAGCTTCATGAGGGTGACCTGCAGGCCGCCAATAAAGTTTGCCAAGGTGTCCTGCATGCCCAGCGACAACGCGACGCCGCCGACGCCAATGGCCGTCATCAGGCCACCCACGTCCACGTTAAAGCAAGACGAGAGCATGAACGACAGCCCGACCGCCCATATCGCGATGCGCACGACGTTAACGATAAGCGAGCTCGACGGCAGAGGGGCCCCGTCACTCAACAGCAGCTTGCGGACCAGACGTACGGCATAACGCGAAATAACGGTCGTGATGACCAACAGCACAGCCGCCACGATAAGAGCATGAAAGCCGCTCGTGTTCACCAGGTCATGAATCCACTTGTCCATGTGCGAGCCCCCTCTTAGCACGTGTTTTTGGCTATTGTTGCTCCTGCGGCTGCTCCTCGGTTGCCACTTGCTCCTGCGGTGCCGCTTGCTCCTGCGGCTGCCCCTCGGTCGCCGACTGTTCCTCGGTCGCCGGCTGCTCTTGCGGCTGCGGCTGCGCTGCGTCGCCCTGAGCAGACAAGCCATCGGCCTGCACCTTTAGCTCGTCAAGCATCTTGTTGACCTCGACAAGCTGCTGCGACATCTGCTGGACCTTCTCTTGGTCGAGGTGAGACGCATTGGCCAGGCCGTCGCCAAGCGTCTGAGCGCCGGCTTTGGTGAGCGTCAGGCCCGCCATGACGACATCGAGCTCGTCCGCCACCTGCTGGGCGGCCTCGTCGGTACCGTTTTCGCCCAGGTCGATGCCCTCGGGAGGCGCGATGACGTACAGCGAGAACAGGAGGGCGCCGATGATGGCGATCACAACGAACGCGATGTTCATGGTAGCGGGACGCACGCGCGCGATAAAGCGCTCGCACATGGGGTAGACCCACCAGGTAATGATGGACGCGGCGACGCCAAACAGCAGCGAGTTGGTAAGGCATACCTGGCCCAAGAAGTTAAAGGGCATGTTGGTGTAGTCCCAGTTCTGCAGGTTGGCGTTAAACATGAGGCCACCCGCGAGCTCGATGATCGTTACCGTGAGGACGTTTGCGCCGTAGCTCGCAAGATACGGCACGAGGCGACCCTTAAAGCGCTTTTTGAGCGACAGGAACAGCGGGTACAGGATAAGGCCCATAAGCACCACGGCGGTACCGTGCATGGGATACGGGTAGAACCAGTCGCGCCACAGCATCGTGTTTTCGGCATGGAACTCACCCGGGGCAAGGCCGTACTTTATGAGCAGGCAGTAGCTGGCCTCGAGCCAATGGCCGAGTATGGAGAACACGATAAAATAGATGATGTTGTTGCGCCAGAAGGGCCAGCTCTTGCGGTCGATCACGATCTCGTCGATATCGGTCGCGCCAGGATCGCTTGCAAGGTCGTTGACAAGTTCGGCCTTCACGCGGTCCGAGAACGCAAAGTAGAGCAACAGGAACAGGTCAAACAAGATGTTGAAGAAGACGCTTCCAAAGGTCGTTCCAGGATCGAGCGCCACAAGCACCAAGTTGGCCACAATGGAGAGGCCCGATATGGCCATGACCATGGGTCGTCCAAGTTTGTAGCGGTTGACGAAGAAGTAGAACGCCACCGCGTCCAGCACGACGAACACCCAGTTAAGGATCGTGCTCGGCGTGTAGGCGATCGTATCGCGCGAGGTGAGGAGCAACGACACGATCGTAAAGACGATCTTGAACAGGAAGCCGACCTGGACCACACGCAAGAAACCGAGCGAGTTGGGATCGCTAAACTTGATGGCGTCGTACGCGCGCTTGGCCGACTTGGTCGCCGCCTTGTGGTCGGCATGCGCCTTCCTGCGCGCCTCCCGCTCGCGGTCGCGGGCAGCCTTGGCCTTTTCGCGGTTGCCCATGTTGCTCGTAATGATGGCAAGTTTGGCCGCCTCGTCGGCTACCTCGTCGGACTCGATCGCGACATCGGCCATCTCCATGGCTCGTTTTGCGTCCTCGCGGGCCTGACGCGTAATGACCGCGCGATCCACCTTGCCGGTGGAAAACGCACGGTCGACCGCACGCTCCGCACTGTCGATGTCCATGCGCCTGTTGGGCGCCTGTGGGTTATCTGCTGCCATGGGTTCTCCTCTGCGTACATGCCAAGACAAAATCTTGCGACGGGTGTCCTACATAGGACAACGTGCCCTTATCTTACTTCATTTACCAGACGATGGCACGCACCACTTATATGAGCATGGCTTGCGACCAAAACGCCCCCACCGGCAAGGTGCCGGCAGGGGCGGTCGAGATGCCGAGCTTTGCTCGGAAGGTCACTACCGGTCGAACCAGTAGTATTTGATGTTATTCTCGGGGTGGTCGGATTCCTTATCGGTCTCCCTAAACGAGACCCATGCAGTCTTTTTGTCGGACACGTTCCCGTCGAAGCCGAGCATCCTTACCTTGACTTGGTAGAAGTGGTGGCGGGTGAAGCCGGAGCTCTGCGGGTAGGCCTCGTCCTTCTTGCTGTAGTCATACCACTGGCGGAAGGCTATGCCCGCGTATCCCTTGTTCTGCTGCTCGTCGTCCAGGTCCAGGCCGGCGTACTTGAGGTCCTCGTACACGCTGCGAGAGCCACAGCGACTCTTGTAGTCGTTGATCTTGTCGTCGGAAATCGCGTCTTCCTTCTTGTTGTAGGCAATGGCGTGGCCGTCGGTTATAACCCTGCTCTGCCTAATGGTGATACCGAGCGAGGGGCTGTAGAGTCCGATGTAGTTCTCCTCCGTACTGGGCAGGAACATGGGGTGGATAGCGAGGGTGAAGGGGTTATCGGCTATGGTCTTCTTGGTGCTTCTCGCCGTGGCGTTGCCCTGGTTTATCTTGCGCACTTCTTCGGGTGACATGCCCGACCCGCGCTTATCGATCTGCTCGAGCGCCGCCTTGACGCGATCGCCCTGGACAGAGTAGACCCCACCGGACGAGGCATCGTCCGCACCGTAGAAGGTGGAGATTGCGCACCAGGCGTTCCTGAGCGTGTAATCGAGCTCGCCTCGGAAGGTGACCCTGGCGTAGTAGCCCTGGGAATCCCAGTTATACTTCATGGACACGAGCTTGTCGAATACAGAGATGGGGTTTGCGTCGCCGTCGATGGCGGTTCCATCCAGGGACACCCAGGTCGCAAGTGAGTTGAGGTCCTCCGACAGCTTGTTCATGGTAGCCGTAAGGGTCATCAGGCCAGTCCTGTTTGCCTCAGCTTGGCCCTCCCGCTCAAGCTTCTCCTCCTGGAGCATAACCTTGCGGAGCTCGCCAAGGTACTTCGCGGCATCGGCCTCGCTTGCGTCGGCCGCCGGCGGGTTCATGGGGTTGTCCGCACGGTTCTTTAGGAGCTCGGCACCGTAGCGGAACATGCGGTTGACCTTCTCGCAGTTGTCGTTGATGCTGGTCATGAGCACGTCGGTCTTTGCGTAGCGGTTCTCGCGGTTTTCCTTGGATATTTCGAGCGCCTTGAGGTTGAGGTCGCTCACGACCTTTTTGAGCGCATTGACCTCCACGAGCACGTCCTTGGCCGTGATCTCCTTTGGTCCAGCGGGGATGATGCCGCACACCTTGAGCAGACCCACGGCGTTTTTGGCAGCGTCGACCCATTTGCCACTGCTGATGTTGCCCGCAATGTTGAACATTCCGGCGAAGAAGCTGCTGATCTTGCCCCAGCTTTCGTTAACTTTGCCCAGCATCGCGCCGCTGTACTCAATACCCGCACCGAAGCCTTTGAGCACTTGGGACTTAAGCCCCGAATCGCCTTTCTCGTCCTTCTGTTTTGGATCCTCGTTGCCATCCTTACCCATGTCCGAGGCGACAAGGGACACGGTCGACCCAACCTCCGGGGCAGAGTTGCCCAGCTCGTCGTTCATGGCGCCAGCCGCGAACTTGAGGGTGCCCACGGCGTCATAGTCGTCTGCGGTCTGCCCGTTTGCGGGGAAGCTCACCTCGACCTTAAGAAGGTCGTCGTCCTCGCCTTCCTTGGCGACCGACTCCACCGTGCCGCCAGCAAAGTCGTCCTCCAGGGTAATGTCTTCGGGCTTTACGTCGTTGAAGGTGCCGTACTCGGCGAGCGACCGCACGTTCTTATCGGTGCTTGCAGTAGGTAATACGCACGATAAACCACCCGTCCCTTGCATGGGGCACCTCTGCACGGCATCTTCACATGCGTCACCGACAAGGAGCATGCTAACAGACGGTCGCAGGAGCGACGAGCCTCAGCCGTTCGAGGGACTTTTGGCATCGAGCATCTGGCGCCTCACGAGCTCGGTAAACAGGCCCTCCTTTGCCAGCAGCTCGTCGTAGGTGCCCTCCTCGGCTATGCGCCCGCCGTCGACCACCAAGATGCGGTCACAGTGTCGCACGGTCGAGAGCCGGTGCGCGATCACCAGGCGCGTGCAGGCAAGCGCGTCGAGCGAGTCGCTCACGTGCTTTTGCATCTTGTTGTCGAGCGCGCTGGTCGCCTCGTCAAACAGGAGGATGCGCCTGCCCCCGCACACGGCGCGTGCAATCAGCAATCGCTGGCGCTGCCCGCCCGACATGCCGCCCGAGCCCTCGGAGACCAGGGTATGCATGCCTTGAGGTATCTTGCGGATGTCGTCGGCGATGCCCGCCACCTCGGCGGCCGCCCACGCGTCGTCGATGGTCGCCCCCGGCGTCGAGAGGGTTATGTTGCTCGCCATGTC
>JAGCBF010000030.1 GCA_017652285.1 Atopobiaceae bacterium
CTCCGTCAGGTGCTACAGGATGTGCGCGCTCCCCAGGCTCGTATCGCACTTCATGGAGCGCGGAACGGACCGCTACTCCGACGAGGCCCTCGACTCCTTCATCAAGCTGGGAAAGGCCCACGGCATCACCAAGCAGGAGGCCGTGGAGGTCGTGACCCAGCTCGCCTTCTACTGCGGCTGGCCCAAGGCCTGGAGCACCTTTCCCATGATCGACCAGGTCTGGGCAGACGAAGTGGAATAGCGATGCCCAAGACCCTGGACCGCGCCGATTTCGAGTCCATGGACACGCGCCTCATCCCAGGTCGTCGCCCCGTGCCATCATCTCCGTGAGGTTGAGGTGCCTGACGCCGTCCTTGCCCTCGGGGAGCGGGTCGAGCGTGAGCAGGTAGCAGGGCCAGCTATCCCGCACGTTCCTGAACGGCCGGTACTCGCGCTCCTCGACGCCCGGGTCCACGACAGACATCGACACCTGCACGTACGCGTAGGAGTCACCCGGGCGCCGCGCGATGAAGTCGAGCTCGAGCTTGCCGACCGACCCGACGCTCACGTCGTAGTCGCGCGATCGAAGGTACGTGTACGTCACGTTCTCGAGGAGCGGCACGTAGTTGAGCGTCGCGTCCACGTTGCGCGCGAAGTAGATCCCGGTGTCGGCGAGGTAGTACTTCTCCCCTCCCTGAAGCGACCGCCTCGACTTCACGTCGAAGCGCGGGCACCGGTAGAGCACCTTCGCCGCGACGAGGAGGTCGATGTAGCTCGCGAGCGTCTCCCGCTTGATCGCGAGGCCTTGCGTGTTGCGCAGGTAGCCGGCGATCCCCGTCAGGTTGGTCGGCGCGCCGAAGTTGTTGATGACGTAGGCCATCACGCCCTCGAAGGTGCTGCGGTTGCGGATCTGCCTGCGCTCGCGTATGTCCTTCTGGATGATCTGCCCCACGACGTCCTGTATGTAGCGCGCCTTCGCGGCCTCGTCGTCGTACTCGACCGCCTTGGGGAACCCGCCGAAGCGCAGCCACGTCCGGAAGCTCTGCGCCACCGGCTCCGCGGGCTTGCCCAGGAACTCCCGCATCCCGAGGTACTCCTCGAACGAGAGCGTGAAGAGCTCGACCTCCACGTAGCGCCCCGTGAGGTTGGTCATGAGCTCGCCGGAGAGGAGGTAGGAGTTCGACCCCGTGATGAACACCGAGAAGGAGCCGTCCGCCCGGTACGCGTTCACGACCTCCTCGTAGCCCTCGACGCGCTGCACCTCATCAATGAAGAGGTAGGTGACGCCGCCCGTGTCCTCCGGAAGCCGCGACTCGATGGCGGCCTCGAGCTGGTCGGGCGTGCGGACGAACCTGAGGCCCCGCTTCTCGAGGTCGAGGTACACGATGCGCTCGCTGCCGACCCCGCGCTCACGGAGCTCGTCGGCTACCGTCTCCATGAGGCATGACTTGCCGCAGCGCCGGATGCCCGTCACCACCTTGATGAGCCCCGTGTCGTCGACGAAGGGCCTGATCTTCTCGAGGTACCGCTCCCTGCGGTAGTACTTTGCCACCCTATCACCTCCTGCGTAACGTTATTTCCTTATTTAGGGTAGCAAATTCTGTTAAATGCGTAAAGTGCCACTCTAAATAAGAGTTTAAGACAATAACATTTGAAGCATCCTGCGTCATCGCAACTGGCGACTAAGGGGTCACTTCACCCTATATCGCAGCCTCATGTATGAGTCCTGCAAGGACTCGCATCCCAGCAGCTCGAGAGGACGGAGCTTGGAAAGCTCCCCGACCGACGCGAGCGACGGGCCGTCCACGAGCGTGGGCGTGTCGCGCCCTCCAACCAAAAGCGGGGCAACCACGACGTCCACGAAGTCGACGAGCCCCTCTCGCACGAGCGCCGTGTTGAGGGTGCCGCCCGACTGGATCGTGAGCCGCTCGCAGCCGTGCTCGGTCCTGAGACGGCGGAGCGCCTCAGAGAGGTCCTGCCGCTCCCGGTACATGACCGAGAGGTTGGGCTCGGCCACCTCATTTGCTGGGTGCGCGGCGTTCGAGGTGATGACGACGACCTGCATGCACCTGGCGCAGAGCCACCGCACGCCGGCATCGGTAAGGTGCGTGTTGTCCACGATCGCGAACGAAACGGTCAGCCTCTCGGGCAGAGGGAGCTCGTTTGCGCCGACCTTGGCCATGACCCTCCCCGTGTTGAGCGACCAGAGGTCGGTCTTCTGTTCCAGCTCGTAGTACTGGTGGAGGCCCTCGGCCACGCCTGGCACGCGCGGGAGGTCGCGGTCGAAGTCGAGCCCGTCGCCGGCGCCCGTGCTGATCTTGCCGTCAAGCGACATGAGCATGAAGAGCGTGGTGACGGGCCTGTCCATGGGGCTTCCTCCTGTCTTGGTCTCCACAATTATAGGTCCGCCAGACCGTTCGCCGACTCGTCGCGCCTCGAACACGCGGTCTATTATGTTGGCTGGACCGATTCTTGGGACTCGGCTGGACTGCGCAAAAAATAGCCGCTTTACCTGCGGCTGCATTACTTTCTCGGGTATTCTGCATAACCCAGATCAGGGTCGGTAGGGCACGGGTGCCCCTCTCAGCCCGCCTCGCCGCAAGCTCCCGTCTCGGATGCCATTGTAGCGCAAAGGATGTTTGCCGCAACCGGTACATATGACATGGTGTCATGGGTGATGGTGTCCTCGAATTGCGCAGCACAAACGGTACTGCATTGAACCACACGGCCTTGCCGAAACAATAACCACGGTAGCGTTCACTAGCTATTCGGCTTCAAGCCTTCGCGCCCAAACGCAGTGGCACTGTGGTCCCGCGCTCCGCACGCTGCCATGCCGCCATCTGGAGCCCTTCGTCGTGTCATGATGCCGCAAGAAGAGGCCGCGGCGCACATCGTGCGCCGCGGACCACAATCAACCAAACGCGCAGGTCCGATACCTCGTATGACCTAGTCCAAGTCCTCGCCGTTGCTCTTGATGCACTTCTGGTACCAGTGGAAGGAGTCCTTGCGGCTGCGCTCGAGCGTGCCGTTGCCCAGGTCGTCCTCGTCCACATAGATGAACCCGTAGCGCTTGCTCATCTGGTTGGTGTTCGCGCTCACCAGGTCGATGGGGCCCCAGCTGGTGTAGCCCATCACCTCCACGCCGGCGTCAATTGCCTTGCCGATATCGGCGATGTGGGCGCGGAAGTAGTCGATGCGGTACGGGTCGTGGATGGACCCGTCCTCCTCCACCGTGTCGTGGGCACCCAGGCCGTTCTCCACCACGATGAGCGGCTTGCGGTAGCGGTCGTAGAGCTCGATGAGCGAGACACGAAGGCCCACGGGGTCCACCTGCCAGCCCCAGTCAGAGGTGGGGAGGTAGGGGTTCTTCACGCCGAGCACCGTGTTGCCCGGGGTGCGCTCGGCGTTGGGATCTACGGACTCGGTCATGGACATGTAGTAGCTGAACGAAACGAAGTCGACGGTGTTCTCGCGGATGACCTCGAGGTCGCCCGGCTCCATGTCGATGCTGATCCCCTCGGTCTCGAGACGGCGCAGGATCATCGCCGGATACTCGCCAAACACCTGGACGTCAGCATAGAAGAGGTTCTCGAGGTTCTTCTGCTGCGTGGCCACGACGTCCGCGGGCGCGCAGGTGCGCGGGTAGGTGGTGAGCTTGGTGAGCATGAGACCCATCTTGGCGTCGGGAATCATCTCGCGCAGGGCCTTGGTCACGCGGGCGCCCGCGACGAACTGGTGATGCGCCGCCTGGTAGCACGTGGCGCGAAGCCCGCGCTCCCCGCAGAGGTCCTCGATGATACCCGCCGTGGTGAACGGATGGCGGATGAGCGAGTCGATCTCGTTGAAGTTCAGCCAGAGCTTGGCGTAGGCGCCAAAGCGCTCGAAGCACACCCTGGCGAAGCGCTCGAAGCAGTCGATGAGGCGTCGGTCGGCCCAGCCGTTGTACTTGAGCGCGAGGGCGAGCGGCATCTCGTAGTGCGAGAGCGTGACGAGCGGCTGGATGCCCAGGCGCACCATCTCGGCCAGGACCTCCTCATAGAACGCGACGCCCGCCTCGTTGGGCTCTTCCTCCTCCCCCGTGGGAAAGATGCGCGTCCAAGCTATGGAGAGGCGCAGGCACTTGAAGCCCATCTCGGCGAAGAGCGCGAGGTCCTCGCGCCAACGGTGGTAGGCGTCGATGCCGCGGCGCTTGGCGTAGTAGGTGAGGTCGGTGTCGGCCATGGCCTCGCGAATGCCGGCGAGCGTCACGCTCGCGTTGGCCTTGTAGTCCTTCACGTCAACCTTAGGTTTGAAGGCGACCACGTCCTCGACGGACATGCCCTTGCCGTCCACATCCCACGCACCCTCGACCTGGTTGGCCGCGACGGCGCCGCCCCACAGAAACCCTTCGGGAAAGCTCATCTTGTTCTCCTATCCGTACGATTGGTTAGCCTAAAGGCCCGGCCCCTCCAAAGGGGGCCGGGCAGAGGAAGGAAGGGGCTTAGTCTTCGTCGCTGTACAGGATTAAGGCGACGCCAAACGACACTGCCAGACTGACGCCAAACCCCACGAACGCCCACACGATGTTCATGCTGTTGGCAGGGTCGACGAACATGGCCATGCCCGCGAGGCCCGGACCCATAGCCACGAAGGCCTTGACGGCGGAGAGGCCGATCACCAGGCCGCCCGCGAAGGCGCCTGCGACCACGCCCGCCATGGCCTTCTTGCGCTGCAGGGTAACGCCGTAGAGGGCGGGCTCGGTGATGCCGAAGATGGCCGAGATGCCCGCTGAGATGGCCGCACCGCGCAGGTCCTCGTCCTTGGTCTTCAACGCCACGCCAAAGCACGCACCGCCCTCGGCGATGTTGTGAGCGAGCGAGGCGGGCATGTAGAGCAGCTCCTCGCCGGCGGTGGTGATGGCGCCCACGGCGTAGGGCAGCAGCGCCTTGTGCATGCCCATGGAGATCATGAACGGCAGGATGGAGGCGAGCAGCGCCACGGCGATCCAGCCGAGCTTCTCGTACAGGAACAGGATGACGGTGGTGATGACCTGGCCGATGTTGTATCCCAAGGGCCCGAGGAACATGAGCGTGATGGGCACCACGATGAGGAAGCACATCATGGGCACGAAGAAGACGCGGATGGCCTTGGGGCTGATCTTGGTGAAGAACCTCTCGACGAAGTAGAGCAGCCCGACGGCGAGCATGGCTGGGAACACCTGGTAGGAGTAGGCGATGCTCTGCAGCTGCAGGCCGAAGACCGTCGTGCCCTCGGCAAGCATCATGGTGATGTTGGGCAGGATGGTGGCGCCCGTCACCGCGATGGCGACGAGGCGGTTGATGCCGAGCTTGGTCGCCATGGTGCAGCCGACCATCACGGGCAGGAAGTAGAGTGCTGCGTCGGCACCCTGGAAGAGGATCTGGTATAGCGAGTTGGCGGAGTCGACTATGCCGATGCTGGAGAGCAGCGAGAGGATGGCCTTGAGGATGCCCGCGCCGGCGATGGCGGGCACGAGGGGCTGGAACACGCCCACGAGGAAGTCGAGCACACGAGCACCGAGGGGCACGTCCGCGGCGGGTGCATCGTCGGGCACCGAGCCGCCACCGTCGAAGCTCCCAAGCTTGAGCACCTCGTCGTATGCCTCGATGACGTCGTTGCCGATGACCACCTGGCACTGGTTTCCGGCACCGACGACGCCGAGCACGCCCTTGATGGCCTTGAGCTCGTCCTGGTTGACCTTTGCGGGGTCCTTGATGGTGAAGCGCAGGCGGGTCGAGCAGTGCTCGAGGTGGCTCACGTTCTCCTCGCCGCCCACGTTCTGGAGCACCGCCTTCGCGAGCTCCGCGTAGTCCTTTGCCATGTTCTCTTCATTTCCCTGGCAGCTTGTACCTGAGTCAATTCAAGCAGCTGGGAAAAGGCGAGGAAAACGCAGGTGAGTTGTTCCCTGACAACCAGAAGTTGGCACCCGCGCTAAGCGTCCTGCATGCGAGAGGCGTTAGCCACAAGGAACTCGAGGAGCTCACCCATCACGCCCGTAGGCCTGCTCCCATGTATCCACGTGAGGCCCGCCTGCCATTTGAAATCCTGGTCGGCAAAGGGCACGGACACGAGGGTGTGGGTCTGGTCCATCTCCGCGATGAAGTCGGGCACGACGGCAAGTGCCACTCCCTCGCGGGCGAGCCGCAGGCAGAGCGTGATCTCTGAGGTCTCCGCGACCACGTTCGGGTAGAAGCCCTCGCGCACGCACGCATCAATGAGGTATCCGTTCGCGTTGAAGTCCGGCCCTTCGAGGGCTATGTCGCGTCCTTCGAGGTCGGCAAAGACGAGGCCGTTCTCCGCTTTCTCCGCAAGCGGGTTGTCTGACGGCACGAGCAGCACTTTTCGGCGCGTGAACAGCGGAGAGAACTCAAGCCTCGTGGCGTGCGGGTTGCGCACTGCGAATCCCATCGCGGCACGGCCCTCGAGCACGCGGCGCTCCACCTCGCGGTCGGTGAGCTCCTCCCACTTGAGGGCGATATGCGGATGGAGACGCTCGAACTCCGCGAGGAAGGGATACGCAGTGTGCAGCACGCCGTAGGAACAGGGCAGCTCGAGCGCCACCTTTCCGCTCGCGACAACCTGGACCCCCTTGTGGATGTCATCGAGGTCCGTCTTCAGCGCCTGGAAGCGACCGTAGAGGTAATCGGCCGCGGGCGTCGGCTCCATCCCGGCATGGCTCCGCTCGAAGAGCGTCACCTGCAGCTCCTTCTCGAGAGACTGTATCGATCGGCTGAGGCCTTGCTGCGTGATGAAGAGGAGGTCGGCCGCCCTGTGTGCGTTGCGGCAGGCATACAGGGTCAGGAAGTTGTCGATCTGTCTTGTGTCCATGTCTTTTGTCCCTCACGATTTACCCATAGTACATCGTAGCATCGTTGGGACACGCGTCTGCAAGCGATGCGCTTTGAATCAGGCTTGCGCATGGGCAGCTAGCTAGCGCTTCGCGTGAGAACGCTGCAACAACCGCAACGACGCAACCTCAACCTCGGGCTCCACCTCGGGGTCGATGCGGTGCTGGTAGTACATGTCCACGTGGTCGGTCCTGAGGCGCCTGAGCGTACCCTCGATGGAGCTGCGGATGGTTTCGGGCTTGGAGTCCACGATGAGCGGGTGCCGGTCGAGTCCCGCCGCATAGTCGAAGGCTACGCCGAACTTGGAGGCAATGACCACCTGGTCGCGCATGCCCTCGAAGGCCCTCCCTACCAGCTTCTCGTTGTGGTGCGGGTCCTCGGGGAAGCCGTAGGTCTCGGCCGTGTCGAAGAAGGTGTAGCCCACCTCGGCCGCCTCTCGCAGGGTCAAACTCCATCGCGGACTGGGACGACTTCCCCAGCCCTGACGGGACCATCAACGCAAGCGTCGACGCCGAGTATGACCGCTTCCGCCGCACCGTGGCGGCAGACTACCTGCGTTGGCAGGCAGGTATCGTGGGCGAACTCAAGCGCGACGACCAGTTCATCACCCAGAACTTCGACTTCGAGTGGTGGCCCGACCACTCCTATGGCCCACAGTCGGGCATCAACCACTTCGAGGCAGCCCAGTGCCTCACCTTCGCCAGCTGCGACATCTACCACCCCTCGCAAGACGAGCTCACCGGCATGGAGATAGCCTATGGTGGCGACGCGACTCGCCCGCTTCTGCACGCACCGTATCTCGTGATGGAGACGCAATCACAGGCCTTCAAGCAATGGACACCCTATCCGGGACAACTGCGCCTGCAGGCCATGGCGCACCTCGCGAGCGGGGCGATGGGCATTGCCTATTGGAACCTCTTCTCGCTGCACAACAGCGCTGAGTCGTATTGGAAGGGCGTTCTCTCGCACGACCTGGAGGAGGGACGCATCGCACGCGAGATCGGGGCCATCGGGGCGGACTTCGCCAAGCTGAGCCCGCATCTTGCGGGCGCCACGAAGCACAGCCGCGTGGCTCTTGTCATTGACAACCACTCGCAGAGCGCCCTGCGGTGGTTTGCCATAGACCCCGGCTGCAGCTACAACGACCTCGTCATGTGGGCGTATAGCTGCCTCTACGAGCTCAATGTAGAATGCGACGTGGTGGATGTGGAGGCTCTCGTTCCGAGCGACTACGACCTGATCGTGACGCCTGGGTTGTACTGTGCCTCGCAGCAGGTCATCGACGGGCTCCGCGCATTTGTGGAGAAGGGCGGCGTGCTTGTGAGCACGCTGCGCTCATTCGTGTCGGACGAGAACGTGACCATCTGGCGCACGCGCGCCCCGCACGACCTCACCTATGTCTTTGGCATGCTCTACCAGGAGATCGCCAAGCCGGGCACCACGACGGTCGCCGGCAAGCCCGCCCAGCGCATGATCGAGCTGCTCATTGCCGACGATGCAGAAGTGCTGGAACGCTACGAGCACCGCTACTGGGGCGAGTATGCCGCCCTAACGGCCAACAGCTTCGGCAAGGGCAGAGCCTACTACCTGGCCACCGTTGGCACCAAGGACCTCCTCAAGAGCGTGCTGCGGCGTGCCTGCGCCGACGCGGGCATAGGGCTTGCTCACGAGTGGCCGCTCGTCGTGCGAAGCTTGAGGGCAGCCGACGGGAGCTCCATCCACTTCGCCATGAACTTCTCGGCAGATGTGCGTGGCTTCGCGAACCCCTTTGGCGAGGTGACAGACCTTCTCGGTGGCAAAGCCTACGAGGCTGGGCAGACCATCGACCTGCATGACTGGGACGTCGTCGTCCTCAAGGAGGCCTAGCCGAGTGCCGTGTGCCACGAGGGCATGCCTGAAGATACGCGCTTTTAGGCGTAGGGGTTGCCTGGTGTCCGCGCACCTTCGAAGAGCTTCTCCATCCCGATGCCGCGCATTCTCGCGACAAGCTCCGCAAGCTCCTCCTCCGCAGTCGGAAAACCTGAGAGGATCCAGGCGATGGTCATGTAGACCGAGGCCGTGACGTGATAGGTGGTGGCCAACCGCAACTCCTCGGGCATGGGATCGTCACCACAGAGGCGCTGGTGCCACGCCAAGTCAAAGCGTGTCGCACGCTCCAGCATGTGATCGCGCAGGTTGTTCTGGCCATCCATGTGGCATGCCTGACGCAGGAACTCCCCGTGCTCGCGCATAAGTCGCAGGGCAAGCGTCAGCTCCTTGCGGTATGAGAAGCCCTCATCCGCATCGTTGAACGCGCGCACCATCCGCCGCTCGTACACCCGGCAGATGAGGTCGTTCTTGTCGAGGAAATGGTTGTAGAAGGTCTGGCGGCTCACGCCCGAGCGCTCCAGAATCCGCTTGACGGTGATGCGCTCAAGCTGCTCCCCGTCGTCCTCGACGAGCGACAGCAGCGCATCGATCACAATGAGTTCGACATCTATGGCCATGGCGGCACCTCCCTGAGGAAGTATACCACCATGGTGCGACTCTATCAGTTCGAGCAATGATTGATACAAGTAACCTTGGTCTTGACTACGGGTGCCTACCCACGGTTCTGTGCCATAACGCCCACAAGCGCATGGGGAACATACGGCTCCTCTAGGTAGGAGATCTCCTCCGACGTGAGGGAGAGCTCAGCCCCCGCGGTGGGGCCCTCGATGTGATGTGGCTTGGTGGCACCCACCACCGGACTTGTCACCTTAGTGAGCAGCCACGCGAGGGAGACGGCCGTCATGGACGTCTCGTGCGCCTCGGCGACCTCGGACACGCGCTTGATGATGAGGTTGTCCTGCTCAGCAGTTGCGTCGTACTTGCCCTTGGCAAACGTATCCAGCTCCAAGCGACGGCTCGTCTCGCCCGGCTTGCGTGAGAGCCTGCCCGCCGCAAGCGCCGAGTAGGGCACCGTGGATATCTCGTCCTCGCGGCACAGCTGCAGCAGCTCGCGCTCGTCCTCGCGGAAGATGAGGTTCATGTGGCTTTGGATGGCCTCAAAGCGCGTCCAACCGTGTGCCGCGGCCACGTCGTTGGCACGGGCAAGCTGGTATGGATGGCAGTTCGAGACACCGAGGGCACGCACCTTGCCCGCCACCACGGCGTCGTTCAGCGCCTCGAGCGACTCCTCGATGGGCGTGGCGTAGTCCCAACTATGCATGTAGTAGAGGTCGATGGCGTCCACGCCCAGACGACGCAGGCTGTCGTCGATGCACTTGCTGATGTAGGCGCCCGCACTCACCCCAGGATGCTCAGCCACGACCGCCATTGGTCGCGGAGAATACTTGGTAGCAATCACCCACTCGTCCCGCGGGGCAAGCGACCTCAGGGCCGCGCCCACGTACTCCTCGCTCGTGCCGAAGGAGTACGCCATTGCCGTATCGAAGAAGTTGATGCCCGCATCAAGCGCCTGCGCAATGATGTCCTTCGTATCCTCGGGGCCAAGCGTCCACTTATGCAGCGCATTGTCAGTCACCTTGCCAAAGCCCATGCAGCCGAGGCAGAAGCGGCTGACTTCGATGTCCGTCCGTCCGATCTTTGTGTATTGCATCTCGACCTCCTCAGCCGTGGTGCCGTGTAAAGCCAAGTCTACAGTGCCAGACCTTCGCCAAGTGCGAGTGCGTGCACACGCTCCGGGTTCTTGACTGCGTCCTCCAGGCGCTCGGGGTCGCCGTTGAAGGGAGTATACGTCGGCGCGTCCACGCATCCCCAATGAATGAGCAGCAGCTCAGACTCGGGATAGTGGTTCGCGAGCTCCACCGCACCGGCGAAGCCGATGTGCCAGATGTTGTCCGCAAAGTCGAAGAGCATCATGTCGGGAGCCGTCTCCCACTCAAGGAACTCCGGCAGCGGACGGGAGTCGCTGGGAAGCCAGATGCTACCGTCAGGCGTATCGAACCAGTAGCCGCAATACTCCCTACGCTCCCAAGTGCGGTGCGAATACTTCTCGCTCGTCATGTGCTCCTGCCAGTTGTGCCAGGCGGGCGTGAGGGTGACCGAGATGCACCCCACTTGGAACTGATCTCCAATACCATGCCCTGTCGTGCCTGACACGCTCTCCTCGTCGCGCGCCACCTGGGCCACGTAGTGCGTCGCGTGCACCTCGCCCGCCTTGTCCTTGAGGCCGGCGAGCGTCTCACGGGCAAAGTGGTCATTGTCGATGTGGGTGTAGAGCAGCGCGTCGAAGGCGGGTACGTCCTCGGGCAGGATGGGCGGCTCCACGAGCGTGGGCATGTCAAAGCCCACGAGCAGCGGGTCGCACATGATGGTGGTGCCCCGGCTGTTGAGGAGGAACCCGGCGTTGCCCAGCCAGTACACCGTGGTCTTGTCCGAGTGACCGAATGCCTCGACAGGCAGCGCCACCGTCTCCCTCGGCATTGCCTGTCCCGCCGCGCTCCTGCGAATCTCCACTGCCATGATGTGCTCCAATCCATCGGACCTTATCC
>JAGCBF010000213.1 GCA_017652285.1 Atopobiaceae bacterium
AGCGCGCAAGCCCTTGTCAACGGCGTGTACTCTCGGAAAAGCGTGCGCGCACGGTTCGCCGACGTCGACCTCCGGGCTGCGGGTCCCGTCAGCGGCGACGGGTTGTCTCTTTAACGGAGCCATGCCTGCTATGCGGTCGGCCCGAAAGCACGCGGTTTCGGAGGTTTCCCCGCTTCCCGAGAAGAGAAACCTCCCGTTTTGCGTGCATGGCCGCTGGACGTACGCACTTTCGGAGGTTCGGCCGCCCTTCTCTGTCGCGGGCCTGCCAAGACGCGTCGCCCTAGCCGACCCAAAGTTCCGAATCTGCGTACAGTTCGTCCAAGTGTACGCAGAATCGGAACTTTGCGGACGAAACGGATGAGTATTGTTCCGTATTTGCGTACAGTTCGTCCAGGTGTACGCAGATAAGGAACTTTGGCGTGCGGGACGGCTGGGGCGTGGCGGCGCCACCCGGGGCGGGCAGGCCCAAACGCCGAAAGTGGCCGAAAGGGGCCTAGCCCCAATCGGCCAAATCGGTGCTTCCTGACTTTTCGCGTTTGGCGAGGACGCGTTCCCAACAAAATCAATTTGGCGAGGACAAATCCCAACTTTTTGCATTTGGCGAGGCTCGTCAAACGGATTTTGGCAGGAATTATCCTCGTCAGATTGAGTTTTGTGGGAACGGGCCCTCGTCAGATTGAGTTTTGTGGGAACCGTCCTTATCCGTCCCTCGCCAAACGCACTTTGGTAGGAAATGACGCTAGGACCCCAAGCACCTCACATCGCTGCTGGCAATTGTCGCAATTGTGCAATTGTCCGATGCGTGGCTAACGCGTGACTGTCGCCATGTCAAGGATGCAGTGTTTGTATGGTATCATAAGTTTTTTATCCGCAAATGAAAGGAAGGACGCATGCCGAACAGACTCAAGCAATTGCTTGCAATAACGTTGTCGTTTGTCCTTTGCGTTACCGGAATGCCTGCCGCAGCCGTAGCAGAGGTAGCAGAGGCGACGGACGTCGAGCTGGCAACGACCGAGGCGCTAACCTCTCCCTTGGAGGTCCTGTATCGCACGCACCAGCCGCAAGCCGGACAGTCAGACGACGAAGGGTGGTCATCCTATACGCCGCAGCAAAGCGACGAATCCCTCATCGCAGAGGCTGTGCCAGAGGCGCTGGAGACTCCGGAGACGCCGGAGGCACCGGAGGCGCCAGAAACACTGGAGGTACCACTACCAACCGTAACCTCGTCCGACGAAGCAACTTTGTCCGATGCCGTGGCCCTCACGCCCGAGCCCTTTACTTCGCTGCAGATGAAGACCAACGACGACACCTTGGTAGATGCCATCACGTATCGGCTTAAGGCCCTCGACGGCACCTGGCAGGATGCATGGGTCACGTCGCCCGCCGCAACCGAGACGGCGCAGGGCATTGCGGGCGTCCAGGCCCAGCTGAGCGACGACGTGGCTGCCACGTACGATCTATGGTATCGCGCGCAAACCGACAACGGCACCTGGCTCAACTGGGTACAGGCGCCCAACGCTCTGGAATCGCCAGAACTCGAGCGCCTTTGCAATTTCCAGGCGGTGCTTACCCAAAAGGGAGAGCAGCCTGACAAAACCAGCTCCGCAAACGCAGACCAGCCCCAAGACGAATCGCTCGTCACCAGCACCGACCAAAATGAAGAGCCGCTCGTCATCGACGACGCGCCTACTCCGCAAAACGCGGACGAGCTCGACCAGCCCGAGGTGCCAGACAAACAAGACACGGCCGCCGACATCGTGGTGGACGAGAACATCAAGGTACAAGGCGGCAAAGCGGACGACATCGTGGTCGTCGATTCCAACGACAAGACCGCAGACCAGAGCAGCCCGGCACTCACCGTGCAAAGCGCGCCAACTGGCATTAAGGCGCAGGCCAGCACAAAGACCCCCTTCATCAAGTATCGGGCGAACGTGCAGGGCATCGGCTGGCAATCGTGGGTAAAGAACGGAACCATAGCGGGCACCTCCGGCAAGAGCAGGCAGGTCAACGCATTGCGCCTTAAGCTGGGCAATGCCACCGGAGGCATTACCTATCGCGCGCACGTCCAGGGCGTCGGCTGGCAAAAGTGGGTCAGCAACGGCACGCTCGCTGGCACATCGGGCAAATCGCGCCGCATGGAAGCCATCAAGATCAAGCTGACCGGCAGCATCGCCAACGACTATAACGTTTGGTACCGAACACACGTGGCACACATTGGCTGGCAAAACTGGGTCAAGAACGGCGCCATGGCAGGCACCACCGGCAAGAGCCTACCGATCGAGGCCATCGAGGTCTTGTTGGTAAAGAAGACCGGCAGCATTCCCGTCAACAACGTTTCTGGCTCTAACTACTCAGACGCCTCCACCAGCACCGCCACTGCCGTGTGCTACCAAGGCTACGTCACCAACACGGGCTGGATAAACGAGGTGAGCAACGGCGCCGTACTTGGCCCAGCCAATAACTCCACTCCCCTGGAATCCGTGCGCATCGCCGCAACGGGCATCGACGGCAAGGTTCAGTACCGCACCTACGGACATCTTGAGGGTTGGACCGGGTGGAAAAAGAACGGTGCCCTATCCGGATCCGCTGGCAAGGGCTCGTACCTCGAGGCCATCCGCATCAAGCTGCTAGGCAACGCGAAGCAGTCGTACGACGTGTACTACCGCGTGTACGCGCAAAAGGTAGGGTGGATGGCCTGGACGAAGAACGGTTACCTCGCCGGAACCGTTGGACACGGGTATCGCATAAGCGCACTGCAGGTACAGCTCGTAAAGCATGGTTCTGCCGCACCAACAGACGACGCGGCAGCGCCATTTGCAAACCTCACGAACCTCTCGGCCTCCTACAGCGCAAACGTCCGCGACAGCGGCTGGCAAAAGGCGGTTTCTCAAGGTCGCACAGCCGGCACCACCGGAATTTCCGGTCGCATCACCGGCATCAAGGCCAACGTTTCTTTGCCCAACGTCGGCAGCATACGCTATGGCGTCTGCAACGACGCCGGTACGTGGCAGTCATGGAAGACGGACGGTGCGGTTGCCGGCGTAACCGACGGCAACATCACTGCCCTACGCTTCAAGCTTGCTGGAGAAGCCACGAAACACTTTGACGTGTGGTATCGCGTCCACGTGGCGCATTTGGGATGGCTGGGATGGACAAAAAACGGCAATGCCGCCGGAACAGACTCCCAAGCAAACCCCATCGAGGCGTACGAGGTCAGGATACAGATAAAAGGCACGGCTGCTCCCGGGCAGACCGCACGGCCCTACGCGTTGTCGGAGCAACTCACTGGCGTGGACATATCCGGCTGGGATAGAGGCATCAACGTCGCAACCACCGACGCCGACTTCTTTATTATCAAGGCGACCGAAGGCGTAAAAGGCACCATCGACAATCCCTGGGATTCCACGTGGGCAACAGAGGCCCTCAACAACGGAAAGCTCATTG
>JAGCBF010000214.1 GCA_017652285.1 Atopobiaceae bacterium
AACCTGTGAAAGGAAAATGGAACAAGCAAAACAAGACTTTTGTTAAAGACACAGATTCGCCCGTGGGAACGGTCGATGACCTCGGTTTCTACTCAACTGATGCTGGGGCTAGTGCGAAAGAGCCCAACAATCGAAATGACTGGGACATTGCTCCTGATCAAGGTGCCCTTGCGCTTAATAGCCTAACCGGCAAAATTGGAGGTTTCAAAAAGATAGATCCATGTACGGACTATCAAGCGGGAACCATCCACTGGACAGTACGTTCGGGTACGCGAGCCCAGGCAGACAAGAGAGACGCTACCGTAACGATTCACTTCAATGCTAATGACGGTTCTAACAAAGACTGTAAACCCATTGGGGATTTGAGCGCTGAAGTATATGTGGTCGACATGCTTCCCGAAGTCATTGTCAACGAAGAACAGATGGAAATGCCCATCGGTCGTGGTGTGAATGATGTCGTTCCTCCTCTTGCGCAGGCTGCCGCAGACGGGACCGTTACCACAAAGAGCTTCGTTGGTTGGGCGAAGAGCCCCAATGGCGATGGTCGCGTGCAAAAGATAAGCGACCTGGGAAGGCCAGAGGACATAGCAGGCAAAACGTTTGAGCTCTATGCCATCTATGAGTGAGTAGGCTGACGCTCACAGAAGAGTCCTTTCGTAGGTTGGGGAGTGGGAATGATGTGCAAGCGAGCGACGGTGTGCAAGCTGACCAGCATGGTGGCGGTGCTCGTGGTCGTGCTGACCATGTCCCATGTGGCGCTTGCCGAAAACGGCCCTGCTCCTTCCCAAGAGTCCAACGGCACCACGCGCCTGTGGATTCGCGGCCAAGGCGATGGCGGGCAGGACCACACGCGAGGTGGCAACGAGGAAGTGCAGCTTCGCAAACGGGTGGAGTACAAGGGAGCGGCTCACGCGCTTCCACACACCGCAGATCGAGTCGTCGAGCTGTCTTCCCTTGTCATGAGGCTCTGCGATGGAGCGTTGGTCGTATTGGTTGCGGCGATGGCGTTGAGCAAGAGGGGAGCGTTGGAACATGCGTAGAAGGATAGCGTTTGCGTTTTTGGCCTGGGCACTTGCGTTTGGCAACATTCCGCTTGCACAGGCGACCGAGACGAGCGATGGCCTCACGCATGCTGAATCGGCCGTACGGATGACGGAGTGCGACGAGGACCTCCCCGAGACTGAGCAGACGTGGTGGTTTCTCTATGACGATGACCCGTCAGAACGTTCGGACGGCGACCATGCGTCTGACGACCGTCTATGCACGGATGAGTCCGGCGAGGCGACTGATGCGAAAAACCCGGACACGTACAGTGACGTTGCGGGGTCTGACCAAGACGCATGCTATCCGGAAGTCGAATTCGTCCAGTACGATGACGTGGCGTCAGAAGAACCGCCTGTTCCGCACGATGGGCTGTACGAAACCGGGGACTCCGACGATTCGTACCATTCCGAACGGCCTGAGTCCGAAGACGAGGCAGCAACCGATCCTAACGAGGCCGCCGGAGAAGCTGACGGAACGGAAGCCTGCGTCTCTGACGGTGACCTTATCGTGTACGCTCGGTGGATCGAAGAAGACTCTGAGCCTGTCGTCGACACGGCGAATGTCGACGAGGCGTTGTCGACAGAGAGCTTCGAAGCTCAGGCCAAGGTGGCCACGACGCAATCGGACGACACGCAGACGTTGGCGTTTGACCAAAACTGCGCGGACGCAACGGGAGTCATGCAGGATGCGGTGATTGGGGAAGACGGCACCTGCGTGATACCTGCCTGCGCCTACGAACGCGAGCTCTTTGACTTTTGCGGTTGGAATACAATGCCAGATGGCTCGGGAGTGGGCTGGTGCGAGGGAGAGACGTTTACCGTAGGGTCCGCCACGGCTTTTGAGGAAAACGTTACCACGCTGTATGCCCAATGGAGCGCGAAGCCGCTGCGCGTTCGTGTGCCCGTTGCCATCCACTACGTGGCCCAGCCAGACGGTAGCGTGGTTGGGCCGACAGACGACGTGGTGTGTTTGCAGAACCTCGGGGAAACCTGCGTGAGGGTGGATAGCGCCTACGTGGAGTCGGTCGCCTCAAAAACGCTGGTGCGCGAGGGTGCGGTCGCGCACGATGGCGACTGGTCGATGGGTCTTCGTATTGGGCAAGGTAGTCGCTTGGACTTCTACGCAATGAACGCATCGTCGGATGACGCCCGACTTGCCTGGATGGATGCGGGGGAGTCCGTGTACCTCAACGACCTGCGAGGTCAGGTTGGGTCAGCGGATCTAGAAGACACGTACGTGGGCTGCTTGCACTGGCACATACGTGCGGCCAAGGCATCTGAGCGATAAAAAAGGTCCCCTTGGAACGCCAGGAGTTCCAAGGGGACCGAATCGGTTGGGAGGAGTGGCGCTAGTGCTTGGCCTCGAAGTCCTTCATAAAGGCGACGAGCGTCTCCACGCCCTCGACGGGCATGGCGTTGTAGATGCTGGCACGCATGCCGCCCACGGAGCGGTGACCCTTGAGGTTCTCCAGCCCTGCGGCGCGCGACTCCTTGACGAACTCTGCGTCGAGCTCTGCGTTGCCCGTGACGAAGGGAACGTTCATGAGCGAGCGGTCCTGAGCGCGCACGGTACCCTTGAACAGCTTGGACTCGTCCAGGAAGTCATACAGGATCTTGGCCTTGGCCTCGTTGAGCTCCTTCATGGCCGCAAGGCCGCCCTTGCCCTTGAGCCACTTAAAGACCTTGCCGCACACGTAGATGGCCCAGCAGTTGGGGGTGTTGTACATGGAGCCGGCGTCGGCCTGCGTCTTCCACTGCAACATGGTGGGAACGTCTGCCAAGTCCTCGGCGGGGATGAGGTCCTCGCGAATGACGCTGATGACCAAGCCCGCGGGTCCTACGTTCTTTTGCACGCCGCCATAGATGACGCCGTACTTCTGCACGTCATGCGGCTGGCTCAAGAACATGGAGCTAACGTCGCTGATCAAGACCTTGCCCTTGGTGTTGGGGAGCTCGTGGTACACCGTGCCGTAGATGGTGTTGTTCTCGCAAATGTATACGTAGTCGGCATCGTCGCGAATGGCGAGGTCGGTGCAGTCCGGGATGTACGAGAAGGTCTCGTCCGCGCTGCTGGCGACGGCTTGGGCGTCGATGAAGCGCTGGGCCTCCTGGAAGGCCTTCTTTGCCCACATGCCGGTAAGGATGTAGTCCGCCTTCTTGTTTGCGCCGGGAAGGTTGCAGATGTTAAGGGGCACTGCGGCAAACTGCTGGCTTGCGCCACCCTGCAGGAACAGGACCTTGTAATTGTCGGGAATGGCCATAAGCTCACGAAGGTCGGCCTCAGCCTCGTCGATGATCTGCTGGTACATGGCCGAGCGATGGCTCATCTCCATAACGCTCATGCCGCAGCCACGGTAGTCGAGCATCTCCTCGGCGCATTCGCGCAGTACGTCCTCGGGCAGCACTGCCGGACCGGCGGAGAAGTTGTAGACTCTGCTCATGTGGTTCTCGCCTTTCTCTGGTTCCTTGTCGCGCCCTTTTCTTATGGGTCTATGGGCACGACCGCGCCAAACAGCATAACCGACTACCGGGTGCGGTCAACAAAGTTTTCCGTTTCTTCTTATTTTGCGCTGGATGTACATGCCACACGCACATTTACCTGTGTTTTGCGAGGCGTTGTAGGCAGAATGTGTGTGGTCGTCTGGCCGACCCCCACGAACCGTGGGAATTGTTTTTACTCGTGCTGCATTTGTGCTAAGCTGCTCGCTTGCGTCGCGCTCGTTTAGAATGTATACAAACGATGTAAGAAAACGGGCGCACAAGGAGGTGACGCATATGTCAGAGCATGGGACCCCGCTCAACGGCACCATGCTGCAAGGGTTTTCTTGGAACCTTCCGCCCGACGGCCAGCATTGGCGTCGATTGGCTCAGCTCGCCCCGCGTTTGGCAGAGGAAAACTTTACGTCCGTCTGGATGCCCCCCGCATACAAGGGTGCGCAAGGATACGAGGACGTGGGCTACGGCGTGTACGATCTTTGGGATCTTGGGGAGTTCGACCAGCGTGGAAGCGTGGCGACCAAGTATGGCACGCGCGAGGAGTACCAGAACGCCATCAACGCATTGCGTGAGGCCGGCCTCAACGTGTTGGCCGACATTGTCCTCAACCACCGACTGGGCGCGGACGGAACTCAGCGCGTCATGGCTACCGAGGTGGCACGCGACAACCGAAACTACGCCTTGGACAAGCCGCGTCCCATCGTGGCGTACACGCGTTACGACTTCCCCGGTCGTGCGGGCGCGCTTGACGACTTTACATGGGACTATCACCGATTCAAGGCCGTGGACTATGATTTGGCGCACAAGCGCGAAGGCGTGTTCTTGCTGGAAGGCAAGCATTGGGACGACGACGTCGATCACGAAAACGGCAACTTTGACTACCTCATGGGCGCCGACGTGGACCTTAGCGACGAGCAGGTGTACGCGCAGCTCGTAAAGTGGGGCACGTGGTACCTTAACGAGACCGGCGTGGACGGGGTCCGCTTGGACGCCATCAAGCACATGAGTCGCTCGTTCTACCTGCGCTGGCTGGCGGACATGCGCGCCGCCACGGGTCGCGAGCTCTTTTGTGTGGGCGAGTACTGGTTGGCCGACGTAAACGCGCTCAAGGGGTATTTGGGCGAGGAAAAGGCCATGAGCCTGTTTGACGTGCCCCTGCACTTCAAGTTCTTCCATGCCTCGCATGACGGCAACCGCATCGACTTCCAGCACATCTTGTCGGGCTCGTTGGTAGAGGCGGATCCGGTGCATGCTGTCACGTTTGTGGACAACCACGACACGCAGCCCAACCAGGCGCTCGAGTCCACGGTCGCGGCATGGTTCAAGCCAGTTGCCTACTCGCTCATATTGCTTCGCGAGGCGGGGTACCCCTGCGTGTTCTTTGCGGACCTGTATGGCCTGCCCAACGACCGCATCCCCGCCGTGGCGGAGCTGCCGTTGTTGCTGGAGATACGTCGGCGCTTCGCGTTTGGACGCCAGACGGACTGGTTCGACGAGCCGGACCTTGTCGCATGGGTGCGCGACGGCGACGTCCAGCACGAGATGAGCGGCTGCGTGGTGGTGCTTTCGAGCCGTGACGGCATGGAGGAGCCGGTAGAGAAGACCTTGTCGCTGGGGGCTCACCACGCAGGCGAGCAGTGGTGCTGCGTGCTGGGCGAAAACCACGGTTTGGTCGAGGTGGACGACGAGGGGCGCGTTACGTTTGTGGTCGGCAAGGCCATGCTTTCTGTGTTCTTGCCTATCGATGCGGCCCGCTCTTTGGACAACATCCCCATCAACATATAGGGTAAAAAGCGCGTGCCAAAGGGGCTGGTACTGGCGGCACGCATGGCAATAAGGAGGAACCATGGCAACAAAGACCGATGTGGCAAAGGCGCTGCTTTCCATACGCGCGGTGTTCCTGCGCCCCGACGAGCCCTTTACCTGGGCAAGTGGCATCAAGAGCCCCATCTATTGCGACAACCGGCTTACGTTGAGCTACCCCGAGGTGCGCACCTTGATCGACGAGGCGCTGGCCGACAAGGCCAAGGAGCTGTATCCGGATGTGGAGATGCTCATGGGCACCTCCACCGCGGGCATCGCGCATGCCGCCATCGCCGCGGACCGCTTGGGAATTCCCATGGGATACGTGCGTGGCTCCGCAAAGGATCATGGCCGTCAGAACCAGATCGAGGGACGCTGCGAGCCGGGCACCAAGGTCGTGGTCATCGAGGACCTTATCTCCACGGGCGGATCGGTGCTGGAATGCGTCGACCCCTTGCGCGAGGCGGGTGCGGACGTGCTGGGCATCGTGAGCATCTTTACGTACGGCATGCAGCGCGGCCTTGACCGCCTTGCGGCGGACAACGTGGTCAACGACAGCCTGTGCGACCTGGACACGTTGGTGGACGTTGCCGTGGAGGAAGGCTACATCAAGCCGGAAGACAAGGATCGCCTGCTGCGTTTTCGTGACAATCCGTCCGACGAAAGCTGGATGGCCTAAGCAAAACAACAAGGGGGATACTCCCCAAGGTGTCACGCGGGGCATGGGGGAGTACCCTTTGCCTCGCTAGTTTTTGAAGGGAGCCAATATGGGACGTGTGGTGGTGCTGGTACGGCACGGTGAGGCAAAGAACAAGAAGCTGGGGCAGTCGGACTTTGACCGCGAGCTTACCAAAAAGGGTGCCGAGGCATTGCGCGCGGCGTTTCCGCAGACCTTTGGGCTGCTTGAGCCGACTGACAAGAGCGAGCTGTGGGTGAGCTCGGCCGTTCGTGCCCGTCAGACGGCCGACATCGCCAACGAGACGCTGGCGATACAGACGATTCGCGAGATGCCTGCGCTGTATGACCAAGACTACGAGGCGTTTATGTCGGAGCTTGCGCAGACGACCGCCGACCTCGTGGTGGTGGTCGGGCACATCCCCTTTATGGAGGATGCTTGCGACATGCTGACCCACACGTTCTTGGGCTTCTCCACGGGGGCGGCTGCTGCCATTTTGCTAGACGACAACCTGCGTGGTCGCCTGCTGTGGTTTATGCAGGGTCCAAACGCGTAACACAGGGCAAGGCGAGGAGAGAAGGGCATGAGAAGACGCGACGTCAGACGAGCTCGACGACGTGGCGCACCATGCGGGTGCGTCGCGGTCATCCTCGTGCTGCTTCTCTCGGCGCTGGTGGCGGCGCTCATAGTGGTCGTGCCCGCCCTAAGGGAAAACGAGGCGGCCGAAAAGCTCCTTTCGAGCTTGGGACCCACGATTGCCCAGCTGAGCAAGCGGGAAGACCCAAAGCGGCAGGCCGAGCTCGAGGCGCTTGCGGCCCAGGAAGACGGTTTGGCATATGCCGCTTTGGGAGAGGCGCAGCAACGGCTGTACATTCAGATGCTCTACGGCGTCAAGTCGCTTGAGCAGAGCTTCGAGGTCGAGGACTCCAAAGCGGAGGACATCGAGCCGTCCTATCGCGCAGTGATCGTCGACCATCCCGAGCTGTTTTGGGTCGACGGCTCCACGCACTTCGTGTTTTACGACAACGGCGGACCCATAACCATTACGCCGGGGCTCACGCTTCCGCTTGCGCAGGTCGATGAGGTGCGCACGCGGATCGAGGCGACGGCGGACGGCTTCTTGTCGACGCTGCCGGCCGATGCGGACGAGTACACGATTGCAAAGATGGCCTACGAATACCTTATCGGCACGACGGACTACGATGCGACGGCTGCGCAAAACCAAAACATCCAGAGCGTGTTTATCGGACATGCGTCCGTGTGCGCGGGCTATTCTCGGGCGTATCAGTACTTGCTGCAGCGGGCGGGCATGTTTTGCTCGTATGTGGAGGGCAACATCGCGTCCCGAGACGAGGATCACGCGTGGAACCTTGTGCGCATCAACGGCCAGTATAGCTACGTGGACGTAACGTGGGGCGACCCGGCATACCCGGGAGGGGAGGAGTTCGTCGTTCCCAGCGAGATCTCGTATGACTACCTGTGCCTGACCACGGACGAGATCCTGCGGGACGACCACAGGTTTGCCAACGAATCGATGTGGCCTGCCTGCGATGCCATGACGTACGACTATTATCGCTTGGCGGGAAGGCTCTACGACGAGCTTGACGAAGGGGTGCTGTCCACGTCGTTTTGGGACCAATACGAGGCCGGCAGCGACTGCGTGTCGTTTAAGTTCACCAACGACGATGCCTACGTTGCCGCCCGTGACTCCTTGGCTGCCGGGCTGCTGCTGTACCAAGACATCCAATACCTGTTCGAGCAGCTTGGAAAGGCGGGGTCGCCCTACAGCTACCAGTACGTCGACTCCCTAAGAATCCTAAAGATCTTTTTGTAGGACGAGTTCGCGGCGGCGTCCGCGGAAAGGTGGTTTTTGTCCATGCTCACCATTCGTCATGCCATTTTGCATGCCTTTGACTTCGACACCGGCGCGTATTACCTTTCGGAACACGAGCTGGACATGGACGAGAAGCTCGTGAAGTCGTATGTGAGGCGGCACTTGCGACGCTGCGGCGCGAGTGACCAAAACATGCACGGCGTCTTTGCGCAGGACAGTGGGTTTGCCGAGGAGCTGGGGCTGTATTTGGACCATCGCACCAACTTTGTGGACCTGTCCAAGCAGATTGCCGAGTTCTTTTGGGACACGCTGCGCAAATGCGACGACCTGGTGCAGGCGGACCTGTTGGTGGCGGACTACGAGGAGAGTCCCGACAAGCCCAGGGACGGTGCCTCGGACGAGGAGCTGGAAAAGTCGTTTGACGGTGAGCCCGTGCGCCGCTTCGCGGTCGTATTGCTGCCACGGAGCCAAACCTTCATGCATAGCATTGAGCATCCGTCCGGCGGCGCCTTTAACGAGATCGTGCGTCACGACGCCACGCTGCCCAACCCGTCTGCGCGCGTCAATACGTATGTGCTGGTGGACTGCAAGACCTTGGACATCGACTACAGCGACAAGCTGCGCACCGTTGCGGAGGCAGAGGTGTGGATCATGCAGAACTTGTTGCTCAAGTGCACGCGCGAGCCGTCGAGCCGCGAGGTCATGCAAACGGTGCAGAGCATCGTGGAAGAGGTCGCGGAGGCAGGAAACGTGAGCGTGGTGGAGGCCGTGGGGCACGCAAAGGCCTGCATGGCTCACAGTGCGAACCTGGAAGAGCGGCTGGTGCCAGAGCAGATCGGGCGCGAGGTCTTTGAGGACGAGCCGCGCTTGGCGGAGCGCTTCGAGGAGCGCACGCGTGAGGCGGAACTGCCGGAGGAGGTCGCCGTGCGGCCCGCGGCGGCGCGAAGGCTCGCGAAGAGCCACCGCATTCGCACGGACACGGGCGTGGACGTGGTCTTTCCGAGCGACTTTAGCACCAATCCCGACTATCTGTCGTTCGAGCACCAGGAAGACGGCACCATCAACATCGTCATTCGCAACGTACGAAGCATAGAGAATCGCTAAGGCAGAGAAATGGCCGAAAGGGGCCTAGCGCAGGCGGCCATTGCGTAGGCGGCCAAAAAGCCAGGCCAAAAGTGGCCGAAAGGGGCCTAGCCCCAATCGGCCATTGAACGGTTAACCCGTCCCCTGTTCCAGCTCCAAGTGGAGCGGGCTGAACAGGAACGCGATGGAGGGGCCACGACGTGCCACGAGCCGCACGGCGCCGCTCGTGTCTTCGCGTCCGGAGGCAATCTGCTGCAGCAGGGACTGCACCTGGGCGTTGTTGTTGAGCGCTCGCTGGGCGTTTTCCACAGACTCATAGCCCTTGTCGTGCAAATAGTGCTGGTACGCCTCGTTCATGGTAAAGAACTCCACCCGCGAGCCGTTCCATTCCACGATGCTGAGGGGCATGCCGTGAAGCTCGGGGTCTCCGTTCGTGGGGCTTACCGCCTCCTCGGTCTGCTGCGACAGCAGGTTGACACGTCCGATGGATTCGAAGTAGGTGCGGTCGGCAAGGCTTTCCATAACAAGGCTCTCGCCGCTGCGATGGTGAAGGCCCGCTTGCGGACGGGAGAACAGGTATCCTTGGATCATCTCGCAACCAATGCTGCGCAGGAACGCAAACTGAGTGGGCGTCTCCACGCCCTCCGCAAGCGGACGAATGCCCAGCCGCTTGCACATGTTGACCACCGAAACGATGATTTCCTTTGAGTTTTGGTTGCGCTCGAGGCCCTTAAGGAACTGCATGTCGATCTTGAGCACGTCAAACGTAACGTCCTTGAGCAGGTTGAGCGTGCTGTAGCCACTGCCAAAGTCGTCCATCCAGATCTCGTACCCCGCGCTGCGGAATCGCTCGATCTGCTCGTGAAAGCCGGTGTTGGAATCGTCGAACGTGGATTCGGTGACTTCGATGTCCAGCAGCGAGCGGTCGAGCCGGTAGCGCGAAACGATGTCCTCTATCTGCTCAAAGATGTCGCACAGCTCGAAGTCGAGTCTCGAAAGGTTTACGGATATGGGCACGACGGCCTCGCCCGCGTCCAGGCAGTTGCGCAGGTCGCGACACACGCAATCCACGATGTGGAGGTCGTGATTGTGTATGAGGTGGCACCGCTCCAGCGTGGGGATGACGTCTGCGGGAGAAATCATGCCGCGCGTGGGGTCCACCCAGCGCGAAAGCGCCTCCATAGAGCATACGCGGCTGGTAAAGGAGCGCACGATGGCCTGGTAGTACGGCTGGATGTAGCCGGAGGCGAGGGCTTCGTCAAGCGTATGCACCACGTAGGACTGCATGGTGGTCAGGCGCTCGAGCTTGCCGTCAAAGAGGCAAACGGTTTGGTCGAACCGTCCCTTTATGCTGTCGCATGCGATCTTTGCGCGGTCCAAGGCAAGGCGTGCATCCGTGTTGGGGTCGCGCACGTCGTAGACGCCGGCCTTGAGCAGGATGGCGACTCCGCGCCTGTGCGAGTCGAGGTACGTGCACAGGCGCTCGATGCGGTCGCGCACGTCGTCGGCCTTGGTCGCCACCTCAAAGGTGTCCACGCCGCAGCGGGACACGAGGTCCTCGGCGAACTCACCGCGAATGGCGTTGGCGAGGTCCACCAGCAGCAGGTCGCCCTCGGGCAGGCCATGGGCGCGATTGAACGCCTTGAAGTTCTCTATGTCCATGTGCGCGACATGAAGAACGTCGTTTGGCTCGAGCAGATCGACGAGTTCCTGCACGGCATGCCGAAACACCCCGACGGTTGACAGCTTGGTAAGGGCGTCGAGGTGCCGTTCGTGCTGGCCAAGTTCTGGCACGCCCACAAGGGCGGGAATCGGCATGGCGTCCGCGTCGTCCTCGTGCATGACGATGCGCCGGGTGACTTGCGATGCCGCGACAAGGGCTTGTTCTGCCCGAACGAGCAGGTCGCGCACGAGGCCCTCCTGCGTGACGCCGCCTATGGCTATGTCGATGGCGGGAAGGGTCCCGTCTCTTTGGACCGCCTTAAGCGCCTGCGTGCGAATCTGCGCGAGCCGTTCGCGGAACAAATGGGCGGGAATGCTTTCGAACAAGATGGCAAAGGTGTCGTCGGCGTAGCGCACCAGCGTGTCGGCCGTGCGCATGTGCGTGAGCGCGCTGGCGGCGACGATCTTGAGCGTTTGCGCGTCCACGGGTTGGGCTGCCGTCGAATCTGGCTGAATCACGGACATCACGCGCATGAGCGCCACGTGTCCGCTGGATAGCGCGTTGATGCCCTCGTCCAAATACGCGCGACTCATAACGCTGGGAATGTCGTCGGCATAGCGGGCCTGCTCGTCGTGTTCGACAAGCTCATTGAGGCTGGTGGCGTGCGAATCGCCGTCATTGTCCGACAAGAGCGTGCCATTGTCGACCCGCTGCACCAGCTCGAGCGACCGTGGCTTTCCGTCTACCTCTATATAGCGCGTGGAGATGAAGAACGCGTTGTCGTCGACCACCTCGAACTTGGAAACCGAGCACTGCCCGGCGACCGTGCGGGCCGAAATGCAGTTTTTGCAACGGCGCTCCTTGGACAGCAGGTCGTAGCAACGATGCGGCAAGCCAAGCGCCCCTTCGTTGGTAAGGGTCTGTCCCTGCGTAATGCTCGGGTCTACCACGCGCACAAGTTCATACACGGGCTCGAGCGTGCGCATGGTGCGTTCGAGCTCCTCGGTGGTCATGCGTTGCGGACTCACGGTGGCCTCCCGTATAGTTAAGCAACTATTGTCCTCACATCTTACCGCAAGTCACAGGCACGGTGGCGTATCGATGCCTTGCTCTTGCGAACGCCCGCCTGCCCTGTCCGTGCTTCGCGACTGTTTTTATGTTACGCTGAACGCAGAGGGAGGACGTATGGATGACAAACGCTCGGGTGGGATCGTTGCCGCGGTATCGCTTACCATCATGGCGGCCTTTGTCTCCATAGCTCTGCTGATAATCCACACGAGCGTGTTCTTTGCCGCCCAGTTTGCCGAGAACCTGACGGACCTGTATACGTCCGAGCTGCTGTCGGAGCTGCGCCTAATCGCAGACGGTCAGGACGAGACGATTTCCTTGAATGCGGAGGAGCTGCGCAGCATCATTGGGCGTTTTTGGGACGACGTTCCTCCAACGACGGTGTTCTTTGGGGAGGACGGCAAGGTGATCTTGTCGTCATCGAGCGACGTTGCTGTCGGCGAAGACCTGCATGAGCTGTTTCCCCTGTTGATCGGCCCCTTTGACGAGATGATCGCGGAAGGCGAAGACAGCGTGCGTCTGTGGACGGGGCTCGAAGGCCTCCTGCCGCGTGGGCAGGTGCTCTACGAGGTTCACGCGACAAAGGGGCGGGGCATTTATCTGCTGACCATCAACCATGCGGACGGCATATTCAACACCATGCGCACGCGGGTGACGACGTTGATCTTGGCGCTCAGCGTGGTCATGATCTTGTTGCTGCTGCTGGTAATGTTTATCGTGCGGTGGTATCGCACCCGTCTTATGAAGGCGGCGACGACCGACGAGCTTACCGGTTTGGCGAACCGCAAGTGGTTTGTGTCGAGCTTCAAGTCCATGCAGGAGGAGGGGATGTCGCAGGCGTGCCTGGCGCTCATCGACGTGGACAAGTTCAAGCACGTCAACGACACCTATGGTCATGCCGCAGGCGACGATGCGCTGGCTGCGGTCGCCGAAGAGGTGCGCAAGACGGTGGGTACCGACGGGCTTGCGAGCAGGTGGGGCGGTGACGAGTTCATCGCCGTGCTGCGTGCGTCCGAGGAGGAGGCGAGCGAACGCACGCGACAGATGATAGACACCGTGGCCGCACGGGTGATAGACGACGACATCCACGTTACCGTGAGCGTTGGCTTGGCGCAGATAAACGAGGGAGAAGCGCTTGAGCTGGCGGTGGAGCGGGCGGATGACGCGCTTTACGTTACCAAGGAGGGCGGGCGCGGGTTTCTTACCGTATACCACGAGGGAGTCACACCCCACATGTCGGACGTTGCCGCGGCGACCGATACGGTTGCGACGCGGCAGCAGGCCGCAAGTGCCTCCTCCGAAAGCGGGGAAGCGCACGTTACGGCTCCGGCCACGCACGACAAGGTCGGGTACGGCAAGGGCGCCCGCGCCATGGCCAAGCGCGTGGCCGGGAATCTGTTGACGGCGGTCTACAAGATGGTGCCCTTCGTGGCTGGCGGCGGCATCCTCATTGCGTTGGCCTTTCTCATTGACGGTGCCAGCGTCGACATCAATGCGCTCGGGCCGGATGCCCGGGCAAACTTTGGCTCGATTACGCCGATTGCGGCCGGGCTGCACGACGTGGGCGCCGCTGCGTTCAACTTTATGCTGCCCATATTCGCGGCCTTCTTTGCGCGGGAGCTTGCGGGAGAAGAGGCCTTTATGGCGGGCTTCGCGGGCGGGTTCTTGTCGTCGCAGGGAAGTGCCGGATACGCGGGGGCCATCGCGGCGGCTTGCGTGGCGGCTATCGTGGTCAACCTTATGCGGGGGTTCTTGTGCGATACGAGCGAGCGCTTGCAGCGCGTGGCTCCGGTGCTGCTCTATCCCGTGTTTTCGCTGCTCATCATGTACTTGTTGATGACGTTTGTGATCGATCCGGTGGCGAGCGCCTTCGATGCTGCGCTGACTGCCGCGCTCGTTGCGCTGGAAGCGCATGGACATGTGGCGCTTGGTGCGGTGTGCGGCGCGATGATGGCGACGGACATGGGCGGTCCCATAAACAAGGCGGCGTACCACTTTGGAACGGCCGCCATCGCCAGTGGCTCTCCCGACGTCATGGCCGCCGTGATGGTTGGTGGCATGGTGCCACCCTGTGGCATCGCGCTGTGCACGCTGCTGTTTGGCAACCGGTTTAGCGTGGAGGAGCGCGACCAGGGGCTGGCGACGTTCTTCATGGGGGTGTCGTTCATAACAGAAGGCGCGCTGCCCTTCGTGCTTACCGACCCCGTGCGCGTTATAGCGTCGTGCATGGCGGGGTCGGCCGTTGCGGGGGCCTTGTCCGTGGCTTCGGGGTGCGAGCTCATGGCTCCGCATGGGGGCGTGTTCGTGTTTCCCGTGGTAGAGAATCCCGTGCCGTATGTTTGTGCCTTGGCCGTTGGGTCGTTGGTGTGTGCGGTGACGTTGGGCTTGCTCAAGCCGCGCAAATCGTAAAGAGCGGGGATGTCCGCGGATAATGGCCGATTGGGGCTAGGCCCCTTTCGGCCAATAGTTACAAACCATCGTCGGTTGGCGGGCAACTCAAGCATCGGCGAGGATAGTCCCATCCCATTCCAACCCCAACCCTGAGCGTTATTGCTTCGACCCTCAGGCTTTATTGGGTTGACCAAAGATGATAACATGTAATTATCTATACGTATATCGATTGCCTGTAAGGGGGTCGGCAATGTTTTCGCACGTCAAGCGCAAAATTTGCTCACAGCGCGGTGCATCGCTGTCCATGGCCCTCATGCTGTTTTTGGTGTGCAC
>JAGCBF010000215.1 GCA_017652285.1 Atopobiaceae bacterium
GCCTAGCCCCAATCGGCCAGCCAGTCCAGCCAGCGCCAATCGGCCAGCCAGCGCAGGCCGCCAGCCAGCGCAGGCGGCCAACCACAAACGGCCAACCCTGCCAGTGCGGTTATTCGTGCAGGTCCTCGCCACGATAGCGGGCGATCGCCGCCACGTCCTTGTCGCCACGACCCGAAAGCGTGACCACGATGACCTTGTCCGTGCCCATGGTCGGCGCGAGCTTGATGGCATGCGCCACGGCATGCGCGCTTTCGATGGCGGGAATCACGCCCTCCATGCGGCTCAGGTACTCAAAGGCATCGACGGCCTCGTCGTCGGTCACGGCCACGTACTCCGCGCGACCCGAATCGTGCAGCGCCGCGTGCTCCGGACCCACGCCCGGATAGTCAAGGCCGGCGCTGATGGAGTAGACCGGCGCGATCTGCCCGAACTCGTCCTGGCAAAAGTAGCTCTTCATGCCATGGAAGATGCCCAGCCGACCCGTACTGATGGTCGCCGCCGTCTCCCAGGTGTCCACGCCACGACCAGCCGCCTCGCAGCCGATCAACCGCACGCCCTCGTCACCTATAAAATGATAGAAGCTCCCGATGGCGTTGGAACCGCCGCCCACGCACGCGAGTACCGCGTCCGGCAGCCTGCCCTCCGCGTCGAGCACCTGCGCGCGACTCTCGCGACTGATCACCGCCTGGAAGTCGCGCACGATGGTGGGAAACGGATGCGGACCCATAACGGACCCCAGGCAGTAGTGGGTGTCGTCGATGCGGTTGGTCCACTCGCGAAAGGTCTCGCTCACCGCGTCCTTGAGCGTCGCCGTACCCGCATCCACGCCGCGCACCTCGGCTCCCAGCAACCGCATGCGATACACGTTGAGCGCCTGACGCTCCATGTCCTCGCGCCCCATGTACACCACGCACTCCATGCCCATGAGCGCGGCGGCCGTTGCCGTGGCGACGCCATGCTGTCCGGCACCGGTCTCGGCGATCAGGCGCGTCTTTCCCATGCGCTTGGCCAAAAGCGCCTGGCCCAGCACGTTGTTGATCTTGTGAGCCCCGGTGTGGTTGAGGTCCTCTCGCTTGAGGTATACCTTGGCGCCGCCGAGGTCCGTGGTCATGTTGGCCGCAAAGTACAAACGAGACGGACGCCCGGCGTAGTTGTTGAAGAGGTCCGTGAGCTCGGCGTTGAAGTCGGGGTCGTCCTTGTAGCGACCGTACGCCTCCTCTAGCTCCAGCACGGCGTTCATCAGCGTCTCGGGGATGTACTGGCCGCCGTGTATGCCAAACCTCCCGCGTGATGTGCTCGAATTGCCCATGTCGCTCCTTTCTGCAAGGCAGATAAGCCCTTTTCCTCAGTATCCGTGACGCACCGCCGCGACGGCCGCACGGATCTTGTCGGGATCCTTGCGACCGTCCGTCTCGATTCCCGAGCTCATGTCCACGCCCCACGGACGCACCTCGGCTATCGCGCGGGCAACGTTTTGCGGCCCAAGCCCACCGGCCAGGAAGAACGGGCGCCTCAGCCGCCTTACCAGCGTCCAATCGAACGCCTTGCCGGTGCCCTTGCCATTGTCGAGCAGCACCAGGTTGGCCGTGCTGTGTTGCGCGAGCTCGACGTCCTCCGCGCTGCGCACGACAAACGCCTTCATGATGGCGACGGGGCACAGCTGACGCAGGCGCGCGAGATATTCCTCGTCCTCGTGACCATGGAGCTGCACGTAGTCCAGAATGCGTGCCTCGTATAGGCGCGCGATGACCGACACCGGCTCGTCCACGAACACGCCCACGCGTCCGATGCCCGGATCGACCAACGCGGACAGCCGCTCGAACTCGTGGCACGACACGCTTCTGCGCGAGCCCGGGACGTCCACCACAAACCCCACGAAGTCGGGCCGCGCCTCGTTTACGACCTCGATGTCCTCCGCACGCGTCATGCCGCAAAGCTTGACGCGCGTTCTGTCTGCGGGAAGCCGGCCCTGCATGGCGTGCCCGCCCGTCAAGTTCGCCGCGCTCACAGCTCGCTCCTCAGCTCGTCCAACATGGCGCGCTTGTCCGGCGCGCGCATGAGCGTCTCTCCTATGAGCACGGCGTCGACGCCCGCATCCGCAAGGCGCGCCACGTCATGTGCCGTCTCCACGCCGCTTTCGCTCACGAACACGCGATCCGGCCCGACGAGCGGACGCAGGTCGATGCTTCGTCCAAAGTCCACCTCAAACGTGCGCAGGTCACGGTTGTTGACGCCCACCACGCGCGCGCCGGCGGCCAGGGCACGCGGCACCTCCTGCGGCTCGTAGGCCTCCACCAACGCCGACATGCCAAGCTCGTGGCACAGACGCACGTGCTTTCTAAGCTCGTCGTCAGAAAGGATCGAGCATATCAGCAGCACCGCGGACGCCCCGAGCGCCTTGGCCTCGTAGATCATGTACTCGTCCACGACAAAGTCCTTGCGTAGCACAGGCAGCGACACCGCGCGAGCGATTCGATCGAGGTAGCGCGGATCGCCTTGGAACCATTTCGGCTCGGTCAGGCAGCTTATGGCCGCCGCCCCCGCGGCCTCGTACTCGCGCGCGATCGCCACCGGGTCGAACCGCGCCGAGATCAGCCCCTTGGACGGCGACGCCTTCTTGCATTCGCAGACAAACGACATGCCCGGCGCGCGCAACGCGGACTCAAAGGAAAACGTGCGCTCGCCCTCCTGCGCCGCGGCGTCACGCGCCTGCAACACCACGCGCTCGATGGGCACGCGCTCGCGAAGCTCCGCATAGCGTTGCCGCGTGTGAGCCGCAATGCGCTGCAGTATGTTTGCATGGTTGGTCATCGGCTGCCCTCCCCTATTCTGAGCACGACTATGCGGCCGCTATCTGTTCGACTCCTCGATCAGCGCCGCAAGCGTGCGCGCGGCCGCGCCTGAGTCTACCAGGTCGGCCGCCATGTGCACGCCCTCCTCGATGTCTTCCACCAGGCCCGCCACATACAATGCGCAACCGGCGTTGAGAAGCGACGCGTCGCGCTTGGGACCACGCTCGCGTCCCTCGAGGATGTCGCGCACCGTCTGCGCGTTCTGCTCTGGCGTGCCGCCCAGCAGGTCGCTCTTCTCGCACCGCGTCAAGCCCACGTCCTCCGGCTTGAGCACAAACGTGCGATAATAGCCGTCCTTGAGCTCGCACATCGTGGTCGGCGCGGACAAGGACACCTCGTCCATCTTGTCTTGTCCGTAGACCACGAACGCGCGACGCACGCCCAGCGACGACAAGACCTTGGCCACGGGCTCTGCCAGGTACTCGTCGTAGACGCCCAAGAGGTAATAGGTCGGCTTGGCCGGGTTCGTGAGCGGCCCCAAGATGTTGAACACGGTGCGGAACCCCAGCTCGCGGCGGATCGGGCCCACGTAGCGCATGGCAGGATGATACTTCTGCGCAAACAAGAAGCACATGCCCACCTGCTCGAGCAGGCGCACGCACGTCGCGGGGTCTTGCTCGATGTTGACGCCCAGCGCCTCCAGGCAGTCCGCCGTGCCGCACTTCGAGCTCGCCGCGCGGTTCCCGTGCTTGGCCACCTTAACGCCTGCGCTCGCGCAGATGAGTGCCGTGGTGGTGGATATGTTAAAGGTGTTGGCGCGGTCGCCGCCCGTGCCCACGATCTCCAGCACGTCCATGCCGGGATGCTCCACGGGCGTGGCGAGCTCGCGCATGGCCTCCGCGCAGCCGCTGATCTCGTCGATCGTCTCGGCCTTTGCGCTCTTGGTGGAAAGCGCGGCCAGGAAGGCGGCGTTTTGCGTGGCGGACGTCTCGCCGCCCATGATCTCGCGCATGACGGTATAGGCCTCCTCGTAGGTGAGGTCCTCCTTCATCACGATCTTCTCTATTGCCTCTTTTATCATGACTCGCTCCTGTCTTTTGCAAAATGGTTGGTCGATTGCGCATCAAGGGCCGTATGGCCGGGCACCCTTTGCCTTATCCCGCGTCGTAAGCACGCACCACCTCCAAGAAGCCCCGGGCCATCGCGCGGCCTTCGGGCGTAAGGATCGACTCGGGGTGAAACTGCACGCCAAACATGGGATGCTCCACGTGCTGCACGGCCATGACCTCGCCATCCTCCGTGCGCGCCGTGACCTTGAGGCACGGGGGCAACGTGGCCTCGTCCGCCACCAGCGAGTGGTATCGTCCCACGCGCGTAGGCGACGCAACATGCGCGAACAGCGGACACGTCGGGTCGACCAGCGCTGGCGACGACTTGCCATGCATGATCTTTGGCGCATATGTTACGGTGGCTCCATGCGCCTCGCAAATGGCCTGATGTCCCAGGCACACGCCCAGCATGGGCACCTTAGGCCCCAGCTCGCGCACGACGTCCTCGCAAATGCCCGCATCCGCCGGACGTCCCGGCCCCGGGGAAAGCACGATCGCCCGTGGACGCAGGGCTGCCAGCTCCGCCACGCTCAGCGCGTCGTTGCGCACGACCTTGATGTCCTCTCCCTCACCCGCCAGCAGCTGGTACAGGTTGTACGAAAAGCTGTCGTAGTTGTCGATGAGCACGATCATCGGTCCAGACCCCCTTGCGCCTCGAGCAGCGCGGCCACCACGGCGCGCGCCTTGTTTTGGCATTCCTCGAACTCGCGCTCGGGCACGGAGTCCATTACGATGCCCGCACCGGACTGCACGCACACCTCGCCGTTCTTCTTGTAGGCCAGACGGATGCCGATGCAGGTGTCCAGATTGCCCGAAAAGTCCAGGTAGCCGATGGCGCCGCCATAGATGCCGCGCTTGGCGCCTTCCAGGTCCTGGATGATCTGACAAGCCCGCAGCTTCGGCGCGCCGGACAGCGTGCCCGCCGGCAGGATGGCATCGACGGCATCCACGGCGTCAAACCGCTCGTCGATGAGCGCCGTCACCGTGGAGCCCAGATGCATGACGTGGCTGTATCGCAGCACCTCCAGATAGCGCTCGACCTCGACCGTGCCGACCTGGGCGATGCGCCCCAGGTCATTGCGGCCCAGGTCGACCAGCATGTTGTGCTCCGCCAGCTCCTTTTGGTCCGTCTTGAGCTCGGCTTCGAGCGCCTCGTCCTGGGCTTGCGTGGAGCCGCGCGGACGCGTGCCGGCCAAGGGATAGGTGTAGAGCCGACCGTCGGTCAGCTTGGCCAAGGTCTCTGGGCTGGCACCGGCGATCTCCACGTCGTCGCTGGTAAAGTAGAACATGTACGGCGAGGGGTTGGCGCTGCGCAACACGCGGTAGACATCAAAGAGGCTCCCGCTTGCGGGCGCCGTAAGCGGATTGGACAAGACCACCTGAAAGATGTCGCCCTCGTGGATGTGATGCTGCGCCGTGCGCACCATGTCGCAAAAGCGCACGCGAGAGAAGCGCGGCATTGGTTCGTGACCCAGCCGCAACGGCTCGAACTGCCTGCGCGTGCCCAGGCGAATCAGGCGCTCCATGTCTTGCAGCGTCGCCACGGCCTTTGCGTAGCTGGTGGCGACAGGGTCGGGATCGAGGCGCGCATCGGCAGCCGGCGCGTGCACGCCCGCGATGAGAACCACGCGCTGCCGGTAGGAATCGAACGCCACGACCTTGTCAAACAGCATGAGGTCCATGTCCAGGAAGTCCTCGTGTCCCAGGCCCGGTCGGCGCAACGTGGGCTCGGAATACTTAAGATAGTCATACGCAAAGTAGCCCACCAGCCCGCCGCAGAACGGCGGGAACCCCTTGAGCCGCGGCGAACGATGCCGCGCGATGACCTCTCGCAGGTACGCGCCTGGATGCTCGACGTGCTGTTTTGTCACGTGGCGCTCGCCGGTGCCCACGCCCGTGCGCACCGTAAGCTCGCCGTCCAGGCAGGTTATCTCCATGCTGGGGTCAAAGCCAAGGAACGAGTAGCGGCCCCAGCGCTGGTCGGGCTCGGCGCTTTCCAGCAAGAACACGTGGTTGGACGCCTGCCGCAACGCACGCATCACCTCGATGGTGGTAAAGCCGTCCGCATACAGCTCGCACATTATTGGCACGCGCCGATAGGCACCGGCGGCATCGGCCGAATCGTCGTCATGGGCCACCGCCTGCGCGCCGCCAGACAACAGCTCGCGCACCTCGTCCAACGTTGGCGATATGGTCGTCGGTATCAAACCCGCCCCCCTTTCCGTTTGGGAACGGACGCGAATCAAGGGCGCCCGTTCCCAACGTTTATTGGCATCGTCATGCCATTGTCTGCATTATATGTCTAATACTTTTTGGTAATGCGTTGTGCCGCCGTCTGCTTGGTCGCTACCCCAGAAGCATGCGGTCGTTGGCAAACTCCTCGCCAGCGGCCTCCTCGAACTTTGCCATAAGGTCCGCTCGATGCAATCGGGCCTTCTCCTCGCCCCGCACGTCGTAGATCACGCGACCGTCGGCCATCATGACCAGGCGGTTGCCCAGCCTGATCGCGTCGTGCATGTTGTGCGTGACCATGATGGTCGTGAGCCCGGACTCGTCCACGATCTGCTGCGTGATCTGGAGGACCTTGGCGGCCGTCTTGGGGTCAAGCGCCGCCGTGTGCTCGTCCAGCAACAGCAGGTCGGGCTCCTTGAGCGTGGCCATGAGCAACGTGATCGCCTGCCGCTGCCCGCCAGATAGCAGGCCGACCTTGTCGGACAAGCGCGACTCGAGCCCCAGGCCCAGCGTGGACAAGGCCTCGCGGTATTCTTCTCGCTCGGCGCGCGTGATGCCCCAGCGCAACGTACGGCGCTGCCCACGACGGCGCGCGAGCGCGAGGTTTTCGTCTATTTGCATGTCGGCGGCCGTCCCGCGCATGGGGTCTTGGAACACGCGGCCCAAATGAGCGGCGCGCGCGTGCTCCGACAAGCGGCTTATGTCTTTGCCGTCAAGCGTCACGGTGCCGGAATCCAGCGGATACACGCCCGCAATCATGTTGAGCATGGTGGATTTTCCCGCGCCGTTGCCGCCGATGACCGTTACGAAGTCGCCCTTGTCCAAGTGCAGGTTAAGGCCGTCGAGGGCGACCTTTTCGTTTACGGTGCCACGGTTGAATGCCTTGCGGACGTTTGTGAGCGTAAGCATCAGGCCTCGCCTCCCCTCGCATAGGACCGCCTGAGCTGGTAGCGCTCCCACACCACCGGCACGGCAAGCGCCACGGCCACGATGCAGGCGGAAAGAAGCTTCATGTCGTTGGCGTCCATGCCCAGCTGCAGCACGATGGCACGTATCAAAAAGTACACGATAGAACCCACCACCGCAGCGATCAGCCGGCTCGAGAACGAACGTAGCTTGCCGGGGGTCAGGCGCCCAAGCACCTCGCCGATCACGATGGCGGCAAGGCCGATGATGATGGCTCCCGTGCCCATGCCGATGTCCGCGTACTTTTGGCTCTGGCAGATCAGCGCGCCCGAAAGCCCGACCAGCCCGTTGGACACCATGAGCGCGACCATCTTGGTAAACGACGTGTTGATGCCCAGCGCGCGCGACATGTCCTCGTTGTTGCCGGTCGCCCGCAAGGCGCTGCCGATCTCCGTGCCAAAGAACCAGTACAGGCCCGCCACGATCGCCACGGCAAACGCCGTGCCCACCACGATGGTTATCGTCGTCTGCGGCAGGCCGGTTGCGGCCGAGATGGCCGAGAAGACCGTCTCGTGCTTGAGGAGCGGCACGTTGGACTTGCCCATGATGCGCAGGTTGATGGACCACAGGCTTATTTGCGTAAGAATGCCCGCAAGGATGGCGGGTATGCTAAACAGCGTGTGGAGAAGCCCCGTCACGGCGCCCGCGACCACACCTGCCAGCGCTCCGGCGCCGATGGCGAGCCATGGGTTGCAGCCGTACTGCACCACCAGGATGGCGCAGACGCAGCCGCCCAAGGCCAAGCTGCCGTCGCAGGTGAGGTCCGCGATGTCGAGCAGCTTGTAGGTTATGAATACGCCGAGCACCATGACGCCCCAAAGGATTCCCTGCGACACGGCGCCCTGCATTGCAAGAAGCATGCGTCCTCCTTAGTTTACGTGCGCAAAGCGTAGGAACGTAAGCGTTGGGGCAGTCCCCTTGCCGCGAACCCTGCGCAGCAAGGGGACCCGTCCCTGTTTATGCGCTTTACTCCAGCGTGGCCCACACGTCGGGGTCGATGCCCAGCTCCTTGGCCTTGTCTTCGTCGTACAGGAGCTCGAGCTTGTCGGAGGGATAGTACTCGATGGGCATGGTGGCGGGCGACTCGCCTTCCGTCAGGATGCGCACGGCCATCTGCCCGGCAAGCTTGCCCAGCTCGTGGTAGCTAATGGTATAGGTGCACAGCGCACCAGCCTCGTACTCACCCTGCTCGCCCGCGATCACGGGGATGTCGTTGTCGTCCGCAACCATGGTAACGGTGGACATGCCTGCGGCGATGGTGTTGTCTGTGGGCGTGTAGATGGCATCGACCTTACCAGCCATGCTCTCGACCACGGACTGGATCTCGTTGGAGCTGGACACCGTGTAGTCGACCGCCGTAATGCCCAGGGCCTCGCACGCGTCCTTTGCCATGGCCGCCTGCAAGTCGGAGTTGGACTCGGCCGTACACCACAGCACGCCCACGGTCTTGGCATCCGGAAGCACGGTGTTGAGCATCTTGATCTGGTCCGCGACCGGCGTGAGGTCGGACGAACCGGTAATGTTGCCACCAGGGGCGTCGTTTGATTCCACCAAACCCGACGCGGCGAAGTCGGTGACGGCCGTGCCGACGATGGGGATTTCTTCCGTGGCGCCGGCGCAGGCCTCGACGGCGGGCGTCGCGATGGCGAGGATAAGGTCATCGTTGTCACCCACGAGCTTGGCGGCGATGGTTTGGCAGGCAGACTGGTCGCCTTGGGCGTTTTGCTGGTCGATCTCGTACTTTATGCCCGACGCGTCAAGCGCCTCCACAAAGCCTTTGTTGGCTGCGTCCAGGGCATCGTGCTCCACCAGCTGCAATACGCCGATCTTGAACGTCTTGTCGGTCCCGGCCGCAGTGTCGGTGCCTGCGTCGGATTTGGCGGAATCGGCGTTGTTCGAGCCGCCACAGGCCGCGAGGCCAAGGGCTGCCATGCTGCCGCCCAAAAGCGTAAGTGCGCTACGACGCGAAACGTTGGTCATCTTTCTTCTCCCTTGCGATGTCCGGCACGCAACGTTGGTCCACCGGATGTCTTGTATCCCTCTGCAGGGTCCAAGCTAGCGTACGGGAAGCGACCGTGAACAGCTGCTATTCCTTTTGGGTATTCTTATACTATTTACGCATGCGTTAAACGTTCGTAATACGTACTTCGCACGCGCGTGGCCCGTGACGCCCGGCGCCTCGCGCCGCCGTCACGATTGGCCGCTCCGGCGCGCCGATTGGCCGATTGGGGCGATTGGCCGATTGGGGCTAGGCCCCTTTCGGCCAGCCTCACGTGGATTCGTATTTGGCAAGGTAATGGCCGATTGGGGCTAGGCCCCTTTCGGCCAAATATCCGTTTGCGCATACAATGGCCGATTGAAGCCGAGCCCCTTCTGGTCGGCCTCCCGCGAAATCGCGTTTGGCGAGGGAGAATTCCTAGCAAAGTGCGTTTGGCGAGGGAAATTCCTAGGTTTTCTCATTTGGCGAGGCTCGCCAGATTGAGTTTCGCGGGAAAAAACCTCGCCA
>JAGCBF010000031.1 GCA_017652285.1 Atopobiaceae bacterium
CGAACCGCCGCGTGGTGGTCAGTTACGTCCGCAGCGAGCAGCCCACGTCCCGCAAGCCCCAGAGCAGAGAGTGGGCCTGATTGCCGCCCGCATCGCACCTCGTCACCGTGGGCGTGTTCGTGAAGTACGGGGCGATATGGTCGGGTTCCCATATCGTGTAGAGCGCGAGGTCGGCATCGGTCGAGTAGGTATCGCCGGGCATGTATGTCGTGCCCGTGCCGTCTGCGGCGGTGTTCCACTCCTTGAAGTGGTAACCCGTGAGCGTGTAGCCGCAGGAGGCGATGGAGGCATCGGTGCCCTTGACCTTGACCGTGTCGGCGGTGGTGCCCGTGGCGGACGGGTCGTTGGCGTCATACGAGATTATGTAGGTCTCGAGCGGGGTGGTGTACGTGCCGCTGATTGAGACGGCGCTCGAGGGCACGTCAGACATGGTGGTGTAGAACGTCTTGGAGGAAACGGTGATGCCCGGGCCGACCGTGCCGCAATCGGTCACGATATACGGCTGATTGTACCAAATGATGTTGCCCGTTATCGTGGCGCTCGCGGGGTAACCCGTGCGCTGATTGGTGTTGAGGGTGGAGAAGAAACGGCCTACCGCGTTGGCACCCGTGTAGTCCACGCCCGCCTCGTTCACGCCCGTCGTAGGCTTGGAGTTCAGGCGTTGGATGAGGAGCGAGTTCCTCGTATGGTAGTTGTTGACTACGGTGCCGGTCGTCGACCATGTGCCGTACTGCGCGATGATGTGATTTGCCAACTCGCTCGAGTCATCCGACATGAGGAAACGGACGGCGGCCTTCTGCCACGACTCGCCGCCTCCCGTGCCGCTCGATACCGTCCATGTGGTGACGGGCCAATATGTCTTGCCGTTCCAGGTGATTGAGGACTCGCCCGGTATCTTGTGGTCGTCGATATACGCCATCATTCGCTCCCTTCATACACCTTGAACGACAGATGCCCGTTCGAGCGGTGCTCGATCACGTAGGTGTAGGCGTTGCTGTTCGGATTGGTGAACATAGCCTGCTGGTGGCGGACAATCGGCGTGTCGAGGCGCGAGCTGTCGAGGACGGTGAGCGATGAAGCGCCGCCCGAGGATAGGGTGACCTGCGATGAGGCCATCGTAACCTGCGAACTTCCGTTCGTTAGAACGAGGCCGCCGCTCGACATGGCGAGCTGCTGTGTCGGCGAGGTGCCGATGGTGATGTTGTTGTTATCGATGCGCAGGTTCGTCTGCGCGCCGTTGTTCAGGGTGATTGCGTCCGCGCCAATGTCGGTATGGAACCCGCCTGCGGTGGCGTCGGTCGAGATACGCAGCACCTTGCCGCCGTTGCCGTCGTCTATGAAGTCGCAGAAATTGGCGGGGTTCGCGTTGACCATCGCCCATCTGTCGGGGAGCGAGACGCCGCCCACCACGCCTGCGGGAGCGAACACGAAACTCACCAACTGCCGCTCGTTCCATGTGTAGGTGGAGGGGTAGTTAAGCGGCGCGTTGTTCGCGTAGATCGGGAACGTGCCCGTACCGTTGACGTTCATGGTGGGCGCGGAAACCTGATTGGTGAAGGCGAACCGAACCGTGATGCCCGCTCCGGCGTAGAGCGTGAACCCATCGAGCACCACGTCCTTGTCAATCGTGGCGGAGGAGGTGTCGCAGGTTCCGTAGACTGCCGTCGTCTGCTCCTGGAGTGCCGCTACCTTGTCGGATACCACCTTCGTGGAGGACGCGATGCGCGCGGCGATAGAGGTCTGCGCCGCCTCGGTTTTCTGTATCGTCTTTGCGGATATGGTCGTGGACAGTCCGCCGTTGTAGGTGTGGCGAATAGTGAAGGGAACAATGAAGTCCGTTGTCGTGACGCCCTTCATTGTTCGCTCGACGCTCATGCCGTCGAACGGTTCGATGTATGGCATGCCCTTGATGGTGAGCGTGTGCCCTTGGTAGTGGAGGTTGCGGTACGGCTCCCCCACGAACTGATAGGGCATGAAGCGCCCATAGACAGTCTGCAACGCGGAAGTATCGGAGAAGTAGGTGTTGTCGAAGGACAAACCCACGCTCCCGGGCGCGAGGCTTTCGACCGTGGCGGCATCGGGATACTGCTCATCGTAAGAGCCGCTGTCACCTACCACGTTACAGGACACGTAGGTGATGAATGTCTTGTCCTTGCCGTCTATGTCGCAGGACTTGTACTCGTTCGGCGTGATTTGCAGCGCCGCGTCGATGGTGGTGAGGTCGGGAGGCTCCGTTGCGGGGAACGCGCACGTGATGGTGCCGGTGTTGCTCGCAATCAGGTTGCAACCCGCCGCGACCGCGAGGCGCGAGAGAACCTCGCGCACGGTCATGGTGTCCTCGATTATCACAGGGGTGTCTCCCGTGGTGTCCACGAGGCTGTAATCGAAGGACAAACCCGTGTACACGCTTGCGAAACCGGAAAAATTGTCGTATGTCGGAAGTGCGGCATCGAAGGTGGCGGTGGCGAAAAGCGGGTCGATTGCCTCATCCATGACCGCCGACATGAACACGTCGTATGCCACCAACTGCGTGAACAGGCCCATGTCCTTCGTCTGGCTGTCGTCGATCCAGAAAACACCCTCTTGGATGAGGGTGGGAACTCCCGCAATCTCGAAACCCATGTACGGCTCGACCATCACGCCGTCAAGCGTCGCGAAACCCGCAAGGGATGAGGTGAGCACGGTCATGTGCAGCGTCGAGGCAACCGTCGAACCCAAGGTGAACGTCGAGGAGGAGCAGGCGGAGCGCTCGACCGTGAACTCCTGTATCTCGTTCTTGGTGAGCGTCGTGGTGACGCCGTTCACCGTGAGGTCGAGCGTGCCGAGGCATATCCTCGCGTTCGCCTTCGCCGCCGTGACATATCCGGGAGGTACGCTTATCATCGTCCCCCCTAGAACTCGATAATGTCGAAGGTAGCGCCGTTCCACAGGTCGAGGTGGAAGTTGTAGGCGGGCAACGTCCTATCGCCTACGTAGAACGTGCCCGTGTAGTACCCGCTGGGTTGCGTCGGGTCGACGATGGTAGCGGTGAAGGACGTGTGGACAACCCCCGAGACAATCTTCATGATGGGTTGCAGCTCCGCCGTGTGCATGGGCGGGAGCTGTATCTGGCATGAGCGTTTCTCCCCCACCTGATTGCGTTCCATCATGCCGCTCGCCACGCGCCCCGTGTCGTAGTCAACGCCCGAGATTACGAGCGAGTACTCCTGCGGGGAGAACGTGACCGTGTCCACGCCGTCCGTGATTGTGATTTTGAATGTGTCATCCAATACCAAGGGTGGCATACGCTCCTCCTATGCGGTCACAAGCGGACGGCCCTGCTGCCGACTCGCGCGATTGATTGAGGCGGCAATCTGCTGTCCATCGAGGGAAACGCCGATTTCCTTCGCGAGCAGCTCCCTCAAGAGCGTATTCTGCTCCCTAAGTAGCGCGTCCGTGGTGCGGTTCGCGGCTGACACGCCGCTCGCGATGCCCGCGACAATGTCGGCGTTGTTCGCGACCGCCGTGCGGCTGCCGATGGTGCCGACCATTTCGGGGCCGGACTCGCGTGCGAAGAAGAACTGTCCCGTCTCGGGGAAACCGCCTGCGGCGAAGCTGCTCATCCTCGTGGAGAACGAGGAGATAGCGTTGCCGGTCACGTTGATGCTCGCGTTAATTTGCTTCGAGAGAGTGGAGCGAGTGGCCTCCCAGGAGGAACGCATGCGGGAGCCGTAGTTCTCGAAGGCTGTTGCCATTGAGCCTAGCGAACTCGTAACCGCGTCGGCATCGGCCTCGACTGATCCCATAAGGAGCGAGGAGTTGGCAATCATAGCCTGCGTCTGCGCATCCCATAGGCCCATGCTGCTTGAGATTTTCTCATCAAGGTCATTGGCCCACTTCTCGACCGTGGAGAACATTTCGCCGGTTTCCCAATCTATGTAGCCGTCGAGGGCGCTCAACCCCGTCCGCGTCTTTTCCATGACCTTGTCGTAGGTATCTTCGGCGATCCTGATTTGCGCGTCCCTAGTCCGGGCGGCCTCCGCCTCCATGTCCTTGCCGTACTTCGCGTACTCATCGGGAGCGAGTTGCTTCATGTCCTCAATGAGCATCATCTGCTGGTCGTAGGCTTCTTGGGCCGCGTCGATGCGTCCCTTCTTCTCCTCCTGCGCCGACCTGATGATGTTCGAGGCCATTTCCGCAGCGGCCTTCGTCTGCCCCGAGTTGAACGCGGCGGTAATCGCGTCTATCTCCTCGGTGGTAGCACCGACAGTCTTGAGGTACTCGCTCGTGATGCGGTCGAGCAGGGTGCTCGCACGGTCGGCAGCCTCCTGCGAGATATACCCGCCGTTCTCTGCGGCGGTAGAGTAGATGCCGGTCAGCTCCTCCGCCCATCTGTCGAGGTTTGATTTCGCTAAGTCCGCTGCCTGCCTGAATATCTCCTCGAGGTGCGCCATATCCTCCTCCGCCATACCGACGGCCCCTCCGAGGATACGGATGTTCGCGAGGTTCGTATTGAGCTTGCTATCGAGGTTGGCTTTGGCGGCTTCTACTATCTCGTCAATCTGCGACTTGACGACGGCGGCATCTTCGGGGGATATGATGGCATTGGATAGGTCGAGCGTCTGCAAGGTGATATAGGCATCCTCGATAACACCCGACATATCGCCCATAGCGGACATGACGCTATCGGAAACAGCGCCGAACGGATCTTCGGCAACGAAACGGAAGGCATCGTCCTTTAGCCAATTCACACCGCTAGAGATTGCCTTGAAAACGTCGATTGCAAGCAGAATATCACCGACCGGGCCGAGGAACGCCTTGCCTAAACCCTTCACTACGGTGCCGACAATCGGTATCTTGGTAATCATTTCGCCGATTGGCTTCAAGAAGTTGGTGAGTCCCGTGACGAGCTTCGAGGTCTTGACTGCCTCGACCGCCTTCTTGACCTTCTCGAAACCCTTGCCTATCGTCTCAAGCGCCTTAGCGCCCTTCTCGCCGACCTTGAGGTACTTCGCGGCATCCGCGCCTCCGAGGATACGGGCAATATCGAGCGCTCCGATGAGGTTTGAGCCTGTTCTCAACTTCGACACAATATCCCCGAGTTTCTTGGCTAACTTCAACCCTGCGAGTATCTCGAGCGTTGCCCCGAGGCCGTGGATAGCCTTCTTCACCTTGTCCACGTTCGTCTGCACCGCATCGCCGAGGAAGTCATAGGTCGGCAGGTCGAAGTTCAATCCCAAACCCAAGTCATCGGGTCTGTTGCCGCGCCCGCCGGAGGATGGCGGGGAGATGTTGTTGATTTCATCGAACCCGAGCAACTGCTTCTTGAGCGCCTTCGCGCTACCCGTGGCGCGGTCGAGTTCGTCTGCGAGCGCTCCCGTCTCGTCGGTGCCGTAGGACACGCCCGAGTAGTCGATCTCGGGAATGGCGTAGCCTACCAAGTAGGCGATTTCCTGCGCCACGTCTCGGATAACCTGCGCCACGGCGATGCCGACCGTCAGGATGCCGTTCATGGCGGGCAGGAGGATGTTGCCGATTGCACGGGCGGCCTGCGTGACGTTGGCTCGGAGGATGCGGAGCTGATTGGCGGGGTTGACGAGTGTACGGCCCATATCACCTTGGGCGATGGTGACCTGATTGAGGATTGCGTAGTAGCGCAGCTCCGCCTTCTCCGCCTGGTTCATGTCCTGCACCAATTTGCCGAGGCCGAGCTCCTCGGAGATTTCGTTCAGGTGTTGCTGCGAGAGGTCGAAACCGAGACGTCTCAACGGTTCCAATTCGCCGGACATGGCGGATTGGAGCTTCGTGGCGGCGTCGGCGAAGTCGATGTTGAACAGCGAGGAAAGGTCGTAGCCTAATTGGGTCAGGTTTTGCGACATGAGGTAGGCGCGGGACTCCTCGTTGCCGAAACCTCTAAGCAGGGTCATGAAGATGCCCTGATTTCTAATCCAATCGGAAATGTCGATACCCATGACCCGGTTCACGGTCTCGCCGTACTCGAGCGCGGCGTCCGTGTACTTCCCCATAGCGACGGTGAACAGGTTGAGGTTCTCGATGTACTCCATAGACTCGGTGATTGCGGAGCCTATGCCACGGGTGATTGCCCCGAATGAGATTACGCTCAAGATGCTGCTAAGCGCGCTGTTCGTGCGCTTCGCGGTCGTGTCGAGTTCCGCCATAGCGCGGTCGGTTGCCGTGATGGAGGAACGCGCCGCGTTCATCTTCGTGGTGAGCTGATTGAGGTTCGCCGTCTGGTCTTTGAGCGCCTGGGCGGTTTTCTTGATTGCCTCCTTGTCCTTGACCTCGGCGCTGTTGAGGCGGTCAAGCTGCTCTTTCAGCTTGCGAACCGTATCTATCGAAGCCTGCATCTCCTCGCGCATGCGCGCAATGTCGGAGTTACCTGCAAGCTGGTCTGTCTTTGTTATGGCGGCCTGCGCGCGGTAGATTGAGGTATCGGCGTTGTTGCCTATCTTGGTGAGCGCGGCATCATCCATGCCGCTGACCGCGCGTGTCGCGCTTGAAAAGCCTCGGAGGTCTACGCCTTGGAGCTTTGAGAGCTGATTGGCGATCTGCCCGAGCTTGGAGATTGCGGAGTCTGGGATGTTCGCGATACCGCTCAATGCGGCACCCATGCCCTCCAAGCCGGACACAACGGTCTTGCTTAACTTGACGCCCTTCATGCCGGACATTGCGTGCCCGAGGCGGGTCAGCTTGTCGAGGCCGTCAGGCGATACAGAGGCGAGCTTGCCGGTAGCATTGGCAAGCATGGTGATGCCGTTTGCGAACTCCGTGAGACTGTTCCCGTTCGGGAGGTTCTTCTTGACATACCCGAGTGCGGAGCCGAGCGTCCCGAGCGCCTTGGCAGCGGATCGTGCGTCTGATTTTATCTCTATGACAATATCTTCGAGGTCACCCGCCATTTTCCACCTTCTTCTTCGCGTTATGGACGGCTGCGAACGCCTCGAAAGCCGCCACGTTCTCCTTCATGGTCTGCTCCTTCCTCGTCGGCGTCTTTAACCCGTAAGGCTCCTTCGGGTAATCGGCCTTCTTGCCGTTGATGCCCCTGGCTATCGCCACGGAAACGGCGTCGAGGAAGTACAACCCCTGCTTCCACTCCTCGAAGTCTCGGCGGTCACGCGCGATTTTCTCCTTCTTGAGGTACGCCTGCGTGAGGAAGCAGTCACCGTGCCAGAACTCATCGGCACTCATGCCGATGGCCATGAAGTACGGCAACTGCTCCCTGAATATCTGCGCAATCGGTTTTCTGCCGGCAGGAGACTGCTCTACTGCCAGCTCACCCCGTTTCCCTCGTCAGGCTCCTCGAACACCGAGGACACGGTGTAGATGAACAGCGTCATAAGGCGCAGGTGGAGCGCTGGCTTTTCGGTCATGGCCTCCCACATTTCCCCCGCGAGCTTGCCGCCCACATTCGGGTGGTGGAGGAGGAGCGCACCCTTGAACAGGTCGGGCGCGCACATGACGTGCTGTGTAATCTCCGCGACGTCGATGTTGTAGCGCTCCTCGGTGATGCGGGCGGTGTTGCGGGAGAACTCGAGGGTGTAGTCCGTCCCCTTGTAGGTGAAGTAGACGGGTTTCGGCGGCTGCGGGGTTTCTTCGGTTGCCGTGACTTCGTTCTCTGGCATGGCGGGTTTCCTCCTGTACGGTATTCAGGTACGCAATCTGCGTACTAAGCCTTGGTAATCTCGGTGCTGGTGGTGATGGCGATACCCATGTCCACAGCGGCCTCAACGGAGCCGCCGGCCACCCAGCAGGTAATCTGTCCCTTGAACTCGAACTTGCCGGCGTTGCCGTCAGGCTGGTCGGAAACGTCCACGCCGAACCAAACGGCGAAGTCCTGCTCGCCGGTCAGGGCGGCGATGGTGGCGTAGTCGGTGGCGTCGTAGTTCGCGGTGAACTCGAGGATGCCGGGGTCTTTCAGGCCCATCAGGTACACGCGCTGGTGGTCGGTGAGGGTGGTCACGTCAACGGTGTTCGGAGCGCCGCCGAGGTCGGGGAACTCCTTGATGTCCACGAGCTTGCTGTAGGCAATCGGGGAGCCGCTGCCGAGCATCAGGAACGTGTTTTCGGTCGTTCTTGCCATATTCATTACCTCCTGTATAAGGTTCCATCATGCCCGACCATCACGGTGTATCGGGCGGTTAAACGGTAGTATCTCGCGCCTGCGACCATATCGTTCGATAGGAGGCCGACGCGGGTGAAGTTCATCTTGTAGAGCATTTCGTCGATGGTGTTCAGGATTGTGAACGCCTCCGACTTGGCTCCGACGCGCTTGTTCGAGGACACGTCGACGACGTAGGTGACGTTAGCGAACTTTTCGATGTGCGAGGAGTCCGCCCGTTCCCTAACGACGGTGTTGTTTTGCTCGTAGACAGCCACGCAAGGGAACTGCGCGGGCGTAATCATCGGCGTGTTCGACACGAGCGTGCCGGGGTAGTTCGCGTCCACGAGCGCTGCGACCTCGTTGAGCACCTGCTGTTCAATCTGGATCATAGGTTCACCGCCTGTGCCATGCTCGGATACGCCTCCTTAGCCTCGCGGACTGCCTTCGACATGTAATCGTGGCTCCGCCCATCGCCTTCGCGGTCGTTCTCCGTGCGGGCGTAGTGCTGCCCCATCCATGTGCTCTTGCGGTGGCGGGTGCGCCAACGCCCGTCTCGGGTGTGAGCCTCGACGTCGACTACGGCCTCCGTGGTGAACACGAACTCGGGACTCTCGATTGTCTCCATAGCCGCCATGTTCTCCTGGATGTTGCCTTTGAGGTCGCCCGTAATCTCGTGCGCATAGGCGTCGGCTCCGAGCATGATAATCTGCCCGAACATGGTCACCATCTGCTCGGTCGAGTAGCGGAGGTTCGCCTTCGCCTGCTCGATACGGTCGATGGCGTCGTCAATCGACTTCTCGGAAAGTGACAGTTCAATCTTCATCGAACCTCAACCCTCCTAAGCGCGACTGCGGTGTAGTTCCGGTTGACCGCGACGAGCTCGACCACATGATCCCAGGGGACTGTCGGCTGGCCGTATGAGTCCACAATCAGGTTTCCCGCACCATCGAAGGCAGGCTCCGACTCGAGCCAGAAAACGGCTGTCTCGGTGATGCCCGTGTCGGTCGAGGCGAAGGTGGCAGTCCGGTCGTAGGATAGGTCGATGCCGAATACCTCGTGATTGACCGAGCCTCGCGAGGCCGTGATCGTGGGGAACACCCGGAACGGGGTGGAACGGGTGATAAGGTACTCACCCGTCCACTCTCCGTTCTCGATGAGCCGTTCCTTCGACTCGTACAGGCTAACCCACACGCCCTGCGTGTCCCGGTACAGGTTCCGCATTACAGCACCTCCGCAGGCACGCCCACGAACGGGGTGATCCCGACGAACATGGACGGCGGAATGGAGGCGGACTCGTAGGTGCGCGAGACGCCGCTCTCGGTGTGCTGCGTCTCTCCCTCCGCACCGCGCTTGTTCAGCAGATAGACGGCGATCTCGCAGGTTCGCGCATGGAACCTCTGCGGCACATCGCTCCAATCGGCCTCGCGGTACGGGTAGAGCCTTGCAACTACAGCGCCCTTTGCCAACTCGAGGTAGGCGGGAATGACCGTAGCGTACCGCTCGTCATCCACCATAGCCTCTACCATCGCGGTCATCTCTGCGTCAGTCATGGCTACTCCTGCTGCCCATTCCCGTCGTCGTCCTCGCTCTCTTCGAAGCGCTTCTTGACGAGGTAGCCGTTGGTATTCCGCTGGATTGCACGGCGGCGGGCGCGGCGGAGCATCATAGTGCTGTTGTCAGCCATTGCGACCTCCTTAGTAGATGCGGATAGCCTTGCTCGCGTCATACAGGTGCACGACGTAGTTCTTGTCGGCGGAAATGACGGTGGACTTCGCCAGAATGTCGCGCGCGAACTCGATGTTGGTGTCGCGCTTGAGGTACAGGCGCAGGGCACCCGGCTTGACGATGTAGGCTTCGCCGGCGGTGACGCGGTTGCTCACCACGACGAAGCAACCCTGAACCATGCCGATGACGCCGCGCACATAGAGGTCGGCGGCAACGTCGGAGGCGGGGAGCCAACTGCCGGACTTGCGGAGATCGGCGTAGAGGGTGGGGTCGACGTAGAGCACCTTGAGGCCGTCAATGTCCTCGCCGAACAGCGCGAGGGCGTCGGCGACGTCGTCGGCGACGATGGACGCGCCGGCCTTGGCGTGCGCCATAGTGCCCGTGATGCCCGCGAGGATGGCGGCGGCGTCGTTGTTGATCTTGTCGGCGATGGACAGGCCGAGCTGCTTGGCGGCCTCGCCGATGGGGTCGCCGAGACCGGACAGGGCGGCGACGTCGGTGATTTCGGCGGCCTGCCCGACCATCTTGATGGTGGCGGAGTCCGTGGCCGGGGTCAACTGCGCAATCGGAATGTCGTTGCCCTCGGTAATGTCGGAGGCCATGCCGATGTAGTTGAAGGCGGGGATGGTGATGGTGGAGCCAGGCTGCCCGACGAGGGTGCGGTCAACGGTCATCACGCGGTCGAACGCCAGCTTGTCAATCAGCTTGGCGTCGAGCAAGTCCGCGAAAACAGGCGGGTCGATGAGGTTGGTGAGCAGCGTTGCGTTAGGGGAAACAGGCATGTTTTACTCTCCTTGCTTCGTGAGCTGCGCGTAGAGTTCAGGCTGTGACTTGTAGAGCTCTGCGCGCTCCTGATAGGTCATTCCGGCGAACTGTTCTCTGGTCATCGCCGGCGTTGAGCCTGCATTGCCCTGCGGGGTCGGCGTCGAACCGAGGAGCGACTTCTTCGTGGCGGCCTCTACTGCGGCCTTCTGCGCCGCGAACGCCTCGAGGAAGGCGGTCACGGTGTCGTTCGTGGCGGTGGCATCCGCCGAGACGATGCGGTTGAGTATCTTCTCCGCCTGCTCGCCGGTGATGCCCTGCTCCTGTAGCCGTGCCGCCGCTCCGACGCGGTTCGTCTTGGTATCCAACTCGGCCTGCTTCTTGGCAACCGCGTCCAGCTGCCGTTGGAGCAACTCTTCCTTGGATAGGGTGGCCTGCTCCGCCTTCTCCTTCTCGTCCTGGAGCGCCTTGAGTTCCGCCTCGAGCGCCGCAATCTTCTCATCCTTGGCTTTGAGCGGCGATTTGGCGGTGTTCACGTCCTTGCCGTTCTCGTCCATGATGAAGTCGAGCACCTTGGCGTAATCGCCGTCCTGGACTTCCTGGAGCTTCTGCAATACAGTCTCGCGTTTCATAAACTCTCCTTGTCTACGCTGTTGATAACGGGGGTTGCATCCCCATGACGGAGAGGAATTATGCGAACTAAGTACCTAAACATTCAGTTCAGGCTGTCCCGCCGCACTCTCCATAGCGAGCGCGACCGTGCCGTCATCCAACTGCGGCTCCTGCTCGTGCTCGGCGAGGTACTCCACCGACATGAGGTACGCCGCCTCGGGGTCGGTGAACAGGCCGCACGCCTGGAACGCGAGCAGCGGGTGTATCTTCTCGGTCGCGAGCATGGTGGTGAGGACTTGGGACTTCGTCAGGATGTTGTCGTAATTCCTGCGGTTGAAGGCAATGTCAATGTCGCGCACCCGGAGGTGGATGTTCTCATTCTTGGCTGCGGAGCAGATTTTGAGCACGACCCGGAGGAAGTCCCGCTCCGCCTTCTTGAACTGCAGCTCGTAGGACTTGGCGTGCGACTCGGCGAGCGTCCAGCCGTCCCTCAAGAGGACTGCCGCGCCCGTATCGGACGAGGCGGAACCCGAGCTGCGGTTCGGCATGCCGGTGATGTTGACGAACGCCTGGTAGAGGTCATCCTTGGTGACCTGCGTCTGCCCTTGGTCGAGGTCGTTGTGCAGGATTTCCACGTCCCCCTGCATGCCGTCGACTGCGGTCACCTTGACGGCTCCCAACTGAAGCATCGCCACAAAGTCATCCTGCGTCACGTCGCAGTTGACGAACTTCATGAGGCTCTGGACGGTCTGCTCGATGCCGTCGAGGCGGTTCGACTCGATTGCGTTCATGGCATCGAGGATAGGGAGCACACTCTCGAAAACGCCCATTCGCGCGTTGTTCAGGTCGTACTCGATGATGGGGATTGAGCCGAGGATATGGACTCTCTGCTCTACGATGACGTCCCCGACGACCTTGAAGAACTCAACAGGCGTGTAGACGGAGTAGATAGGCTGTCCCTCGGTGTCCTTGGTGATGTAGACGCCGCAGAGCGGTCGGTGGTCGTACTCGGGCGAGTACACGACAAACGTGTTCATGGGTTCGAGCACGTGCATCTTGAACGGCGCGGTGCCGACCTCCCAATCGTAAGGCTCATCCGGGAGTACGATGCGGTAGCCTACGCCGCAGATGCACTCCCACTCGAACAGGTCGTGGTCGGATGATGCCTTGTCCTCGGCGAACATGAGGTCGTTGAGGTTCTTGATCTGCTCGGAGTCCTCCTCGTTGTCCTGGCCCGCCCGGGAGATGTACTGAACGGGGTCGGAGAGCTGGTAGCCGATCTTGAAGTTCACGCACTCCTGGGCGTGATTTTCGACGATGCGGTTGCAGATTTCGGGGCGCACCTCCTTGGTGCGGTAGAGGGCAGGCTGATTGCCCCTGTAGTAATTCCACAGGTAGCGGATCTCGTCTGCGTTGGCGGCGTGGATGGGGATGGCCTCGGCGAGTATCCTGCGGATGTTTCTGGCATCGCAGTAGTTGTCCTTCGAGTATATCCTGCGCCTTCCGAGCATCAGGCGCGAGGGCGGAATGACCGTGAATGTCGACAATTCTCCCATGTGTGCTCCTTAATCGACGCGCTACGGGCGGAGATGCGCCTGCCCAATTTCCGTGTGTGTGCGCGCGCTCCGCCCTTCGCGACCGTAAACGGGAGGAAACCCGTCGCAGGGCAGTATCCCGACTAAGTACCTAGAAGATGCGCTTGACCGGCTGGACGCGCGCCATGGCCGTGGTGTCGACGAACCTCTTGTAGAGGCTCATGGCATCGGGGACGTCATCATGCTCGCGCTTGTGATTTGCCTTGACCGCGTAGGTGGTGAGGAACTTGAGGAACAGCGAATACTCGCGCTCCGAGGTCGCCTTGAACATGCACCGCTGCTTGACCCAACCCGCGTCCGCCTCGATGCGCACCTCCTTGTTCTCGGTCGAGTACTTCGTGCGCATGTCGATTGCCAAGCCTTTGAGGCGGCATGCGTTCTCGACCTCCTTCGCGATTGTCCCTCCCGCCACGTTGCTCTCGAACCGGCATATCTGCACCCTGTTGCGCACGAGCGCGTCCACAATCCTCGGGACTATGTTCTCCATGAGGCTGTCGGAGCAGATGACCTCCTCGATGTAGTGGTAGAGGCCGTAGGCATATCCTATGACGAGCACGCAGTAGTCCGCGCCCTTCGTCTTGGTGTCGCATACCGCCAATACCGCGTCAGGCTCGCCCTCGGGGAGCTCCTCGTAGAAGTTCAGCTCATCCATCGTGTAGAGTACGCCCTCCCGCCAATACGGGGAGCACATGTACTTTGCCGACCATGCGTCCTCGTTCCCGGCTATGAGGAGCGATTGGTACATGTCCTCGTAGTATTCGGTCGAGAACCCGAGGTCGTATTGGTACTCGAAGTTCGACCTGCCCAGCGGGTGCCTTATCACCCTCCCGTCCCGCTCCTCCTCCCAGGGAACGCCGTCGAGCGCGGGAAGGGAGGTGAAGCGATAGCGGGGATTTCCCCTGTACTGCTCCTCTATGCGCCCAATCGGGTCGTTGGGAACCCACCTTGTTCCGATGAAGAGCTGCTTGGCACCGTCGAGCATGCGGTCTTTCAGCTGATTGAGGTAGGCGGAGTAGAGGTTGTCCATGCGGTCGCGGTTCATCGCCTCCTCGTAGTCCTCCACGAGGTCGTCGCAGTAGAGCAGGGCATCGCGCCCGACCTCCACGGCACCCGTGAGCGTGCCCTCCACCGACCGGCAGGTGAGCGTGGGGAAACGCCGGACGTTCTTCAGGTGTATCGTCTCGTTCGCCATGTCCTTCTTCTTGAAGCGGGCATCCGGGAACACCCTCTGGAAACGGTACGTCTCCGAGTCCGTGATAATCGAGAGAACCTCCATGTGGAACGAGGAGGTCAGCTTGTCGGAGAACCCGGACATGACGTTGGCGCGCTCGGGGTGGCTCCCCATGACGAATGAGACGAAAAAGCACCCCAATGTGGACTTCCCCACTCTCGGAGGGGTGGAATACGATAGGAAGTCCAGCTTGTCGTCGAACAAGTCCTGCAAGTCCTGGACAATCGGGTAGAGCACGTGCCTCCTGGGTTGGTAGAACCTCTTGTCAGGCTCCCTCCCCCACTCCATGAACAGCATGTAGGCGTCGAAGTCGTCGCGGCAGTCGATCTCGAGCATCTGCTCGACCATCGCGAGGAGGTGGTAGGCGACGTCCGTGTCCGTCATGGCGGCCTGCACCACCTTCTTGGAGGCGAAGTCCCTCATGTAGCGGTTGTAGGCGCGCTCGATGACCGGCTCCTCCTCCTTGAAGGACGTGAGGAGGGATACGGCATCGGTTATCTGCTCGGCGCAGAGCGTGTCATCCAACGTTGATATGAGGGCATCGAGGAACTGCTGGTACATGGCCTCCTCCTTTCGGCGTACAGGTTATCCGCTAAGAAACCCTCCGCATGGGGGGTTATTTCGGTTCGTTTCGGCATTTTATGCAGTTTCGGGAGTATTACCGCCTGATTTCTGGCATTTTTATGCAGAGTTACCGCCTGATTTCTGGCATTTTATGCAGAGGGCGCTTTTGCAGATTTCGGCTATTCGAGGGGGTAAGACGGCATTTTTTCACTCCGGCAGCGCGGGGTGGGGGTGCCTCGGAGGGGTTCGGCGGCATGCTCTCGCGCGGTTTTTGGGGTGTGGGGTGCCCTTTTTGGGGTTCAGGCGCACTATATATTGTGCGTTCAAATAGGGTATAGCCTAACGATAGGCGCGGATAGTCCGCCGAGGTGGCGCGGCAGTTTCCAGCACGGCGCGCGCGGTTTTGGTAGGCTCGAATAGTCGCGGGGGTGAGTCTCTTCCCATGTTCGGCGGGTTCGGCGTGCTCGATGCTCTGCCCTTCGGCGGCGAACACGGGCAGACACTACCACGGCGCGCGGGTGCCCTCTGTGGCGCGTTCTCGTGCCCTGCAAGGCTCGATCTCGTGCGGTGGCGTGTGTCTGCCCTCCCTCCCTCCCTCCGAGGCTCTCGGAGGCTCTCACGGGTTCGGCGCGTGCTCTGCCCAACCGGGCAGCGCGTGGCGGTTCATCGCACCAGGGCGCGCGCGTGGCGCTCTCTCGTGCCCTGTAGAGCTCTATCTCTGCGGGTTCGGGTTCTCGGTGCTTTCCCTTATCTGTAAGGCTGTAGGCGGGTTTCTTTGGCTTTCTTCAATTTCCCTCTTGCGCGCTGTAGCACTCCCTGCTATAGTGTCCTCAAGCCGCAAGGGGCGGCGAGTCTAGAGCCTGGCAAGGCGGGAAGAAGGGACACAATGCAGAACCTATTTAACATCGAAACGCGCGAGGATATGAAACGGCTTGAAGAGCACGCGTACGCGGCACTCGGTTGCGGGTGGCATCTCGAGGACACCGGCGGCGGCGTTTTCGCCATTGTCTACGACAGGAACGACGGCGGGCGCATCGAGCTTTACGAAACGGGTTATATCCTGCGGGATGCCGATTTCGAAACGTTTTTCGAGGCTTACGGGCTCGACGAGGAAGGCATCGACGCCAACACGGCCGAAGGGTTGCGGAGGCTTGCGAGGGGCGCATTTTTTGACTATGGCACCATGCAGTAAGGCGGGGCGCTAGAGTTTCGAGGGGGGCGGCTATGCCGCCTCCCTCGCTTTTTGCCATAGTCCGGACATAGTCGAAAAGAGAAGGCCCGCTGAATATGGCGGGCCTTGCGTTTGGCGTGTCCTGGTGCGCTCTACTCGGCGCGCCACGTCTCGCCAGTCTCGGTGTTCAGGGCGAACACTTCCACCACGGCGGGCGAGTTTATCCGCGTTGCGAGGTTGCGCACGTTCTCGGCGATTACGCGCGCACACAATCCGCTGCTCGTGGTTTTGAAGTCGCTCCCGTCAATAGTCACATGGTAGACAAGCACGCCGAGAAGCTCGGCGGCGTACTCGCACAGTCGCGCGGGGTTGCCCCAAAACGGGAACTCCTGCGCGGTTCCGTCGTTCTCGAACACCTGCACGAAGTGCGGGCCGCTCGGCGTGAAGCCGACAAGCGCGAATTTCTCGCCGTTCTCGGTGTCGAGGCTGTACACGGGGTAGCGCTCGCCGTTCTCGTTCTCGTATGCGTCGAAGGGTTCCATACCGTAGCGCGCGGCGATCTCGGCGGCGGTGGGGTTGATTTCTGATACTAGCATCTTTATCTCTCTTTCTGCCCGGCCTGGGCGGTAGTCTCGGCGGCTTTTCCGCCTCGCGGATAGTCTATCAGACTGCACTATATAATGCAAGCGGCAGCGCGGCGAATAGCTCGCAAATTATGCGCACAATCTCGCAAAGATCACTTGCGCGCTATAGTAGCACCTGCTATACTTTCCCCGGCGGGCAAAATGGCCCGAGTCAAGCGCCCAGGCAGGGCAGAAGGGATATAGAGCAATGCTAGACGTACAGCAGACTATCAAAAACATCGGCAGGAACGCCGACAAGCGCACCTACTACAGGCGCGCGATCATGCACGACGCGCTCGAGATGATCGACAATCTCGACGCGCGCGACGTGCTCGAGCTCGACAACTTCGACGCGCTCGAGACTCGACTGCTTAACGGGGCAGACTCCACAATCAAGCTCTTTTGCGGTTCGCTCGACGGGCACCGGCTCGAGGCGTGGCGCGTCTATTCGTGGGGCGGTTGCGCGCTCGTGTACAATGAAGATATTGCGCGCCACTACTTGACGCCTAGCGAATTCCGCAAGTACGAAAAGCGGCGCGACTCTAGCACGGCTCCGGGCGGCGTCGAGTTGCTCGAAGTGCAGGCGCGCGCTCTGCTCTCGGCGTGCAGACTGATAAAGAAAAGCGCGGTTTTCTGCTAGTTTCTCGCAACCTAGGGCAATCCCGCGATTGCCCTATCTGCGGCAAACTTGCCGAGACAGTCGAAAGCCAATAGGCGGAAGGGGTTCAACATGTGGAAGCGGGAAAAGAAGGAACTCACGGCGGAACAGGTGGCGCGCGGCGTGTACTTCTCGTCGGCCCTGGTGCGTGACGGCGAAACGGAGGCCGAGACGGTGCACGAGGTGTTCGCGAGTGATCCCAACCGAAAAGAGAAGATCGCGCGGCTGCAGGATGTGAGGTTCTTCCGCAACCTGGCGGCCGATGCCGGGTACAACGTGCGCGAGATTGTGAGGTTCTAGCACATCGCCACGCCGGGGCACCTGCTCGGTGCCTCGGTGGCGGTGTGCTGCCGTAATAGTCGCAATAGTTGCAATAGTCGCAACAGTCGCAACAGTCGGAAACGATGGAACGGAGGAAGAGATGACGAAAGAAAAGTATGCAGTTATCGAGCGCGAGGTGTTCGCAGCAACCGAGGGAGGCCGCCGGACGTATTCATGGGGATTGCCCTGCGGAGGCGAGGGGAACGAACTCTATTACGGGGATAGCGAGGAACATGCCCTTAGCGCCTATCACAAGGCGTGGATTGATATGCTCAAGGGCGAGGGATACAAGCTCGTCAAGGCCGCGCGTGGTCTTGATACCGTGGAGTATATGTCCTTGGAACTTGTCCGGTACACATTCGATGAGGATGATGAGGACGGGTGTCCGCTGGATGTTTTCACTGTTAGCCGCGAGAACAGCCTACCGTGGTTTGTGGAAAAGGCCATGCGCCAAGCGGAAGGTGAGTATATAGCCTGGTGCCGCTATGAGGCCGGTACCTGGCGCAACGTGCGCGACCTTATCTGATCCCCTACAGTCGAAGTGCTGCGATAGTCGATAGTTGAATGGAGGTTACGATGGAAAACTACAAACGAGCTCTTTTCATGTCCGCCTACGATATTATGCTGAGCACGCGCCGAACCCGCAACCCGCTTATGATCGAGGACGTGGTGGACGCTGTGCGGTTCGTCTCCACGGCGCTGGTGGGGATGCTGAACGGCGAGCGCCTGTTCCCGGATGTTACGCTCGACCTGGCGGACACGCTGGAGTGGATCAATGATGACAAGATCGGCGAGATCGAGGACGCTGTGCACATCATCCGGTGCGCGAATGAAGAACTCGCATCCCGCCAAGTCGGTACGCCGAACATCTGGCGGCAGTAGCTCTCGATAGAGATAGCACATTCCCCTAGAATGTGCTATCATCTGTCGATAGTCGCGAAATAGTCGGAATGGAGGAACAAATGACGCAGACGGAGGCACAGAAGCGGGCGGTGAAGAAGTGGCGCAAGGGCAATATGCGCTCAATCACGCTGCACTTCTACGTCGGCGGCGATGCCGATATTATCGCGTTCCTTGATGCGACGGAGAACAAGTCCCGGGCCGTGAAAGACGCTATCCGCGCCTATATCGCGCATCAGGGGCAAGACACCGAGGCAAGGGAAAACGGGGCGCTGTAGGGCATTACAGAGCCTCACACGACGGCCCGCGAGGGCAGAAGGGATCGACCATGAGATACGGATACGTGCGAGTGAGCTCCGCCGAGCAGAACGAGGGCCGGCAGCTTGAGAAGATGGACGCGCTCGGCATCAGCCGCGAGTGCGTTTTCGTGGATAAGGCGAGCGGAAAGAGCCTCGACCGGCCCGCATGGAACGCGCTCCGCCGGGTGGTGCGCCGTGGCGACGTCATCGTGATCGACAGCCTCGACCGCCTCGGGCGCAACTACGACGAGGTGACTGCCGAGTGGCGCAAGCTCACCCGGGAGCAGGGCGTGGACGTGGTGGCGCTCGACCTCGAGTTTATGAACTCCGAAAACTTCCGCAACATGGGGGAAGTCGGAAAGCTGCTCGAGGATATGGTGCTCAATCTGCTTGCCTGGGTTGCGCAGACGGAACGCGAGAAGATCAGGCAGCGCCAAGCGGAGGGCATCGCCCTCGCGAAAGCGGAGGGCAAGTACACCGGCCGCAAGGCGCGCGAGCTCGGTGCCGAGGAGATCGAGGCGATCCGAGGCATGAAGGATGCCGAGGCCATGCAGGCGCTCGGGGTGTCGCAGGCAACCTACTACCGCTGGAAACGGGAAGGGAAGCTCGCGGGATAGTCGGGTGATAGTCGCGGCGGATAGTCGCGTCATAGTCGAATGATAGTCGCAAGACGGAAGGGAAGAAGATGGACGAACAGCAGATGATGCAAGACCGGAAGGAGAGGGCGGAGCTGCGCGCGGTGCGCACCCTGGTCGGCCTCACACAGCAGGACTTGGCGGCGAAGTTCGGAGTGGCAATCGGCGATGTGTCGAATTGGGAGAACGCCAAGAAGCGTCACTTCCCCGTTCCCGCCGACGTGCTCGACTACGTGCGCCGGGTCAAGCGGTTCCATGACGACGAGGTGGCGCGGCGCGCCGACAAGATACTCGACAGCGGCGCGAGCGAGGTCACGCTCACCTATTGGCGCTCGCAGCCGATCTACGAGAGGAGCGGCATGCCCGGCTACTTCTCCGTTGAGAACGGTATCAGCATCGCGGTGGCGTCGATAGTCGAATACGAGGGAGTGAGGGTGGAGTGGGAGTACCCGCCCGTGCCCGTGAACCCCGAACAGCAGGGATAGTCGCGCCATAGTCGCAAAAGAAAAACCCCTCCGAGCGGAGGGGTTTCTCATAGTCGCGTGATAGTCGTGTCAGCTTTTCTCCGGCAGTTTCTTTTGAGCGTCCTCTACGGACACGATTTCGACTCCGACGAGTTCCGCGTACTTCCTCGCCGCGTCCTCCCCGCTCGCGAGCTGCGGCGTGGCATCGACGCGCACCACCGTCTCCTCGCGGGTGTCGCGGTATCCGAAGTGATTTTTGAGCAGAAAAATGTCACCCGCCGGGTTCGTGTTCTTCTCGTTCAGGCTCGCCTCGGCGTATGCCGCCATGATGGAGTACCACCAATGGAGCTCCTCGACCACCTCGGGGTAGACGGTCATGCCCTTGCACGTCTTGACGCCACGGAAGATGCTCGAGAGGTCGTCCCGAGAGATGCCGAGCGCCACGCAGTACCCGTTCACCTGAAACTTGATGCCGTGCTTGGCGCAGAGCTCCATGTACTTGTCGGTGCGCTCCCGCACCGCGTCAATGTCCTCGATTGTGATTTTCGGGAGCGCCTTGAGCTCGCGGATGAACGCGATTATGCGCCTGTTGGTGTCGGCGTTCGGAACCTCGGGGTTCTGCGCCATGACGACGGGACTCTTTGCCCGCGCCTTGCTCATATCGTCCCTATATCCTCCGCTACCCTTGCCGCCCATCTTCCCTCCTAACAAGGTAAACCCGACCGTCCGCCATCGTGACGGACACTCCTTTGTACTTTCCGCGCCCCACGAGGCGGTAGAAGGCGTTGTACTCCGCCTTCCCGCCCTCGATGACCGCCTTCTCGTGCCCTGCCGCCAGGAACTCGTCGAGCGTCGCCCGCGCGAGGCTCGCGCGTGTCGGAACCTCATCCACGGGTTCCAGCGGCATCGACCGCACCGCGAGGCGGATGAGCATGACCTGCCCGTCCCGCACGCAGCACGTGACCGTCCTCTGCCTGCCTACCCTGCGGATTTCGGCGTTCATCACCTCGGAGGTGTGGCGCGCCGTGAAGGGCGTGGGAACGATTGCGAACCCATCCCCGCCCATCAGGAACCGCTTGAGCGCGGCGGAGCAGTATTGGCTACACCTGCTCTTCATCGCCGCCCGCCTTGTCGAAGTCCGCGAGGAAGTACCCCGCCCAGCTGCCGTTGACCTGCCAGACGTTGAGGTGCTCCCCGTCCTCCTCGACGCGGATTGCGACCCGGATGATCTCGTTTGCCACGATTGCGGGTTGGCGCGAGAGTCCCCTCCGGTCATCGCCCGCATCGTAGAGGTAGCGCACCGTGGGCGTTTTCGCCGTGTACTGCGCCGTGGTATTCCTAGTCGGCTTCTTCGCTTTTGCCATGTTCTCTCCTTCCGACCGTGTGCAGAGTAACCGCAACGTATCTCGTTTGTTTGTGCGTGTTTTGTGTAGTAGGTTTCGCGTGTGCGAAGGGCAGTCCCGAAAAACCGCCCTCCGCCTGCGTATTCGTTGCTATGAACTTTGTTACTGCTTTTTCTGATGCTTGCGCCAACGATGCTCGCGTCCCTTGAGCGCGATGATTTGCCGCTCGAGAACGCCTATCTTCCAAGCCTCAAACGCCACGTAGTAGCCGTCGAGCGTCTTGCGCGCCATGTAATCGGTCATGCCGCACACGCTCGGTCGCTTGGGTTGCTCGCCCTTGACGAACGAGAGCACCTCCTCGTGGTCGGCATCGGAGTGCGGCGAACCCGAGAGCGTCCGGCTCTGGTAGTCCGGCTCGAGCGTCCTCCACAGCTCGAAGGCGGTGTCCTTGTGCGAGCGCACGAGGCGCTCGAGGTTGCACACCTTGCAGGTGCCGTTGCGGTAGAACTGCGAGCGCAGCTCGTGGCACTCGGGGCACTCCCGCGTCTTAGGCTCGTAGTACCTTAGCGAGGTTCCGAGCGCTCCCGTCTTGCGCAACTCGCACGCGCGTTTCCGCACGGCACCCTTAGTCCTGCGGAGGTGAGCCGCAATCGAGGACAGCGGCTCGTAACCCGCCTGCTCGCAGATGTACGCATCCTCCGACTCGCGCCACGGACGGCGCGTCATCGTTTCCTCCGCTCGTCAAGCGCGACTAGGATGAGCGACACGCCCAGGAGGATGAGAAACACCGCCACGACGAACATCGTTAGTCCGGCGGCGATACCGAGAGCCAATTCCCATGCAGTCATTCTTCCACCACCTTCGCTCCGCACCATGGGCAATACTTAACGACGTAGCCGTACCAAGGTCTTCCGCAGGCAGAGCACCCCCAATCAAACGGTGATACTTTGTCCCCGTGACACGTCCGCAGCGGCACATAGGTTTGCAGTTCACCTTCCGACACCGTAGTGATGGGGGACATGAGTGTGATAGGCTCCTCGCGGGTGTTCCATGCTTTGATAGCCGCAGCCTCCGACGGGTAGTTGTCGATGAAGTGTCCGTGCATCTCTCCGTCCTCATCGCAGAAGATGCCCCAAACGCGCCCTTCGTTTGGGTAGTCAAGATGCCACAAGCTTGCTCCGCTGCCGCAGAATGGACAGGGGAGCAACCCGTTGGCGTTCATGACGGGTTGCGGCTCGCCGAACAGCGGCTCATCGAACGGTTCATCGGGTGCGCAATCTTCGGGGGCATCCCATCCCCATAGCGCAATATCCCATAGTTCTTCGCTCATTTCTCCACCACCTTCGCTCCGCACCCGCCGCAGTAGATAGGTTCATCGGCTTCAACCCACCCACATTCGGAGCACTCGAAGCGGCCTGCAATGCCGGTTCTGTCTGCGTTGCGGCACGTCCGCTCGGCGCGGGTGTTCCAGCATCGTACCGCCTTGATTGCCGTGGTGTACATCCCGGTTTCCGCACCGCACCGCATGCAACGGACACGGTAATCGAGAAAAACCGAGGAACTTTGCACAATCGCCGCCTCCCCACCGCAGAAGGGGCAGGGTTTGATGAGTACCTCCACGCTAACTCCTTTCTCGGTTCGTAGGGCAGTCGTAGTCCTCGAACCGTGGTATCGACTTGAAAAGCACTTTGTTGTTGCACCAACGAGCAAGGTCGCGTTGGTATCTGTCGTTCTTGTCGAACGGCATGACAAAAGGGTTCGTTCCGAGATCGCGCAGGGTGTATATGCGGTACAGGTCGTAGTCCCGCTTCGTGCCGAACCCGACCAACACGTAGAACATGAACCTCCACGGCTTCAACCCGGCATCGGCGAGGTATTTCAACCCGCGCGGCACGGCATCGTCTTGCGCGTGGCTGTCCCAGGCGAAGTGTATGCTCTTGCCCTGCTTCACACTCGCGAGCGCACGTGCCGTCTCGGGTGTCACCAAACGAATGTCGAGCGCCTCCCATATCACCTTCACCTCGGCCTTGCTCAACTGCTCGCAGGCGCGGCAGAAAATGTCGCTGTCCGCCATGATGTTGTCGTCAAGCAGGCGCACGACCTTCTGCCCATCCCAAAACTCGTTGAGGTCGGCAACCTGCCGAACCTCGTGGCCGTCCATGCTCGGGACAACGCACCAAGGGCAGTTGTTGGGGCAACCCCGCGTGAACCGACCGAGCGCGTACTCGCAGTTGTAGAGGCCGTAGTCCGGCATGATGTGCTCGGCCTCCTCGGGGAGGTGGAGTTTTCTATCATAGGCAACCCCCCCCCGCACGATTTCGCAATCGGGCCAATAATCAGGCTCGGGCGTGAAGTCGAATATCTTGCTCGCGTAGCACAGGTCGGGATGATCCAACAGCGGCTCATAGAACTTCACATTGTCCCCGTGGCGCTTGTGGTAGGCGGAGAGCTTCATCAGCGCCAGGTTCGGTATCTTGCTGTCGACGTCGATGAGCGCTACTTCCATCTCCACCTCCTAAGAGTTCCCCGCCAATCCCTCGAACTGCTCGCTTACAATCGGAGCGACCTCGAGTGAGGTGTACCCCTCCCGCTTCAGGAGCTCGCAGAGCTGATGCACGTCGGGGAGCTTCTGCCCGTCCTCGACCATCTTGACCGCGAAACAGCGCGTCTCCGGCGGTTGACCGTAGTAGCCACGCTCGAGGTTCTTGCGGATGACCGCCTCCTTGACCTTGTCCATATCGCTGTTGAAGTTCTCCCACGTCTCAATCATCCGCAGCGCGGTCTCGCAGGCGTGGATGACGTCCATGAGCTCGGTGGCGAGGCGCTCGGGGTCGCAGGCGGGAACCTCATCCCAAACCTCGAGGAGCTCAACGTCGACCTTCTCGAGCTGGTGGTGAATGTCGACGCCCTTCAGCGGCTTCGCCTTGATGCTGGGGAACTGATACAGGAACCTATCGGGCGGGATTGTCCCCAGCAAGTCCACCCTCACCCAACCCAGCAACTCTTGAGTTGACTTCATCTAATCTCTCTCCTATCCAACGCATGACCGGCACAGCCATCGAATTGCCGAGCGCCTTGTAGCGCGCCGTGTCAGAAGCGTTCTCGATCATCGTGTAATCGTCGGGGAACCCTTGAAGGCGCTCGCACTCCCTCGGAGTGAGCCTTCTCACTATCCAAGCCATCAAACACCCCCCCCCGTAAACTGCTGCGGGAACATGACCTCGTATGACGGTCGGCGATATGTCGAAGTCCGCACCGAACGAGCGTGCCTTGCTCCCCTCGTGGTAGTCAAATGCTATGACCATACGCAAACTACCTTCCCTTCGGAGACTTCGCTACAATGAACGGCGTACCCCCCCCACGTGGAGCGTGCCGCAGAGGTCATCGTCGACCGACGACTTCCCCGCGTCGCTCCCTACGCAGATTGAGCTAGGGATACTCCTTGCAGATGATTTTCCCCTCCGACCAGGACTGTCCTGTGACTCCTCCCGGGCCGTCCTTTGCGCATAGGGTTCCGACGACCTCCCCGAGGTTTGAAAGCAGCACACGGGCGGGTCTTTGTACATTCTCTGCGTGAGGGCACCTAGAGCACCCCCCCCCGCGACTATGCAGGTGTTGGGTTGCGTGTCTGTCATGCAGACGATTTCGTTGGCTCGGGACTCCCCCACATCGAAGGTGTTGAGCGTGTTCGCGCACTCGCTCGGGACGTAGGTCGTGGCATCTGTCGCGGACATACTCCTGTGCTGCTTGGAGTAGACCTGCTGCGCGACGCAATGCACGTCCACCGTATTCTGCGTGAAGCACACCTCCTCGTTGACGCCGGAGCCGTTGGGCGCGTCCTTGTCCTTCCTGCCTATCACCTTGCCTTGGATGCAGTAGGTTGGGGACTGCTGGATGATTGTCTTTGAGGGCGTTCCCGTCTCGGCGGCTGCGGCGTTGAGGGCAGGTGCGGCATCCTCCCCGTAGGGGTTGAACACTCTCACCGCCTGCCCGTCCCAAGGGGTCAGACAGCCGTTTTGGAACAATGTCTGATCCTGCGAGGTGCCGATTGTGCCGGACGCTTCAGTCTGCATCAGAGCGCCTGCACCCCCCCCGATGTTGGGGGTGCCGGTGTGTCGGAGCTTGAGAGTGTAGCTATGTACTCCTCCAAGGCCTGCTTCAAGATCGGCGGTAATTGCTTGCCGTTTCGCTCTGCCCGTCTGATAATCCCTTCGCAGGCCTTCTTCGTCAAAAAGTATTTCGGCGGAGGACATGTCTCCAAGACTTCCGACAAGAAACACACGCTCTCGCCGCTGTGCGACGTCGAAGAATTGCGCGTCCAGAACTCTCCACGCCAAACCGTACCCGAGGTCGGCCATTTCTCCAAGCAGTTGTCGGAAAGCCTGCCCGCGCTCGACCGAGAGCGCGCCTGGTACGTTTTCCCAGATGAACCATCGAGGACGGAGCTCTTGTACCGCTCGAATGAACTCGTACATGAGTCCCGACTGCCCTCGCAGTCCTTCGCGTTTTCCGGCAACGGAGAAAGATTGGCAAGGACTTCCGCCGACCACAACGTCAACTGTTCCATACTCCCGTTTCACTTCCTCCCATTCAATCTTCGTAATGTCCCCGAGGTTTGGCACGTCCGGGTAGCGCTCCGCAAGAAGCCTGCAGCAATACGGCTCGATCTCGCTGAACGCCACAGGTTCCCAACCTAGAGGCTCCCATGCGACGGTAGCGGCCTCTATGCCACTGAACAGGGATATGTAGCGCATGATTACCTCCCCGAGAGCTCGGTGAGGGTGAGGTCGAGTGCGGAGGCTATCTTCTCCCATGTCGCGATTGTGCCCGCGCGCCTTCCGCAGAGAATGGAGTCGATGCACCAACGGGTCACGCCCGCCTTCTCCGCGAGCGCAGATGCGGTGAGCCTCCGCTCGCGCATGATTGCCCTAAGCCTATCCTTCCTCTCCATCGCCCACCTTCTCCAACTCGTCCGCCATGACGCGCAGCACCTCCCGCAGGGGCAGGTCGGCGTAGGTAACTACCTCATGCTTGCCATCCCATTCCAATTCGATGTTGTCCGCCACCCGGCGGAGCTTCTTCGTGATGCGTTTCAGTTCTTCCTTCATGCCAAACCTCCGAAGTCGAGCGCCCACAAGCCTCCCTGAACCCGCTTTTGGAGCCTTCCGCACTCCTCCAGCCACTTGCGCGGGATAGAGGCTCTGCCGGCCTCCAGAGCGGCTTTGACGAGGTGCTCGTAGGCGGTGTAGTTGATAAGGATGCAGTCGTTGACCTCCTTGAGGTTCTGCCCGTAGAAGTTGATTGCGATTACGCTCCTGTGGTGGGCGGAAACCTCCTGATACGTCTTGAGCTTCGCCATCTGCTCTGCCCTAAGGTTCGCGATGGGAAACGACTTCTCGCGGGTCGCCTTGCACTCGATGAGCCAATCGAACCCGTCGTAATCCCAATAGAAGAAGTCACCGTACTGCTGATTTTTCGCGACTCCCCCGCCGTCCTCAATCCTCATCGAGGCTCCTGGCAGGTCGTGGAGGCTCCTTGCGAACCTCGCCTCGAACCGCTTTCCAGACTCCATTCTCACCCCTCACCTCCTTGTAGGTGAAACCGCGTGCATAGCGCGGGTCTTTGAACTCCCAATGCCCCAACTCATACAATCCCTTGGAGTGGGGCATGTATTTGAGCTGCCAACTCAATTCCCCATTCCAGTAATCCTCCTCGGATTGGGGCGTATCCCAAACCCAATCCGCCGTGAGCGCCTGATGATGGAACTTGTCGTGGCAGAAGCGGCACAGCGCGAACAGGCTCGGCTTGAGGACGAACCAACCCCGTTTCGTGCGCATAGTCCACAAACCCTGATACGACTTGCCGATTGGAGGCCAATGGTGCGTGTCGGTCGCCATAGCGCCGCAGACTACGCACCGGACTCCCTGCTGCCGCTTGTAGTGATGGACGTCATCGACGAAACGCCGGTCGTACTGCGCGCCGATATTCGGTTTGCCGTAACGCTCGCACTCCGCCTTGGAGCGCCCGTTGTAGCGGTCTTTCTCCATCATCGCCTATCCGCCCCCTCGACCTTCACGACCGTGAAGCGCTTGAGCCTTGAGGCGAACGCCTGCGCCGTGGTGGTGTCACCGTCGACCACGAGGCGCTCGAGGAGCTCGCGGTGCGTGTAGTTCGTGGTGATGATCGTCTTTCGGTGCGTCGACACCCGCTTGTCGAGGAGTTGAAACAGGCAGCTCGTGACGTACTCGCTCGCGCGTTCCTTGCCGAGGTCGTCGAGCACGAGAACCCGAGGCGAGTAGTACGCCTCCTTGTTCCCCTCCCGGCACTCGTCTATGTAGTCCGCTGCGGTGATGAACCTCCCCGAGCACGTCCACTTCGCCATGAACGCCTTTAGAGTGGCGCTCGCGAGCCATGTCTTGCCCGTGCCGATGCCTCCCGTAAGTATCACCCCATCTGTCGGAGCGAAAACCCACTTTGCGAGTGCATCGCCATGAGGCGCGCCCTCGAGCACCGCCCCCTCATAGCGCTTCGGTATCCTTGCCATGAACGCGCGGTGCCGGTTGTCGGCGGCCTCCCGTTCAGCCTTCCACGCCTGCGCCGCAAGGTGCATCTGCGCGATTTCCTCCTCCGTGAAGGTCGGCTTGACGAACCTACCAACCTGCGTTTCCGTACTCTCCGAAGTCATGCTCCTTCACCTCCCCCGTCCTTGAGCGCTCCCAGGTTGCGCATGCCGCCTTCCATGACTTCATCTTGTTCCTGCCTACCCACCACCCCTTGCTCTCGTAGAAGTTCCAGAATGTCTCCGCATCGAAGTGGTAGTGCTTCTCGTCGATATAGGCGCGTACCTCCTCGATTGAAGGCTTCGCAAACCCTTTCTCTTTGTTTGTTTCTCTTTTATCTATCTCTATCTCTTTCTCTATCTCTGTCGGACATTTTTTGGACATTGGAAGGACATTTGTCCTTGACGTGTCCTCATTTCGGGACACTCCAAGTTCAGGTTCCGATTTCTTGCGCCGGTATTCCATCTTCTTTGCGGCCTGTTTTGACTGCGAACCTATGAGTTCCTGCACATGTGTGACGTAGATCGTGCGGTCATCCCACACCTCAATCAAACCCATGCCCTTGAGCACGCTTATCGCTCCACGGACGGTATCGACATTCGTGTCTGTAATGACCGCGAGCATCTGCTCGTCGTAGGGAATGAGCTCGGAGAACCTCAACTCGCCGTTGTGGTCGATTGACTCCACCATGAGTTGTAGGTAGAAAAGCAGGTATTCGGTGCCGTTCGGCATCGCCTTTAAGATTTTCACGTCATGCCGCTTGAAGAAGTCGCGCTTGAGCCGGAGCCAATAGTAGACTTCGCTCGCGTTCTCCATGTCACAGCTCCGGCACGTGATTGATAACGGAGTTCACCATGTCTGCGATGACCCATGCGGGCGCGTCCTCGTGGAAACGGTAGGTTCCCGCGATGAGCGAACCGACAGCGTATGCCTGCGCCTCGTCGGGGAACACCCTATCGACCGCATCGCAGAAGGAGAAGAACGCCTTGTCCGCCTCCTCCGACTGCTCGTAGGCGTCGATTGCTCGGAAGTCGAGGTACTTCCCGACAAGCGCGGTCATGGCCTCCAAGGACACGGCGGGTTTCTCGCATGCCCTTTCATAGAAGTCGTCAAGCATCGCAAGCCTCCTAGAACGGGCAATCTTCCTCGTAGAGGTCATAAGCCGTGTCTGGAGCGGACGTGGCCGCAGAGCGGCTCTCATTGGCTCTGGTGGACATTTCCAGCTCGTCTACGATAACCTCGACCTTGGTGCGGACTCCGCCGCCCTTCGCCTCCCATTGGCTCCAGCGCAGCTTGCCCTCGATGGTGACCTTGGTGCCCTTGGCGAGGTAGGAGGCGAGCGACTCGGCGCGCTTGCCGAACATCTTGCAGTCGAAGAAGTTGGGGCGGTCGGTGTAGTTGCCGGACGCATCCTTCACGCGGTCGTTGACCGCAACCGAGAAACCGAGCACAGACATGCCCCCGGCTGTCTGCGCCAACTCCGCATCGCGGGTGAGATTGCCCGAAATGAAAACCTTGTTAATACTCATAGAAACCCTCCGTCATGTTCCTTCCGACCCTCTCGAACTCCATCTGGCTCTTGAGGGTGTCCATAATCTTCTTGTTGTTGTTGATGATCTCCTTGTCGGAGTCCGCGTCAGCCTCCGCCAGGTTGGATTGGAGTTTGGCGAGGGAAACCTCCTCGTCTCCCTCCGCCAAGTCCTTCACCATGCTCGCGGGATGCCCGAGCGCCCTAAGCTCAATCTCCTTCTTGGCGCGGAGCATCTTGTAATCGCGGTCGTAGCGCGCCGCCTTGTAGCCGGCCTCGCGCATGTGCTCGGCGTGTGCGCGGTTCTCCTCGCCGAGATCGAGGATGCGCGTGTAGAGGTCGAGTTCCATTCCGACCTCCTATGAGTAGATAAGTCCGGAGGGAGGAAGGTGGTCGCACCAATCCTCCCACTCTGCGAGGTAGTCCTCGCAGTCCTCGTCGTACCCCTCGTCGTCTCCGATATTCTCGTCGTCGAGTTCGTCGAGCTCCTCGTCGTCAACGTAGAACTCCACCACGGCTCTACCCCCTAGCCTGCTGGTCGAGGAGGCTCCTGATGATTACCTCCGCCTGCTTCATTTCATCCGCCGTGTACTCCGAGGTTTTCTTGTCCCCGATGTTGAGCACGAGGAGGCTTTTCACCTCCTGGTCGCTGATGCCGGCCTTGAGGTATTCGGCGCGGAGTTCCTGCATGCGCGAAGGCTTGCGCTTGGCTACAGGCTTCTTAGGCTCCTCTATCGGCTGTTTATCCTCGGTTTTCTTGTCTGATTTCTGCGTTTCTCCAGCCGATGCGCCCGTGGCGCGGATAACCTCGTCTGCGGACGCGATGGACTCCACCGAGCCGTACCCGGCGATGCCCAGGCTGCGTCCAACGGCGCTGCTTTCGCAGTTCTCGATGAACGAGGTGGCGTTCACCTTCCCTTGGCTCTTGAACTCCTTGGCGGTGCCTTCCGCAATCACGCGCCCCTCGTTGTCGTAGCACGTCGCCTTGCAGCAGCACCAATCAGGCTCGAGCACGAGCCACTCGATGGTGATGCGCCCGTTCGGGTACATTTCCCAGAACCCCTGCACGCGCTGCGCGACGGTGACGTAGGGTTTCCCCCCGATGTTGATTTTCTTGAGCCGCGCGTTAATGTCGGCGCGGGTGACCTTATTCTCCGGCATCTGCAATCTCCTTCTGGTAGAACGGGCACCATCTTGTGACCGTGCAATACTTGGTGCATTTGGTGTACTCGGCGGGCCGGTGCTCGACCTCGTACTTGACCTTCGGGTTCGCCTCCTCAAGCTCGGAGACGATTGCCAGCGCCTCCTCCTCGGTGTCGCAGAGCTTGGAGGCGCGCACGTTGCCCTTCTTCTTGACCGCGTACTTGGCGGATTTCTCCCAACGCTCCTCGGGGGAGCAGGGGATAAGGTCGGCATCGGGCGTTGCCTCCGCCACGGCTATCTCGGCGAACTTCTTGAGGATCGCGGCTTCGGCGGCACGTAGCTCCGACTCTGTGTACTCCCACCCGATGATGAAAACGGGGTGCTGTGGGTAGTCTCGGTCGGTTTCCGCCTTCGTTGCGCTCCAATCCTTCAAGAGCGCGACCACCTGCCCCGCATGGGCGTTGAACCCGTTGGCGCGCATGAGCACGCAGTAGTAGAGGAGCTGGGTTCGGTAATCCTCCCAATCGTTGAACTGAACCTTCCAGACGCTCGCGGTTTTCCAATCCGTGAGCAGTCCCGTGCGGTCGTTGTACGAGTCGAACTGCCCGGACATGACGTAGCCGTCCGTGCCTGGCACATCCATGCTGATCCAGCACTCCTTGAGCTCGGTGTCCTCCTCGCGCCCCTCCTCCAAGATTTTATGGACGGCGGTGCCGAAGATGAGCCAGACCATATCCGAGACGTCCTGCACAATCTCGTCGTCGTGGCGGCGTTGGAGCACCGCCTCGCAGGAACCCTTGAGCAGGCTCGTCACGCTGTAGCGCTTGGGCGTGTAGGTGTGCTCGCTCTTGGCGGCGTCTACGAACTGCGAAGGCAGGTTGAACATGTTGGTGAACTGCACCTAGATCACCCCCGCCCACAGCGCGATTGCGGTCATCCAATACGGAGCCGTGAACGCCACCACGGCGAGGATGCCGAGGATTGCGAGCTCCTTCTTCGTGTACTCCATCTAAACCCCCTTAACTTCGATGGGAATGAGGCCGTAGGTGTCGATGTCGGAGCGCTGGAACTCAATCGGATTGTGGATGAGCGACGGGTCGAAATACGCCATGTAGCGCGTCAACCCCGCCCACAACCCGTTTGCGAACATGTACCCCTTGTCCTCGAACCGGACTCCCCTGTTCATGGCCTCGGTTACGACCCTATCGCGGAGCCGGCCCTGCAGGTTGCTCCGCTGAATGTCCTTGACGATTGCGTAGAGCGCGAGGAAATCCCCCTCGTTCGCCTCAATCCATCTTGCCGTCTGCTCTGCGAGCCTCCTGCCCGCGAGCCAGCTTTCGCTCGTCCAGGGCGAGCGTCCCTCATAGTTAGGACTCGTCCACGGCTTCAAGTCTCTCCCCCTCCTTGACCCATTCGGTGATTGCCTTCCTGCTGACCCTCATCTCGTTCATTCCCGGCAGCTTGACAGCTTTGAGGTGCCCCTCGGAGATAAGCCTCCTGCACGTTCCAATCGAGATGTTGAACATGCCGCAGACCTCCGACAGAGCGAACCATTCCTGCCGAACTGCCGGCTTCGCTCTCGCCATCTTCCCCCCAATCCTTTTTCGGTTGATTTCCTTGGGCGTATGCCCTGCCGCGCCGCTCCCGCCTTAACATCCCTGCTGGCATGTCGTGGCCCTGCGGAGGCTCTATGCCATTTCGACAACAGCGCGGCTATGCGGTTCTCAAGTTGCACGTGAAACTTGCAACCGAACCCACAGAAAAAGCCAACGGCGAGGCTCGCCATCGGCTCCGGGTTCTAGTTCAGAGTGATATTTGCGCGGTTAAACTGCAATTCGTTCTCCATTTCGGTTGCGATGCAAGTTTAACATGCATTTGTACGTTTGCAAGCGTTTTTGTATAATTTGCCTAAAAAACTTTCGCGGAATGGAGGAACAATGGAGGAGGGCAGCCTTGCCGCCAACATCAAGAGGTTACGCGAAGAACGCGGTTTAAGCAAGACCGATTTAGGTGACTTAATCGGAACCTCCCACACGGCAATCTACCAATACGAGGCAGGGCAGATTGTCCCGCGCATGAACAAGATACAGCAGCTCGCGGATGTTTTCGGCGTGTCGGTGTTCGAGCTCCTCGGGAAGAAAAGCGACCCCCATGAGATGACCGCCGCCGAGGTTGCCCTGATTGCCAACTACCGCAAGATGAACGCCAAGGGCAGGAATATGCTCTTTGAGCAGGCGCAGATGATGGTGGCGAGCGGAATGTACGCGAGGGAGCAATGAGGCGCGGCTACGGGCACATAGAGGCTCTGGGGCAGGGGCGCTACCGCTGCTATTGGCGGGAGAACGGAAGGCAGCGCTCGAAGGTGGTGCGCGGCACGAGGCGCGATGCCGAGCTGCTCTTGGCGGAGAAGGCGTTGGAGCAGACGGGTTCCCTCAAGTCCGGCATAACCTACTCCGACTATTGGCGGATTGGAGTGCGCCCGACATTCGGCAACCTTGCGGAGCGGACTGTAATCGACTACGAGCGGCTGTGGGAGGTCGAGTTGCTCCCGCGCATCGGCGGAGTGGAAGTCGAGCGCACGACATGGCGCTTCGTCCAGAGCGTGCTCGCCGAGGTGAACTCCCCCACCGTCCAGCACTACGCCTACAGGCTTTGGAAGAAGGTATGCAACCTCGCGATCCGCGATGGACTTCTATCGGCGAACCCTGTAGATCGCCACATAGTATTATTGCCCATCAAAAAACGGGACAAGCGGATGCTCACCCCGGAGGAGGTGGCGGCGCTCCTGGAGGGCGCGAAGGACTACAAGCACATCTACCTCGTGGCTGTCGAGATTGGCGCGGGACTGCGCCATGAGGAGGCATGCGCCCTCACCCGCTCCGACATATCCTTCGAGGACGGCAGAGCCATTCTAAGCGTTTCTAAGGCTTTGACGGTAGGCAATGGCAAGATTATACGCAAGGACACCAAAACGGCCCTCTCACGCCGTCTGGTGGCTTTAGGGGAGCCTTTCTTGCGTGTCCTGCAAGACAATCTTGCGCGGGTGCCGGAGAATGTGGAGCAGCAGTCCTCCCCGCAGACGATTACGAGGAATTGGAAGGCGTACTGCGACCGGCACGGGTTGACGCATATCCCGTTCGGTCAGATGCGCACCCTGTTCTCCGTCCTCCATCAGCAGGCGGGTTCAATCGACAGCCTCGTGTCGCTCGCTATGGGGCACTCCGACGGCACAACCCGTGGTGCGAACTACCTAGTGCAGACGCTCCCCGCCATGCGCATGCTCGCGGACAACATGGCGCTTTTGTTTACGGAAATGTAAACTAAACTTTAGAATAACTTTCTTTTGTCAAGATTTGTTGCGCAACTGAAATATGGGCGGAGATAGATAAACCCGCCTGGGGGGGAGCGGGTTCGTGTACCATTATACACCCACCCCTATGGAGTAAAGTGGAGCAACGGTATGGTGCGGTATGGTGCGTATTGCTCCGTTTTGACAATCGGCTGTTATCCACCCTTCCCGAACATCTGCCGCTTGACCTGCGGCTTTGTTGGCGCGCCCAGCAGGACTCGAACCTGCAACCACCGGATTAGAAGTCAGATAGAAGAATATGGGGTGACCTGCTGTTTTCTGCCTCATGGTGGAGTAAAGTGCATCATTTTCAGGCTGTTTGGCGCAGAAACGCTCACCAAGAAGGCAAAACGGAGCCGGAGGAAGTGGGGGAAAGGCCGGCTCCGTTCGCTATGTCAAACGGGGTGAAAGGAGGAAAGGCCCCGTTGACTCACCATTCGACCGTGAGGCGCTTGTCCGCGTTGTTGCTCCCGACCCAATGGAGCACGAGCGCCTGCGGGCGGGACTGCACCTGCGGCTGGAACATGCCGCGTGCGCCGTATCCCGCGTAATCGCACCACGAGCAACCCGTGACCTGCACGACCTCGCGGAGCATGATCTTGTTCGCGTTCGTGAGGCACAGGTGCGCGGGGATACGAGTGACCGGCTGGTGGCTGTGCCCCGTGACGAGGGCATCGAACCCCTCCACGTTGTTCGCCATCTGCCGCACCTTGAAGTCGGAGCCGCCGTGGAACGCGAGTATGCTGTACGCAATCCGCGTACCCTTGCTGTTGTCGCGAACCTCGGTCGAGCTCATGCGGATGCGGACTGCCGCGAAGTCCCGCCGGTACACATTCTGTATGCCGAGGCGAACCGCGACGTCGTAGAGCGGGTCAATCGAGGTTTCCCGCGCCACCCGCAGCTCGTGATTGCCCGTGAGCATGGCTAGTATCTTGCCCTCGTGTGCGAGGTTGTAGAGGGTGTCGTGTATGTACTCCATCTGCTCGCGCGGGTTCATGCCGTGGAACACGTCTCCAACCGAGGACTTCGTGGCGGTGTCCATGAGGTCACCCGTGAATATGACGTAGGCATCGGGGTCGTTCTCGATCTCGGCAATCCAGCGCTCGAACTCCTTGAGCTGGCAGTTCTCCGCGCCCACGTGCACATCTCCGCACACCCATACCTTTATCGTGCGGGGAGCGAGCTCGTGCACGATGACGTCGGTATCAGGGCGCATTACTTCCAACTTCCTTCGAGCCGGACGTCGATGTAGAACTTCGGGATAGACTTGTGGGAGGACTTCACCCAGAAGTTCGCCTTGTTCTTGTAGAGCGAGTAGAACTGCACCTCGCACGCCCAACCTACGTCCGCCCTACAGGACAGTCCCGTGATGTACGGAGGCTCCGCGAACTCGGGCGCTCCGTCTCCCTGCATGCTCGGGAACTCCAGCACCTTGGAGAGATAGTATCCGTTGCGGTAGGAGGTGCCGTTGCCTCCGTTGAAGTAATCCGAGACGATGCACACGAGCTTGCCGCTCGCCCACTTCTCCCACCTGTAGGAATACTTCTGCTGCGCGAACTGATGCGCCACGTTGTTGCTGCCCTCGCCGATAATGTAGTCAACCGCTTCGCCTGCTGGCATCGGTTCCACCTCCTGCGGCCACTTGACGGCGGGAACCGTCTCGGGCCAATAGAAATAGCCTTCCCAACCCTTCCTCGCCGGACTCAACCGCGTCTCCTGCGCTTGGTCACCCGCACGGCCTCCACGGGAGCCTCCCGCCTCATCGCCGTATGCCTCGCACAGGTAGCGTCCCGTCCAGCCTGCCGTATGCCCCGATTTCCAAGCGATTGCGCCTGCGGGCATGTTCGCCGCGTTCACCTCATTAATCCACTTGAACCCGGCGGCTTGAAAGTCACGTTTCATGGTGCCCGTGTACCGCGTCCCGCTCGTGGGGAGCGCGAAACCCGCGAGCACCGCGCAATGGTACATGAGCGAGGAGCAATCGCACTCCCCCGCGTACTGCGTATCGCCGTACTTCGGGAAGTCCCAGCGGTTGCCTTGGTCGTAACCGAGGTTCGCCTCGCCGCAATACCACAGCCACAGGTCAATCATCTTCTGTACTCGTGCGTCCATGTCACCTCCTTGGCAACACTCCGAAAAGTGTGTTTTCACACACTTATTCGGAACGCTCATCCTCGCCGGCGGCCTTCGCCTCCTCGAGGAACACGCTCACCTGGTCAGGAGTGAGCACCTCCTGCTTGATAGCGTCGAGGACTTCCTGCCCGAGGCACGCCGCCACGGTCAGGTTGTGATTTTTCCAGCACGCCCACGCCACGAGCGCCACAATCGCGATACCCATGCCGATTGCCTCGCCGGTGCTCTCATCGAGGTGGATGCCGAAAAGACCGGCAATCGTCACGATGAGGATGCCGAGCATTGACACGAGGCTCCTGATTTGTTCTTTGTTCATGCGTCTCTCCTATCGACCAAGTACGTCCGTTCGCCATTTTCGGGGGAACATACCTAATGCCCGTCGGGAATTGGCGTCCCCTTTATCGGCATGTTCTTCGCCTGCTTGACTAGAGCGTCGATATAGGTGTTGCCTCCAAGCGCCTGATAGCTCTCGTAGGAGCGGCACATGACGTCCAGCTCCATCGGCGTGATGTACCCCCTATCCGAAACCTCCTGGTACTTGGTGACAATATCCGACTTGATTTGCTGGCGCTGCGAGTCCTTGAGGACGGTGTACTCGTCCGTCATCTTGCGGTAGAGCTTGATGAGCGCACCTCCGATTGCGGTCACCACCGCGAGCGTCAACCCTTGGAGAAGTCCCGGCAGTACAGTCTCAAGCATGGCTACCCCCCTATCAGATCGACTAGATTGATACCGTATACACGCGCCGTATACGCATTATTGATGGTGCCCGTCGTGGTGCTGTTGTAGCGCATATAGATGGGCATGGTGACGTTGCTCCCGCTGATTGACGCGGAGTTCGGATAGATGCCGTAGGAACCCGTGCGCGAGGATACCGTGCCGTTCGAGCTTGCTTTGAAATTGAGGCGCGTCGTATACGGCGAGGAGCCGTTCTTCGTCGATACGGTTGAGGAACCCGATAGGAATATCGTCTCGACCGTGCTGAGGTGCCTGCCGTTCACCGCCGAGTCCACCGAGATTTCCACGACAAGCAGGTCGTAGCCGTGGGCGTTGCTCACGGTGACGCTCTTGCCCGTGTCGGTTGCCGAGGTGGCCGTTGTCGAGATTGTGCCGAGCGATACCGTGGCTATCGGCGTGAGCGCTCCGCCCGATGCGGTGCCTGCGGTGCGCACCCCCGCTGCGGTGTAGAAATACTTGCCGCTCGCCACATCAGCCGCAGCCGCCGTGGTGTCCGTGACGTCGGTGAATGATGCCGTGCCGCCGCCGCTCTTGGGAAGGGTTACGGACGGGACAGCGGAATAGGACGCTCCCAAGAGGGTGATATTCTGCGCCATGACCGCTCCTAACTGATGGACAGCACCTTTGTGGTCGAGTCCTGCGAGATATTCGGCATGGCGAGCGTGCCGGTCACGCCGAGAATGGACTTTCCTGCGAGGATGTTGCCACCAACGCAGTCCGAGACGTTGCCGAGGCCGACTGTGCCGCCGCTGGTATAGCCTGCGGGGATGGTGTAGGTGCCGTTCTTGGTGCTGATGGAGCCGCCGAGTGCGCCGTTGTTCGTCATGGAACCCGTGTCGATGCCGGACGCACCGCCGAACTTCTTTCCGTCGAGCACGTCCGCAGCGGAAGCGTCCGCGCCGGAAATGTCGTAGAACTTGGCGGTGCCGCCGCCGCTCTTGGGAATGTCGACCTCCGGCACGTTGGAGTAGCTCACTCCATTGATGATTACGTTTTGCGCCATTTGTCCTCCTAGGAAACTGTCAGGGTCGAGCCGTTCCAGGTTATCAATCCGTAATTGCTCGGAACGGGGTCGACCAAAATATCGGAATAGACGCTCGTGTTCTTGGTCAAGAGCACCTGCGCCTCCGCAGAGGGTGTCACCCTCGTTGGGCCATCATACGCGGGGAGCGAGGCTCCCGCGCCGCCTCCGCCGATGCGGATGTTCACCGAGTCCCGCGCTCCCCCGTGGAGAACGACGGCATCGGAGGGGCGGACATTCAGTATCAGTCCGCCCATGTGTTGCCCCATTCGTCAAGCAGGATAGAGCCGTCGACCTTCATGTGTCCGACGGGTGTCCCGACGATTGAGCCGTCCGTGAACTGAACCTGCGCCTGAACCTCGACGAGCGGGGTCGGGAACGCGAGCGTCTCCGCCTGCGTGAGCGGGACAAGCCAACGTCCCGTGTAGCGTCCGTTCGCATACTCGGCGACAATGTCGCCGTCGGCGTAGGACTTCTCGAGGCTCCCCATCTTCACGCGCATGTCTGCGCAGTTCTCTGGAGTGATTGCCTCACCATCCGACAACTCAACGGTGATTGGAAGTGCGTACTGATCTCCTTGCTGCATCTGTCCTCCTTATTTCCATCTGCCAATCGAATGGAAGTAGAGCTGTCCTGTCGTGTTGCTGCCCGTCGTCGGGCGCAAGAGGCCATATGCCCTCGTCTGCACCTCTGACGTTGAGCCGCTGCGCGTATACATGAAGGTGTCGAGGCCGGTAGCGCTCGCACGCGCAATCTCCACCGGCCCGGAGACGAACAGTCCGGTCGGATACGCGATTTGCGGAATGGAGTTGTGGAAGTACAGACTGCCCCATGCCGTCCACCCCGAGATCGACCATGTGGTCTGTCCCCAACACTCCGACTTGCCCGAGTTCCACTTGGCATAAGTCCATATCCCGCTCGTGCCGGTTTCGACGATGAAGTCCGCGCCGACATTTGAGAGTATCGCAACGATGAGCTTCTTGAGCGAGATCACGTCGGTATCGTTGTATACGCCGCTGATGCCCGCTGCGGTGATTGCCGCCGCGAGCGCGTCATCCTGGGCGTGCCCCGGCAGGAGCGTTAACTGCTCATCCCATGCCGCGCCGATGGTAAGCGCGCCGTTGAAGTCGGCGGATACGGCCTCGGGAGCGCTCGTGCCGATTGCAACCGAGTTATCGCCGTAGAGGTCGAGCGGAAAAGCGGTCGTCGAGATGAACGTCTGGAACGTATCCCCCGGCCCGTATGGGTCGGCGAGCGATATGCGCACGTTGTAGGCGCTCGCCTGCGATAGCGTGACGCCCGCCGCGTAACCCGCGTAGGAGCCGTCCGTGTTCGTTGTGAGGGTGAGCGTGGCGCTCGACCACGTGCTTGAACTCGTGAGCTTGTACTGCACAGTCTTGGTAACGTCCGTGTACACGGTGTTCGGGTCGTGTCCGTAGGTGAACGAGACGAGGAACTTCGTGCCCTCGTCATCCTGATTGCCG
>JAGCBF010000216.1 GCA_017652285.1 Atopobiaceae bacterium
ATGAGCTGTTCTACGGTCATGATGGCTTCCTTTCTTCCTGGCTTGTTGTGCAACGCGCGTTGCTTAATCGTTGAGCAGAGTATTATCCTCAAGAAAGCACAGCTCAATGGTCTGCTCCCCTGCGAGCGTGCGCGCATCAACAAGAAGACCTTCTACCGCTATTACGAGACTCTCGACTACCTGCTCGAGGAGGTCATGGCGACCTATGCGGCCGCATGGCGGCGTCGCACGACGCACCTGCACATGCCTGACGACCTCGCCGAGATCACGCGCGAGTTCTTCCACTTCGGAGCCGAGCAGGACGCGCTCTACGAGGCGATCACCTGCGACCCAGAGTGGGACGTGATCCAGAGGCGCATGCAGGACGACGCGAGCGGCGAGCGGCAGGAGCAGGTGCCCGACGGTTGGGACCCCGACCGCTGGCACGTGTTCTACGCCTACCAAAGCGCTGCGGTGCTGGCGATGTATCGCGCGTGGGTCTCCGACGGCAAGGCAATCCCCGTCGAAGAGATGGCGGAACTAGCCGCTGACCTCGTTTGCAAAGGCGCAACAGGGATCGCGTAGCCTGAACGTATCGGCCCTTTCTCGAAATACCCGAACAAGACGGATGTCGCCGCTTGCCGATTCGGCGCGAGGTCTCCCGTAGGATGGGAGTCACCCCGGTGACCATCTGGGACCGCCTCTCGGGACCGCGTTGGATTCCGCATAATAAAAGCCGCTCTACCTGCGGCTGAAATACAAGGTTGGGTAATGCGCATTACCCAGATCAGGGTCGGTCGGGAGACGCGTCTCCCCTCTCAGCCGGCCGCGTGCCAGCTCCCCTATTCGCATGCCATTGTAACGCAAGAGGCGCATGACGTAACCGACACGTATGACATCATGTCATGGATGGGCTTACAGTGGGCAGCTTTGCTTTTTGCACGAATCAGCGCTAGACGACCTTCCTCCGCGCCTGCTTGAGGAAGTTGCGCTTGAAGTCGCCCCTGAGACCGTAGAACTTCCGATATGTGTTTGATTCCTCGCCGCGAGCGTATTTGAGAGACGCCAGCTCAATGGAGCAGAAGTAGTCGGCGGCCTGCGAGAGCCTGCGATCCTGGTAGCCAATGAGGCGAAAGTCGGCTACCCCACTCCCCAGTAGGTAGTCAAAGGCCTCATGGAGAGCGTGGGTCACGACAGCCTGTCCTTCGTCGTAGTATATGGACACCCTATCAAACGACTGGAACCACTCGAGTTTATCGTAGACGAAGTTCACGATGTCGCGCCTCATCCTCGCGGAGAGGGTCTTCGCACCAGTATCATAGGAGTTGTACACGAAGGTCTTATAACGAACGGGAGCCTTCTGCATAAAGATGTTGAAGTGAATTAACAGTTTCTTCCTGACAGATTGGTCGATCCCTTCGTACTCACCATGCCCGTGGAGCAGATCCTTCATGTGGAACGCTATGTCGGGAAGCTCATTCTGCGCTACGTGTGACTCGTAGTCGCTGATGAATGGCCCGAGGGGCGTCGACTGATCGTGCAGGACAAGCGTAAGCAGATAGTAGCCGGCTGACATGTCCTGTTGACCGGCTTCATCGCAGAATACGGACAGCGACGCCAAGACGCAACCTCCCCATAAAGAAAGTGCCAGGGGATTACCCCTGGCTCTTGGAACCTCGGCTTGCGCCTCAGCAATTCATTTATACCACACTATACGTTTTCCCGTATGTCACCTTTCGCCAGCGCCTCCACAAGCTCCACAAGCTCCGCAGCCACCTCACGGCTCACGAAGCGGAGGATGCAGTCGTCCCTTCGCGGATACGCCAGAGGTGCAGTGTCCCCGCACCACACGAGGGAGTCATCAATCACGACGACATCGAGCGGCTCTCCCCCGCGTGCCAGACGCAGCTCGCAGCCAAGGTCTCGGAGCGTCGTGGTTACCTGGAGCCACTCCATTGACGGTTTCTTCGGTTCCCTGAGCACAACCTCCACGGCGACGCCCCTCCCGATGCTGTCATCGAGTATCTCTCGCATGGTCCTCAGGCGCGCAAATCTTGCCCATGAGCTGGCCATGATCACGCGAGAGTTGCTGTCGGCGAGGTCTGCCGCCAAGACTTTCGAGGATTCCTTGCCAGAAAACAGGTGGCCGATTGGAGCCGACCTCCCCTCGAGGCCGACGAGCCCAAGATCTCCCTCACCCGCTGTCCGATAGCCGAGATTCCCGTACGCCTTCGCACGCTTGCGCCACTCCCTGTCGAGCATGGGGATGGCGAGGTCGACGTAATCCATCACGACGACCTCGGACTTTCCCTCGCGCACGCGGTGGAGGCGCCCCACCCACTGGGCGAGCGTCCCCTCGAAGGCGACCGGCCCCGCGAGGAGCAGCGTGTCGAGCCTGTCGAGGTCGAAGCCCTCACCCACGTAGCTCCCCGTCGCCACCACGCAGAGCGGACAGTCTACCGGCACCGCACTGAGTTCCTCGAGGCGACGACGCCTCGTTACGTCGTCGTCGCTACCCACCAGCAGAAGCACGGAAGCGTCCCGCGCATCAACGCGACCGCCTATGGCAGTAGCGAGCATCCGCGCATGCTCCACGCGCCTCGTCAGCACGAGCGGCGTCCTACCCAGCCTCATAGCGCGGGCTGCGTCGGCCACCACCAGACGGTTACGCTCCTCACTCGCGCTGATGTAGTCGATGACCTGGTGCCACGTTGGCCTTCCCTCGAGGTCTGGATGCGAGAGGCTGAACCGTGGAACGAGCAGCCGCCTCATCCCTTGTTCCTCGATCTGGTCGGCGACCGCCACCTCATGCCGGAGCGGACCGCACTCGAGGAAGAGGATGCGGTCGAGACCGTCGTCGCGCTTGGGCGTCGCGGTCATGGCGTACACGTAATGGGAACGTGCAGCGCTTAGGACCTCGAGCACTTTTGAG
>JAGCBF010000217.1 GCA_017652285.1 Atopobiaceae bacterium
GCTGCGTATGGGGGCGAGCCCCGATGACCTGCGAGTATTTGAGGACATTGGGGTGGATATCTTGCGCATGGATGGTGCCTTTGCGGAAGACGACAACGTACGCATGCTCAACAATCCCTTTGGAATAAAGATCGAATACAACGCGTCGAGCCTTACGCCGCAGGTAGTTCAAACTTGAGTGCACGCGGCATAGACAAGAGCCGCATACTTGCCTGTCACAACTTTTATCCTCAGCGGTACACGGGGTTTAGGTGGGACAAGTACCGTGACGTTAACGCCCAACTTGCGCCTCTGGGCATACGCATTGGGGGGTTTATCGCATCGCATGCGCCGGGTACCCATGGTGTGTGGGACGCCACGTGTGGGCTGCCTACGGTTGAGCGTCTGAGGGACTATCCGGCAGACCTGCAGGCACGAGTGTTAGCTGCGGCTGGCACGACGGACATTCTGTTTGGCAACGCGTATGCAAGCGATGAGGAGTTTGAAGCGGTGTGGCAGGCGATGGAGCCCGTTGAGCCGCATTACCTGAGCGAGGATCATCAAGCTAGCGTGGCGCGCATGTCGGCGTATTTGGGTGACGACGTTGACTTGCTCAACCAAAAGAAGGTGCGCGTGGAGCCGCTGTACGATCTATCGCCAGTGGAGAAGACCATTTTGTTTGACTACTTCCCGCACATAGACATGGGCGACTCGTCCGAATGGATTTGGCGGTCTCGCGGTGCGCGGCAGTTCTTTACGGAGGAGAGCATACCGCAGCGAAGGTATGCGCAGGACTTCTTCCAACGCGGCGATGTGGTCATGGTCAACGACAACTACAAGCATTACGCGGGAGAAGTCCAGGTGGTGCTGGAGCCGATTAAGAACGACGGAACGCGCAACTTGGTGGGGCGGGTGAGTCCCGACGAGCTGACCATGTTTGACGTTATTGGGGACGGCGACGTGGTCGTGTTTTTGCCCGCGCGCTAGAGCTGGTCGAAAGTGGCCGAAAGGGGCCTAGCCCCAATCGGCCAAAAAGCAGGAAAGTGGCCGAAAGTGGCCGATTGGGACGAAAATGGCCGAAAGGGGCCTAGCCCCAATCGGCCAAAAAGCAGGGAAGTGGCCGAAAGGGGCCTAGCCCCAATCGGCCAAGTGTACGGACACTCTTATGCAGCTGTGGGGGCTTGTCGATGAATGCAGAATTTAACCTGTGGTAAGAGTTGCACGGGTGAAAACTTTGCGTTGACTGTGTTTGGTACGGATGGGTAAAATAAAGGCTGACGGCAGCCTAGTGGATTAAGGGTGGCTAGGCAACGCCGTCTGGGTTTAGCATGGGCCTATGGTGCTGGAGACACCGAGGCCCTTTTTGCTTAACCTTTCAAGTGCTTTGGCCTTTGGGTGGTACTGTGTGCATCGGAATGGTTGTCTTTATCCTCCCCCGAGCGTTTGAACTCGAAGTATGCTTTTAGGGCTCCAAAGAACCCTCCCAGCAGCTGAAGAACAGCGATTAAAACTTCCATGGCAACTCCTTTCTAACGTAGCAAAGGCGCTGCCTAGCACAAGGCTAACCGTCAGCCGGACATACATCTTACACCCAGAGACTGAGGATTCCGCACGTCTTGTTGCTTGGAAAATGGCCGAAAGGGGCCTAGCCCCAATCGGCCAAAAAGCAGGATAATGGCCGAAAGGGCCTAGCGCAGGCGGCCAAGTGCGCACGATTAGTGGGTGCTGACGACGAAGAACTGGTAGTCGTTGGCGTGGTGCGTGGTTGAGTACTCAAACGGCGTGCCGTCGTCTAGGTAGCCGACCTGCTGGACTTCGAGCAGGGCGGTCGGCATGGTGAGCTGCAGCTTGGTGACCTCGTCTTCGGTGGGAATAACGGCGCGTATGGTGCGGTGGGCGCTGCCGATCTTGAGCCCGAGCTCGCCCTCGATGTAGCCGTAGATCGATCCCAACAGGTGCTTCTCCACGAGACCGGGAATCACCTCGAGCGGCATGCAAGTGTACTCGATGTTTTGCGGCACGTCGTCTACGACGCGTACGCGCTGGATGCGATACACAAAGGATTCCGCAGACACGTCGAGCGCCTTTGACACGACTTCGTCCGGGTGAACGATGGAGAAGTCGTACACCACGCTGTGCACGCGCTTGCCACGCACGGCGTTTTCGGCACTAAAGCCCGTCATCTGGCCCGAGGCGCTGCTGTTGTCGCGCATGCCTTCGCGCAGGCTCGGCGTGCTCTTTACGTAGATGCCCGATCCGCGACGCCGAGCGATCAATCCCTGCGCGTCCAGCTCGTCGATGGCCCGCTTTACTGTGGTGTTGCTCACCTCGTACTTGTCGCAGAGCTTGGGAATGGTGGGGAGACGCGACCCCGGAGGGTATTCTCCGCTAAAGATGGCGTTACGAAGGGTCGTGGTCAGCTCTTGGTACTTGCTCATAGTTGCTCCAACGCAGGCGGGTGTCGTCTTGACACGTTCAATTATAGGGATTCGATCCATGCTTCCGCTTACGGACAGAATCATACCGTTCAAAAGGAACTAAGAAAATGCGCTTGCATAGAAAATTAAGAGCACTTAATCTAAGTTTCATCAAGAGAAAGGAAGAGTGATGGAACAAAACAGCACGAAACTCCCCGATGACTTCTTCTTTGGCGCGGCGTTGTCTGGCCCGCAGACGGAAGGCGCATGGAAGTCGTTTGGCAAGATCGAAAACATTTGGGATACGTGGTCCAATCTGGACCTTGGCGCGTTTTTCAACCGCGTGGGGTCGTACGGCGGCAACGATATGACGAACCATTGCGAGGAGGACTTTGAGCTGTTTGCCTCGCTGGGATTTAGCTCCATACGCACGTCGATTCAGTGGTCGCGCCTTATGGATGCCAACGGGCACCTTAACCAGGAAGGCGCCGACTATTATCACCGCCTGTTTGCGACGGCGCGCAAGGCGGGCGTGGAGCCGTTTGTAAACCTGTATCACTTTGACATGCCGGCCTACCTGCTTGATCGCGGCGGTTGGGAAAATCGCGAGGTCGTTGAGGCCTACGCCAACTACGCGGTGGCGGCGTTTGCGGAGTTTGGGCAAGAAATCGAGCACTGGTTTACCTTTAACGAGCCCATCGTGGAGCCAGAGATCCGCTACGAGCATGGTGCGTGGTACCCGTTTGTTCACGACTTTGCGCGTGCGCGTACGACGCAGTATCACATTTCGCTGGCACA
>JAGCBF010000218.1 GCA_017652285.1 Atopobiaceae bacterium
CAAGGCATAGCTCTCTCGGAGCATGATCCAACGATGGTGAAACGCGCGTCTGCGGAGTAGCTCCACCAGCATGCACTCGCGGGAGAAGGCGCGGACAGCGTATCCGCCGCTCTCCTGTTGGCGTCGGGTTAAACTAGCCACGAGGAGACGAAACAACTTAGCCACGCCTAGGCGCAACAAATTAGCCATCGCGGATGTCGCCTCCACCTAAACTGGTAGATGCCAATACGCCAGTGTTAGGAGGATCATGAATGACATAGACAAACGCGATGGCATTCAAGAGATTATAGACAATGCGATCAGGGAAATGGGATTCGACCGCCGGAACGGCGACTTCAGACCCAAGTCCGTCAACCTGGCCGAGTTCTGCCGCAAGACCGGACTAACCCGCAGCAAGGCGAGGACGCTTCAGAGGAAGGCGTTCGTCGCCGTACACGGCAACTGCGGCAAGAAGAAGGAGACGACGGTGATCGCGGGCTTCGAGGGAGAGCTCGACGCCCTTCTGCGCAAGGGCGTCACCAACTCCTCCGTCGCCCTCGAGCGCATCCAGGCCAGGGGATACGCCGGCGGCCTGACCATGGTGAAGGCATACCTGCACGACAACGCGCACCTCGTTCCCGCACCGAGAAGGGCCGTCGCAGGAGGCAGGAGCCGCGGGCAGCGATACGAGACCGGTCCCGGCGAGGCATACCAGATGGACTGGGGGTTCGTCGACGCCGAGGATCCTGCGGGCAACGTGTGGCGCATGGCGTGCCTCGTGATCGTGTGCCATCACTGCGGCACCTTCTACATCGAGTTCTTCCCCAACGCCCGCCAGGAAAACCTCTTCATAGGCATGATCCACGCCTTCATGGCGATGGGTGTGCCGGCCAAGGTCCTCACGGACAACATGAAGAGCGTCGTCACCAGGCGCGACCACGAGGGGCGTCCCGTGTGGAACCGCGAGTACGAGGCCTTCATGGAGGCGGTCGGCTTCAAGACCAGGCTGTGCAAGCCATACCACCCGTGGACCAAGGGCAAGGCGGAGCGGCTCGTCCGGTTCGTGAAGGGGAACTTCCTGGCCGGGCGCACCTTCACCGACATCACGGACCTGAACGCGCAGGCGCTCGAGTGGTGCGCCAAGAAGGCGCTCCGGCTCATGAGGCCCCCCGGCGTGGTGCCTGCCGAGGAGCACGCGTCGCGCTGCCTGCCGTCCTCGGCCGCCCTGGTCGAGACCACGGAGGTCGCGATGTACCTGTGCCCGGAGCGCAGGATCAGCTTCGACGGGTTCGTGAGCTACGAGGGTCGTCGCTTCGGCGTCCCGTATTGGTACGAGGGCAGGTCGTGCCGGGTCAACCGCGACGGCGAGTGGCTCCACGTCTACTCGTCCGACATGTCCGTCGAGCTTGCCGTGCACGCCGTGACCTGGGGAAGGCGCGACAGCACGTGCCCCGGCCAGTGGGCGGAGGCGCCGTGCCCCGAGGAGCTGCCGACGTCCCCCGTCACGACGACGGTGCTGCAGATCGAGGCGCCCGCCCGCCCGGGCGGGATTGAGCGCTTCGACTTCGAGAGGAGGCTGTCATGACGCGGTTCGGTGCAGGTGGCGACGCGAGCGTGTTCGAGCGCATCGCAGCCGACGCCAAGACAGTGGGCTCGAACGTGACCGCGGCCGAGATAGCCTGCCTGGCGGAGTCGAAGGACATGGGGCCCGACGAGCTCGGCGCCGTCGCCGACATCATGGAGCACCTGGCGAGGAAGAAGCGCGAGGCCGCGATACAGATGTACCTCAACATGAGCCGCATCCCGCAGAAGTCGCCGAAGACGTTCGAGAACTTCGACTTCGGGCGGCTCAAGGGCTGCGACGCCATAGCGCGGCTACCGACGCTCTCCAACCTCTACGCCAGGCGCAACCTGGCCCTGATCGGGCCGGAGGGCGTCGGCAAGAGCCATTTGGCCAAGGCGTATGGCAGGGAGTGCTGCATGCGCGGGATGCCGGCCTACTACATCAAGGCACGCGAGCTCTCCGACAAGCTGGCGAAGGCGGTGAGGCTCGGCAACGAGGCCAGCGTGATGGCCCAGCTGATAAGGCCTGCCTGCCTGATAATCGACGAGATCGGACGCTGCAGGTTCGACAGGGCGTGCACCGACCTGCTCTTTCACGTCGTGGACTCTCGCGGCGAGAAGGACGGGCCCAACTTGGTGCTCATGACCAGCAACTTCACCGCGGACAAGTGGGACGAGTGCTTCACGGGCGGTTCGACCCTCCTCTGCACGCTCGACCGCCTGTTCGACGAGGCGACGGTGTTCATGATAAAGGGCTCGAGCTTCCGCGGCCAGGGCCTTGAGACCTACTCGGTCGAAGCCGTGCCGACCGTGAGCAAGCTGGCAACGAAGGATTAGCAAAAGGATAGGCGAAGGCCGAATCAAGGAAATCAGAGAATCAATTGAATCCTGGCGAATTGGCTAACTTGATTCGGCTGTAATTGGTCAACTTAGCCCGACTCTCGAAAGGCTAGTTTAACCCGACGCTAACACGAGATGGCGCGCATAATCGAGGTCGCAGAGGGCAAGGCCACGCCAAGCGTGCTGATGGGCACGACCCGCACCCCCTCCGGCGTACTGTGG
>JAGCBF010000219.1 GCA_017652285.1 Atopobiaceae bacterium
ATGATGCTGAAGGTCATCCTGCTCGCCTACGCGTCGGGCGTCTACTCGAGCCGGGCCATCGCGCGGGCGACGAGGGAGAGCGTCGGGTTCCTGTGGATCTGCGGCATGAGGCCGCTCGACCACATGACGATAAACCGCTTCCGCACCGAGCGCGTCCGCCCGGTCTTCGAGGAGGTCTTCTCCGAGGTCATCCAGCTGCTGGCCGACATGGGGCTGGTGACGCTGGGAACGTACTTCCTCGACGGCACGAAGATCGAGGCCAACGCCAACAGGTTCACCTTCGTGTGGGCGAAGTCGACCAAGAGGTACAAGGAGCAGCTCAGGGCCAGGGTGCACGCGCACCTGGCCGCCATCGACGAGATGGACGACGAGGAGGAGGCGCTGGCGCCCGACGAGCCGAAGGAGATCGACTCGGAGGCCATCGCCGAGGCGGCGCGCAGAATCAACGAGAGGATCGCGAGGAAGGGCGTCGGCAAGAGGCCCAGGGACGACGAGGGGAGGGCCCTGAGGAAGGCCAAGCGCCTGCTCGAGGGCGACTGGGGCGAGAGGATGGCCAGGTACGAGGCCCAGGAGGAGGTGCTCGACGGCCGGGGAAGCTACTCCAAGACCGACCACGACGCCACCTTCATGAGGATGAAGGAGGACTCGCTCACCAACCAGACCAAGCCCGGCTACAACGTGCAGGCCGGCACCGAGGGGCAGTTCATACTCGATGTCTCCTGCCACCAGCGGCCGAACGACACCGCCTGCACGATCGAGCACCTCGAGCACGCGCGCGAGACCATCGGCCACCTGCCGGCTGAGATCGTCGCGGACGCCGGATACGGATCCGAGCAGAACTACGCCTGGCTGGAGGGCGAGGGCGTGGACGCCTACGTGCAGCACAACGAGTTCTTCCGCGAGTGCAGGAACGCCAAGTGGCGCGAGGACCCGATGAGGCCCGCCAACTGGGGGTACGACGAGGGGACCGACACGTACACATGCCCGGGCGGGCGTACGCTCTCGTTCCGAAGGGAGACGAAGGTCGCCAGCGACCTCGGCTACGTGTCCACCACCAGGATATATATGTGCGAGGGCTGCCCGGAGTGCCCGCTCAGGGGGAAGTGCTTTAGGTCGAAGGACCCGGAGGCGGTGCGCATCCTGCGCGTGAACCCCACGCTCGACGCGTTCAGGGCGAGGGCGTCGGAGATGCTGCGCACGGAGCGCGGCTCGACGCTCAGGAAGCGGAGGTCCGTCGACGTGGAGACCATCTTCGGCGACATCAAGCGCAACTGGGGCTTCAGGAGGTTCCTCCTGCGTGGCCTCGAGAAGGTCGACCACGAGATGAGGATGGTCGCGATGGGGCACAACATAAGGAAGGTGGCGTACGCCCTGGCGGTGTAGGATCACGTCCTTGCCCGCCAGCGAAATCGACAGGAAAAAAGCCCGGTCCCGACGGCAGTGAAACCGTCGGGACCGGGCGACCAAGTCAAAGGCTTCTGTTACAGCCCCATATTCTTGCCAGGATGCTACTTGGAGTGCTTCTCGAAGAAGTCGAAGCGAGGCGGCAGCGCCACGATGGCGTGTTGCTCGGGCGTCTCGCCCGCAAGCGCGGCAAGCTCTTGCGGCCCCTCGAGGGCGTGCTCCCAGCTAAAGAACACGTCCTTGTCAAAGGCCAGGTGCTCGCAAATCTTCTCACAACCCCAGGGCGTGGCCGGGTGCATGAGCAGCGTTACCGTGCGCAAGGCCACGAAGGCGTCGGATAGCGCCTGGTCGTAGGCGACGTCATCGCCCTTGGCGGCCTTGCTGGCGTCTCCCCAGCGCTTGTTGGCAGCGCGCGCGTAGTCCTCCGCCACCTTGAGTGCCCCGTGCGCGTCAAACTCATAGGCGCAACGCTCGAAGGCGAGCGTCGCCGCCTGCGCCTCTGCCACGGCATCGGCATGCGGGCTCGCCACGGGCAGGTGCCCGTCGCAGGCGTTGGCCGCGCCATACAGGCAGCTGCGCGCAAGACGGTTAAAGATGTTGGTGAGAAAGGCGCTTTCCTTGAGCGCGGGATCGGCCACGCGCGGGTCGTCCTTTACCAGGACCTCCTCGCCGGTCTTCTTGTTCTTGTGGCTCACGCTGGTGTCGAACGCCTTGGGCGAGAAGCTCACGGCCTTTTGGTCCAGGCCAAGCGAAAGCCAATGGGTGCGGAGCTGCTCCGGCGTATAGTGCTCCAGGAGCTCGGCCGCCATGGGAGGCGCGATCTTGCCCGAGCTCGAGGCCTTCTTGTTCATAAACAGGATGTGGTGGTTGGCTACGGGTGTGTCCTGGAAGAGCCCCCAGTCCAGGGCGTCCCACAGGGCGGGTTGCGCCACGCAGTAAAAGTAGATGTTGTCCTGGCCGATGAATTGGTACACCTTGGCGTCGTCCGCGCACCACCAGTCGTGCCAGTCGGTCGATCCGTAGCGACCCTCGGGGGCCGTCGCCAGCGCCGTCTGCGTAAAGGAGATGGGCGCCCACAGGCTTTCGGGCCAGCACCACACCGTGAGGTCGTGGGTGCCGTCCATGTCGGGCGCGGGCACGCCCCAGCTTATGTTGCCGGTAATGCGGAAGGGGAGCAGCGTCTTGCCCGTGCGAAAGCGTACGCCGGCGGCTTCGAGCGCCTCGCGCGCGGCGTCGCGGTCGCGCCAGTTGGCAAACTCCACCAAAAACGACTGCTGGTTGCCTTCCGCCTCGTGGAGGACGTGGGCGGGAAGCTTGTCGACGACCTCGTCAAACGCCTCGCGGAACTTGTTTTGTATGTACATGACCGGCGCGGCAAGCGACTCGCGCACCGTCTTGGTCACCACGGCGCGTACCTGCGGGTCGGTGTCCCACTCGTCCATGAGGGCCTCGAGCTCCTTGTTGAAGGCGGGCAGGTCGAAGTACCAGTTGTCGACGGGGCGCAGCTCCGGCGTGGTGCCGGTGAGCTGCGATACCGGGGCTATGAGCTCCTCGGGGTCGAACTGGTGGCCCAGGTCGCACTCGTCCGCGTAGGCCTTCTCGCTCTTGCACCCACGCACGGGGCAGCGGCCCTGAACCTGACGGCCGTTGAGGAACTGCCCGGCCTCCACGTCAAAGAACTGACGGGTGGAGAGCTTGAGCAGGTGGCCCTTCTCGTGCAGGCGGCGGATGAGCTCGTCTGTGAGCTTTGCGTGGAATGGCGCGGCAGGCTCAAGGCCGGAACCCGCGTACAGGTCGAGCGAGATCCCGTAGGCATCGAGGGCGTCCTTTTGCGCGGTGTGGTTCTCGTTGACGTAGTCGATGATGGACCCCTCGTATCCGGCCTCCACGCGCTTGCGGTACCCCTCCATGATGGGGGATCCGTAGCAGTCGGTTCCCGACACGAACAGCACGTTTTGGGCGCCAATGCGGTCGCGCAGGAAGCGCGCGAAGAAGTCGGCGGGCACGAACACGCCGCCAATATGGCCAAAGTGCAGGTTTTTGTTGCCGTAGGGCATGCCGCCGGTAATGACGGCACGAGCGGGAAAGCTGGGACGGGCGTCGGAGGCCATGGTTCTCCTCTCGTGGGTTCTTGTGTAACAGCCGCCCATTATCTCACAAACCGAGTTGCAGCGGAACGGGGACGTCGGACCCGCCTGCCCATGACCTCTGCTACCATGTACGGCATGAGAAAGCTCGTGGACATAGACCTCTTGGACGACGAGGCGCTCCAGGCCGGCATGGCCATGGACAGCCTGTGGATCGTGCTGGCCGGCCTGGTCGCGGGCGTGCTGGGGGCGGTCGCCCTGCCGCACGAGGCCTTGGGTCCCGGGTGGTTCGTGCTGCTTGGGGTGCTGAGCGCAGTGGCGCTTCCCGTGCACGAGCTGGTGCATGCGGCGGCGTTTAGGCTTTTGTCGCACGGTAGCGCGCACGTGCGCTTTGGGTTCCACAGCTGGATGCTCTATACCTCCGCAGCCGGCACGGTCTTGTCGCGCGGGCGCTTTTGCGTGGTGCTGCTGGCGCCTGCGGTGCTGGTGACGGCAACCCTGGGAGTCTCCGCGACGTGTGCGGGATGGCCGTTGCTGGGCTGGGCCTTGTCCGTGGTGCATCTTGCGGGCTGCACGGGCGATTTTGGGTACGTGCGCATCATCGCGAGCGAGCCGCAGGCCCGTATGGTCGAGGACACGGACAGCGGCATATCGCTGTATGCGGAGGATTAGACAAACACGTGCTGTCGCATCGTCGGACTTTACGCTAAAGTAGGTCAGGCAATATTTGAATAAAAGGAGAGAAGACATGAACGTATGCTGCTTGGATATGGAAGGCGTGCTCGTGCCGGAGATTTGGATCGCGTTTTCCGAGGCGACGGGCATACCCGAGCTCAGGCGCACCACGCGTGACGAGCCCAACTACGACAAGCTCATGAGGTTTCGCATGGACATCCTGCGCGAGCATGGCCTTGGCCTCAGGCAGATCCAGGACGTGATCGCGACCATCGACCCCTTGCCGGGCGCGAAGGAGTTCCTGGACGAGCTGCGCACGCTGAGCCAGGTGATCATCATCTCCGACACCTTTGAGGAGTTCGCCAAGCCGCTTATGAAGAAGCTCGCATGGCCCACGCTCTTTTGCAACGCCCTGACGGTCGGGCCCGACGGCATGGTGGAGGGTGTGCGCATGCGCTGCCCGGAGTCCAAGCTCACCACCGTGCGGGCGCTGCAGTCCGCGGGGTTCGACACCATCGCGACCGGCGACTCCTTTAACGACCTCGCCATGATTCGCGCGAGCAAGGCGGGCTTCTTGTTCCGCAGCACGGATGCGATCAAGCGGGACAATCCCGACCTTCCCGCCTACGACGAGTTCTGCGACCTCTTGGCGGCCTTCAAGGACGCGCTGGCGTGCTAGTGCGGGGCGCGGCGGGGGCACCCCTCTTGCCGTGCCAGGACTTGCGGGATGAGTGAGGAACGACGGCATATGGGAACCCCCCTCTTGTTGCATGCCTGCTGCGGGCCGTGCTCGCTCGAGCCGCTAAGGATCTTGCGCGAGGAAGGCTACGACCCGGTCATCTGCTGGACCAACCCCAACATACAACCGCTGCAGGAACACGACCTGCGTCTGCGCACGCTCTTGTCGTGGGCGCGCGACGTAGCGAAGGTCGACGTGATCGTGGCGGCAGACGACCGGGACGCCTGGGAGGCCGGCGTCGCACCGGCGGGGTTCGACCGCGTGCGTCGCTGCCGCGCCTGCTACGCGCTGCGCCTGGCAGAGAGCTGCCGCGTCGCGCGGGAGCAGGGGTTCTCCAGCATATCCACCACGCTGGCGGTGTCTCCCTACCAGCTGTTTGACGATTGCGCCGAGCTGCTCGAACGCCTTGCCGCGTCGCACGGACTGACGGCGGTCGTGCAGGACTTCCGCCCGTATTACGCGCAGGCGACCAAGGAGGCCCGCGAGCTGGGAATGTATCGACAAAACTACTGTGGCTGCCGCTTTTCGGCGGCGGAGGCGACCATGCAACGCCACGAGGCGCGAGACGCGCGCAAGAGGGCCAGGCGCGCGCAAAAAGAAAGGTAGGGCACCATGCGTACAGAGGACTTCGACTACGAGCTTCCCGAAGAGCTCATTGCCCAGGCACCGGCCGAGCCGCGCGACAGCTGCAGGCTCCTGGTGCTCCATCGCGCAGACAACGTCATCGAGCACAAGGTCTTTACCGACATCGTCGACTACCTCGAACCGGGCGACTTGCTCGTGGCCAATCGCACGCGCGTGCTGCCGGCGCGCCTTGTGGGCAAGAAGCCCACCGGTGCCGTGGCAGAGACGCTGCTGCTCCGCAGGCGAGAGGACATGGACCCCATGGGCGGGGTGTGGGAGTGCCTGGTGCACCCGGGAAAGCGCCTGCGACAGGGGGCGACGATCGAGTATCGTGCGGGCGGGCTCCACGCCGCGCCGTCGGCACCGGTCGTCTTGATCGGCGAGGTCGTGGACTTTGTCGAGGGAAGCCGCGGTGGTCGTTTGGTCAGGTTCAGCCCCCAACAGGGACGCAGCCTGGACGAGGCCATACACGCGGTGGGCAACGTGCCCCTGCCTCCCTACATCACCGGTTACGAAGGCGATCCGGAGAAGTACCAGACGGTCTACGCCATGAAGGAGGAGCATTCGGCCGCGGCCCCGACGGCAGGGCTGCACTTTACGCCTGGATTGCTGCAAACGCTTGCCGACAAGGGCGTGCGATGGGCGGAGGTCGAGCTGGAGGTGGGAATCGACACCTTCAGGCTCGTCGAGGAGGACGACCCGACCCAGCACGTGATCCATACCGAGCGATATCACGTGGGACAAGACGTCGTCGATGCCGTGCGTGCCACAAAGGAGGCCGGGCACCGGGTCGTGGCCGTGGGGACCACCAGCGTGCGCTCGCTCGAAAGCGCGTGGGATCGCGACGCGGGCACCCTCGTCGAGCGCCAAAACGCGACGACGAACCTCTTCCTTATGCCGGGGTCGACGTTTAACGTGGTCGATGCGATGATCACGAACTTCCATGTGCCGCGGTCTACGCTCATGATGCTCGTGTCCGCCTTTGCCACGCGTGACCAAATCATGGCCGCCTATGGCGAGGCGATCGAGCGGCGGTATCGCATGCTGTCGTTTGGCGACGCGATGCTCATTCTGTAGGACACGATGCCTGGAGGCGCGAGGGCGCGCCTGAGCGCGCCGCCGCACCGCTAGGCGACGGGTTGTCCGAGTGCGACGAACCAGATCAGCAAGATCACGACGACAAGAACGATGATGGCGACGGCGACGAACGCAAAGCGGCTGCCTCGCGTCTCGTGCCTGAGCTGGCGTTCGGACGCCGTGAGCTCGTCGAGGTCTGCCTGCGCGGCGGCGAGGTCCTCCTCCTCGTTCGCGATGCGCTGCCTTAGCCCCTCGGTCGTCTCGGGGTGGGCGTTGATCTCGTGGGCCTCCTCCAGGACCTTTTGCTCGGCCTCCGCCTTGGTCTGGGCGCTGTCGAGGGTCTTCTGGAGCTCCTTTATACGCGTCTCGCAGACCTTTATGGCGTCCTCCTGGGCCTTTTCCTTGGCCTGCGCCTCCTTGTACAGCCTTTCGTACTCGTCCTTGTGCGCGGTGGCCTTCTCCTTTGCCTCGGCAGCCGTCTTCTCTGCGGCCGAAAGCTCGCGCTGCAAGGCCCACAGCTTCTCTTGCGCCTGGTCCATGACGTTCTTCGACTCTTGCGTGACCTGGAACACGTCGCGCTGCGCCGACTCCAGATGCGCCTGCTCGGTTGCCAGCTCGCTTTGGAGCTTTAGAGCGGTGGATCCATCGGCAGAGCCGTCGCCGCCGTTTGTGCCCGAGAGCATCTGCAGCTCGTTGGCCACGGCGCTCAGGCGTTCGTTTGCGTTGTCGACGGCACGGTTGGCGGCGGATATCTGCTGGTCGCGGCGCTTTGCCGCCGCGCTCACCGCGCCTTCGGCGTTGCGAACGGCACGCCGTGTGTTGGCGAGCGCCTTGGCGGCGTCGTCGGAGCGGCCCCGAGAGCTCTCCATGAGGTTTCGGTAGGGGCGAAGGCTCTGCTCGTGCTGCTCGCGCATGTTGCGCAGCCGTTCCTGGATGCGTTGCGACTTCGCGCGTTGCTCGTCGATGCCCGTGCGCGCCTGCTCCGCCTCGGCAAGGCTCTTTTCGAGCTCGGCGGAATGGACGCGCACGATCTCGTCGTAGTCGCGCACCACCGATTCCCTGTGCTCCAAGATCCTGCGGTCCTCCTCGAGCCCGCGCTGGATGTCGCGCAAGTCCGCCTGCGCGTTCGACCGTTGCTTGGCGGCGTAGCGCACCTCGCGCATGGCAGAAAACCCGCTCAGGACGGACCTTCCCGCTCCGCTCGCCGCACTTACCGCGGTCGAGCCGGCGCGTGCCAGTGCCGAACCGACCTCGGCCTCGTCTTCGTCGACTACGTCCTGGGGCTCATACCCGTCGTACAGATCCTGTTCGCTTTGATCGTCATACCAGTCTTCCAAAGCAGTAGTCCTTCCTGCACGTGTCGTTCCCCCGCGATCGCTCAAGCATAATTCCAAACGCCTGACGGTTCCTAGTATATAAACCTTACCAACTTTTTCCGTAAACGGCACGAAATCATGCGCTCAACGAACAACAATCGCATCTCATCGAGAGAACGCGCACAAAACGCCAAGACTGTGGTAGGGTGTTATTCAGTGTTTGTGGGGTGAAAGGCACCCCATCGTTCGTAAGCGAGAGTTGAAGGAGCTTAAAATGGTTTCTAAGCAGACGTCCATCGTCAACGCCACCGGCCTGCACGCCCGCCCCGCTTCTGTCTTCGTCACCGAGGCCAAGAAGTACGAGAGCACCGTTACCATCAAGGATGTTGACAAGGGCTCCGCTCCTGTTAACGCCAAGTCGATCATGATGATCCTTGCCGCCGGCATGGGCTCTGGCACCAAGGTAGAGATCGCGTGCGACGGTCCCGACGAGCAGGCCGCCCTCGACGCCCTGATCGCCCTCGTGGACAGCGGCTTTGGCGAGTAGTCGTTACGACGGACAAACCCAACAGTGCGTACGGGATGCCCGGTGCCCTTCTGGCACCGGGCTTCTGCTGTTTGACTTGGACGAAACGATCGTCCAAGCGGGTTCGTTCGTATCGCCACGCGTGATTCGTACGCTGCAGCTGGCGCGCCAAAGGGGCTATGTGCTGGCGATCGCTTCGGGCAGGCCCCTGTGCCTGGTGACCGAGTCGCTTTTGCGGGCAGGCGTCATGGACTACGCGATCTGCTCCAACGGCGCGATCGTCACTTCGCTGCGCGACAACGCCGTGGTCGTGCAGCGCACGCTGCCCCGCGACGTGGCGCTGGGCTGCATCCATGCGCTCGAGCCGTTCTCCCCGGCGTGGAACGGGTTCTTCGACCATCAGGCATTCTTCGAGTGGAAGGGCGCGTCGTACATGATCTTTGGCCGCGCGGACGCCGTGGCCAGATCTGGCGGGCACGTAAGGGGGCTCGTCGGCGCGATTCCTCGGCTGACCGTGCAAGGACTGAGGTTTGCAAAGCGGTTGCTTTCCAACGGCAGCCATCACCAGGTATGGTCGCTTATCACGCATTTGTCACGAGCGCGTGGCGGCATAGAGAAGATCGGCTGTACGATCGCAGATCCCCAAGAATGCGACGCCGCTGCCCAGCTGCTGCGCGACGTCGGCCTCTTTGAGGTTATGCGCATGGGCCGCAGCGAGCTGGAGATCACGGCTCGCGGGGTCACCAAGGGCTCGGGCGCACGATGGCTCATCGACGCGCTGCGCATGGACGCCAAGAGGTGCGTCGCGTTTGGCGATGGTGGCAACGACCTGCCCCTAAGCGACGTGGTGGGGCGCTTCGTCGCCATGGGTAACGCGGACGAGTCGGTAAAGCAGGCGGCAGACGACGTGTGTCCCACCGTGTACGAAGATGGCGTAGCCGTGTGGATAGAGAAGAATCTGCTAGGGTTGCAGGACACGTCCTGCTACGCTGGGAACAACAGTCGCAGTACCGAGAGGACCTAGTATGTTTACGTACGACATTGTGGCCGCAGACAACACGACGCACGCGCGAGCGGGCGTGTTCCATACGCCGCATGGCGACGTTCCCACGCCCATCTTTATGCCGGTGGGAACCAAGGCAACGGTAAAGGGCCTGCTTCCCAGCTCGCTCAAGGAGGTAGGCACGAAGATACTGCTGGCGAACACCTACCATTGCTCCATGCGGCCGGGAGCGGAGCTCATTGCCAGCATGGGAGGCCTCCATGACTTCATGAGGTGGGACGGCCCGATCCTGACGGACTCGGGCGGTTTTCAGGTCTTTAGCCTGGGCGACCACTTCAAGCTGTCGGACGAAGGGGTCAGGTTTCACGCCGTGGACTACGGCGGGGAAGTGGTGAGCTGGACGCCGGAGGAGAACATGCGCATCGCGCAGCTGCTCGGTGCCGACATAGTCATGCAGCTGGACCAATGCCCGGGATATCCTGCGGAGCGCTCCTTTGTCGAGCGTGCCGTGGAGCTTTCCAGCATGTGGGCAGACAGGTGCTACCGGGCCCATACGCGTAAGGACCAGGCCCTGTTTGGCATCGTGCAGGGCGGCATGCACATGGACCTGCGCCTTCGTTCGCTCAGGCACCTCGAGGAGTGCGGGGACTTCCCCGGCTATGGCATCGGGGGCTACTCCGTGGGAGAAGACCACGCCACGATGTTCGAGACGCTCGCCCCGCTGGTGAGCGAGCACATGCCAACGGGCAAGCCCCGCTACCTCATGGGGGTTGGCAACCCCACCACGTTGGTGCATGGCGTCGCGTGCGGCATAGACATGTTTGACTGCGTGCTGCCCACGAGGACCGCCCGCATGGGGACCGCTTTTTCCAACGAAGGCCGCCTTAACCTCAAGAACGCGCGGTTCAAGCGCGACGAGCGAACGCTGGACGAAGGCTGCCAGTGCCCCGCCTGCGCCGGTGGCTTTACCAGGGCCTACCTTCACCACCTGGTGCGGCAAAAGGAGATGACGGGGGCCATCCTGCTCTCGCTGCACAACATCCACTACCTGCTCGACCTTATGCGTCGCGCACGTGCCGCCATCATTGCGGGAGAATACGGCGAGTTCGTGCGCGCATGGGACGACAGCCCCGCGGCAAACGACTTCTAGGGGTGCGGCGGTCGCGTCCCTCCTCCATAAGAAAAAACCCTTTAAGGGCACCACACGACGCGCGACTATTGTCGGGCGACTGTGCTAAACTTCCATAACTATCTACCAAGTACGAGAAGGCTGAAAGTGAGTTTCGACATGGCCAAGAAAGCGGAGGCGCCTACGCAGAAGACGGGCGTCGCGGCATGGAACGAAGAACATGGCACTGCATCCAGGCAGGGCAAGTCGCAGTCGGAGAAGCGATTTCGCATAGGCGCGCTCGTTGCCTTGGCAGCGGTCTGCGTTGCTTGCGTGGTGTGCTTCCTGCCGCTCAAAGAGTCCATAACCCGTGGGTTATGGCTCAAAGAAGGCACGGCAGTGGACATTACGGTAAAGGCGGAAGACGGGTCTGCGCCCTCTTCGGACGTCCTGAACAACGCGGCGAACACGATTCGCGACAGGCTCGCAAAGACGGGCTTGTCGGAGTACGACGTTAAGACGAGCGGTGAGGACACGATAACCGTAAGCGTGCCTTGGAACACGGACGCCAGTAGCATCGTGCGCACGGTAGGCGGCGCCGGCAAGCTCGAGTTCGCGCGATTTGACGAGATATCCGACGCGGACGCGCTGGTCAAGATCAACGCTGGAACGACGGACGTCGCGCTCAAGGATGGGTCGTACACGTCGTTTATGGACAGGTCGGCAGTGGAGTCCGCATCCGTCACCAACTTGGGCAACGACTACTACGCCATCACCATAACGTTTAACGACGAAGGCAAGCAGACCTTTGCCGACGTCACGAAGGAGCTTGCGGAAGACTCCGGCCGCATCGCCCTGCTGGTGGACGGGGTCGTGATTACCGCCCCTTCGGTGTCGGAGGAGATTTCGGAAGGGCAGGTCTCGGTGAGCGGCTTTACCGAGCTCGAGGCAAACGCGATCAAGGCCGTGCTCGACACCGGTTCGCTGCCGATCAAGGTAACCTTTGGCGATGCGCAGCAGACGGACGCGCTGCTTGGCAAGCAGATGCTGTGGGGCCTTCTGATCGGGGCGGCGGTCCTCATCGTCGTCGCCACCGTGGTCGCCGCAACTCGCTTTGGCAAGCTTGCCCTGCTGGTGGGCGGCTCGCTTGTCGTCTATTCTCTGCTCATGCTCGGTCTTATGGCGCTGGGCTCACGGTCCAACATGTTCATCCTCACCATGCCGGGCGTCGTCGGGGGCCTGTGCGCCGCCGCACTCACGGCTGCGGCGGTGTGGCTCATGGTGGCGGACTTCCACGGCAAGATCGCGGACGGCCGCAACATTCGCGGGGCTGCGATGTCCGCGCCGCACGACGGCATGTATCGCCTGCTCATGCCGTGCGTCATCGCAACCGTCGTGTGTCTGGTGCTGCTGTTCGTCCCCATGCCGACGCTTCGCGAGTTTGGCGCCACGTTCGTACTTGGCGTGGTGAGCGGGGTGGTTTCGGTGTTCTGGTTTGCCGTCACGTCGCTGCGGCTGTTGGCAGCCACGTCCATCCAGGCCAGCCCTGCCGCATGGGGCGCAAAGACGGACGTGGCAAACGAGTCGGCGGGGGCCAAGGAGTCCTAGCGTAAGGAGACGATACCATGCCGGGCCTGCTCAACAACAGACGCTGGGAGGTTCTTTCCTGCAAGAGGGGAGACGAGCGCCTGCTGTGTGAGCAGCTTGGCGTGCCGCCCATCGTTGCGCGCGTCTTGTGTGCCCGGGGGATCTGCGATGTGCAGAGTGCCTATGAGTTCCTGCACCCCTCGCTCGATCGCGACTGGGCCGATCCCTTGGACATACCTGGCATGCGCGAGGCGGCAGACCGCGTGGAGCAGGCGCTGCATGCCCACGAGCGCATTGCCGTATTTGGCGACTTCGACGTGGACGGCATGACCTCCACCTGCTTGCTCACGCAAGCACTCAGGCGGTTTGGCGCCGACGCGCACCCGTACATTCCGCATAGGTTCGGAGAAGGCTACGGGCTGTCGCACGAGGCGCTCGACCGCGTCATAGCGGACTCGTCGCCCGAGCTCATCATTACCGTGGACAACGGAATCGCGTCCGGCAAAGAGGTCGCCTGGCTTGTTGGCCAGGGCGTGGGCGTGGTCGTCACGGACCATCACGAGCCTGGTGACCTCGTCCCCCAAGGGGTGCCCGTCACCGACCCCAAGCTTGTCGCCGACTGCTATTCGCGCGAACTTGCCGGCGCGGGCGTGGCCCTCAAGCTCGTGTGCGAGCTTGGCAGACGTCTGGGGCAGCCAGACCTCTGGAGGGAGTTCACGGACCTGGCCGCCTTGGGCACCGTGTCCGACATGATGGTCCTTCAAGGAGAAAACCGCTCGCTCGTGGCAAACGGCATGCGACAGATGCGTCGCTCCAAGCGTCCCGGCATCATTGCGCTGGCGGCCAGCGCGGGCGTGGACCTGGCGAGCGTCAATGCGGACGACCTGCCGTTTTCCCTGATCCCACGGCTCAACGCCGCAGGTAGGATGGGTAGTACCGAGGTCGCCTTCGACCTTCTCATATCCGACAATCCCGCCGAGGCGGCGATGCTCGCGGGCAAGCTCGAGCGAACGAACACCGAGCGCAGGGAGACCGAGGGCCGCTTGTCCGAGGAAGCCCTCGCACGCCTGGAGAGGTCGTATAAGGGAGAGCGCGTCATCGTGCTTGCCGGAGAAGGCTGGCACGAGGGCGTAAAGGGCATCGTCGCGAGCAGAATCGTCAACCGCTACCATGTTCCCGCCATCATCTTTACCGTCGTTGACGGCATCGCACGGGGGTCGGGCAGAAGCGTCGGGTCGGTGGACCTGTTCCATGCGGTCGAGCAGTGCTCGGACGTCCTTGTGCGGTTTGGCGGGCATGCGGGAGCGGTCGGCGTCACCTGCGAGGCCGACAAGGTGGACGAATTCGCCAAAAGGCTCCAGCGCGTCATGGCGGAGCTGCCGGAGGAGGAGTTCGTCGACAAGGGCGAGGTGTCCGCAATCGCTTCGCTCTCTGAGCTCACGCTCGAAAACATCGCCGCCATGGACATTTTGCAGCCCTTTGGGCAAGGCAACAAGCGCCCGCTCTTTGGTCTGAGGGGCGTCGTGATGGCCAATCGCGCGCGGGTGGGCTACGAGGGAAGCCACCTGCGCTTTACCGCGACCGATGGCGTCGCTTCCGTTCCTGCCATCATGTTTAGGGCTCCCAACATAGAGAAGGCCGCCACCTACGACGGCATGGTGGACCTTGTGGTGGACGCCGTCAACGAGTCATGGCAGGGTCGTACCAACCCCACGCTCATGGTGAGCGACATCGTGTTTCGCGATGCCGCGGAGTCCGATGGGGCGCAGGGTGTCGCGTCCACGTTGGCACGAGCCGACGATGGCGACGAGAGGCCCGAGGAGGCACAGCTGAGGGCGCAGCTCTCAAGGCTCTCGTACGCAGATCTTACCGACGGGCTGCGCAGGCAGATGATTGGAGACCACGAGCTCCTTCCCGCGCAGAAGGCGGCATTGGCGGTGCTCGAGCAGGGAAGGTCGCCGCTATGCGTCATGGCCACGGGCAGGGGCAAGTCGCTCATCTTCCACATCCATGCGGCACGTACCGCCCTCTTGCGCAAGCAGGCGAGCGTCTTTGTCTATCCGCTGCGCGCCCTCGTCTCCGACCAGGCGTTTTGCCTGGGGGAGTCGCTGGGCAAGCTGGGCCTGTCCGTATGCGTTCTCACGGGGGAGACCCCTGCCGAGGAGCGCGACCGCGTGTACGCATGC
>JAGCBF010000220.1 GCA_017652285.1 Atopobiaceae bacterium
CTTGGGATCGGACGCCCCCTGAGAAATCGTTGGACACCACTAGCATTGTGGCATGACGAGTTGGGGCTGCGACACTCCGCCACAGCCCCAACGAGCATGCTCTGAAATCGGCTCACATGATCTGGAGAGCCTACGCCACTGGTGCCTCCCAGCGCGGTGCCGCCACCCCAAGCGCCCGTTCCAGGGCCCGCAGGATGACCTCGTGGTCGAGGCCGGCGTCTAGGCCGCTGACCGCGATGGTGGCGACCCATTCGTCTCCCACGCGGATGGGGAAGGCGCCGCACGCAGGCACACGGGCAGGGACGTTGTCCCACACGACGTCCAACTCGCCGGTAACCGCTGCCTCGAGTTGCGCCCACGGACCTGCATGGCCCGCTTCGAGCGCCGAGTGGCGCTTGCCATCGGCAAACAGAAGGTTGCGTTCGTCCTTGTCGTCCGCCACCCATTGGAACAAACGCACGCCGTCACGCTCGCGCGTGATGGTCACGCTGTAGCCACTGGCAAACGCCGGCACAAGCGAGCGTGATGTGCGCCAGCACGAACGAGTCATCCAGCAGCCTGCCCAGCTGCTCGACGTCGCGCGCGACCATGAAGCGATACATGGAGTGATAGAGCGCATGGATGACTTGCGCGTCAGAAGTGGGCATCTCTCCCCCACTCCCTACAGGGCCTTGCGTGCCCAAGAGATGGCCTTGCTGGTAGAGCGCGCCGCATCGGTTCCGCGGATGGAGAGGCCCTCCACCACGTTGGCAGCAGGATAGCTGCGACGCAGGTCGCCCACCGAGCCGCCAAGGCCAGAGCCTTCGTTGGTGCAGAGCGGCGCGATGGTCACGCCCGCAAGGTCGCACGCGTCCAGGAAGGTCTTCACGGCCATGGGCATGGTTCCCCACCAGTTGGGGTAGCCGAGCACGATCTTGTCGACCCCCTCCATGGAGGGCAGCGGCCCCTGGATGGCGGGACGCGCCTTGTCACGCAGCTCCTTCTTCGCCACATCGGTGGTGGCGTAGTAGTCGGTAGGGTACGGCTCGACAGTCTCGATCTTGAAGAGGTCGGCGCCGAGGTCTGCCGCGATGGCCTCTGCGAGAATCTCGGTGTTCCCCTTGGGCAGGTCGATGACGCCACCGTGACCATAGTTCTGGCCGGCACGGGAGTAGTAGGCGACGAGCGTGGACATGGTGTCCTCCTTTGGTTGGTCTGTGTTCGTTGAACCCAGTCTATGAGCTGCTCAGCTAAAGAACAATTCTGTTTGCTCGTCACATGCATTAGTATTACTGATAGACAAACTACAGTCATGGAGGAGCATGCGATGGAGCTCAGGCAGATCCAATACTTCTGCGCCGTCGTCGAGACGGGCTCGTTCACACGTGCGGCCGAGAAGACCTTGGTCAGCCAGTCGGCAATATCGCAGCAGGTCAAGGCCCTGGAAGCCGAGTTTGGCTTTGAGCTTCTGCATCGGCACGGCCGCAGCTTTGACGTGACGCCTGCTGGCGAGCTCTTTGCCCGCAAGGCCGCCGCCCTGCTCGAGCAGCTTGACGACGCGCGCTTCGAGGCGGAGGGCGTGGCAAACGGCTGGGCCACCACCCTCTCGGTGGGCTACCTCAACCGCTATGAGGGCTGGGAGGTGCAGGCGGCCGTCACCGCCTTTGCCGCGCGCCACCCGCACATCCCCGTGCACGCGACCGCCGGCAGCCACGACACGCTGTATCAGCTCATCCTGCGCCACGACGTCGACCTGCTCTTCTCGGACCGGCGCCGCGCACTCTCGGACGCCTTCGTCAACCGCCACCTCTTCGACGGCTGGCAGTACGTGGAGGTCTCCGAGGCAAGCGGCGTCGCCTGGGCGTCAGAGCTCACGGTGGCGGGGCTGGCGCAGCTGCCCTGCATCCTCATCGCCTCGCCCGACCAGGAGAGCATCGAGCGGGAGTACTACCGGGACGTGCTGGGATTCCGCTCGGACTTCCTCTTTGCCCGCTCGCGCGAGGAGGGCCGCATGATGGTGGCCGGCAACCGCGGCTTCATGCCCATCGAGATGCGCGAGCAGACCGACCGCACGGGCTCGGCCATCCGCCGCATACCGCTTGTGGGCCAGAGCGGCCAGCTCAAGAGCGAGTACTACTGCTATTGGCCCAAGGACCGCACCAACAACCTCATCGAGGAGTTCGCGGACATCCTCTCGGGCATGTTCGAAACGGCACGGTAAGCGCACGTTGTCCCCATGGGTCACCACCGCACGAGGCGCTCGTGTCGGATGCCCCCTAAGCGGGATCGCACAGAAGCGTCGAGACACCCACGTCGTACTCACGAATGGGCGTGCCGTGCATCTCGGCGTCCGTGTAGGGCACCTCTCCCCGTTCGACAGCCTCGGCACCAGCAATGAGCTCGTCGATGACCTCGACGCCGATGGGGCAGGTCGCATGGCAAGGCCAGATGGAGGTTATCTCGTTGGCACGGGTGCGCAGCCGCTTGAGACCGTGGATGTAGGCGGCCACCGAGCGCATGGGCCCAAACATGAAGATGCGGCCGTCCCGCTGGAGCGGGTCACCCGAGAAAAGCATGCCCGAGGACTGGTCGAGCAGCGCCATGGAGCCCGGCGTATGCCCCGGCAAGGCAATGGCCTCCAGCTCGCGGCCACCAAGGTCGATGATGTCCCCGTCCCACACAGGTCTCACCGTACGCGAGTCATGGGGTGCCTTGGGGTGTACCAGCTCCATGGGGCTCACCCAGACCTCATCGAACTGCGTATTGCTTCCCACATGGTCAACGTCGCAGTGCGTGTTGAAGAGGGAGAGGGGCAGGTCGGTCAATCCTGCCGCCACGTCACGCGCATCATGCGTGTGCATGCCGCTGTCCACCAAAAGGGCCTTCTCATTGCCCGCAAGCAGGAAGAAGCGCACGCCACCTTCGTCGAGGCACCAGGTGCGGGAATCAATAGCGGTTACGGTCGGCGCAGACATGGAGCGCTCCCCTCTCGAGAGATGAACGATACGCCCTAGCTTAGCGCAGCTATCCCTCTCTGCAGCTTGGCGACATCATCCACAAGGGTGTACACACCAGGGAATGCATCGAGCTGGTAAGGTAAAGCTGCTCCGTCGTCTTGCAGGGCAACGCCGATGATTACTATACGCAGGAGCACGACATGGCCTCCGTCACGAGCGAGGTCAATCGACAGCGCCTGCTCTGGCATGCGTCCGTGCATACGGACGAGGACAAAGCGTACCTTCAGGGTCTTCGAGCCAGGGGCCCGGGCAGTCGGTGGACTGGAACCAGCAGTGCATGGTGAGCACCCCGTCGGCGTTGCCGGTATAGAAGCAGTCCTCTATGCCGTTGCGCCGGCAGATGTCGGCGCAGAGCTCGACGAGGCTGTCCCAACACGCCTGCGTGAGCGAGCCGTCCGCGAGGTTGGAGCACTCGATGGTCACGACGCGGTTATCGTTCCACCCGCTGCCGCTGGTCCACGCGCGGTTCTTCTCCTCCACGTACATGCCCACGCGGCCGTCGGAGCCGATGCCGTAGTTGGAGCTCGCCTGGCGGCTCGTCGGCGCGAAGATCTGGCCGCACACCTCGATGGAGCAGTTGCCGCCCATGTAATGCGGGGTGATCTTGGCGATGGGCTGGTTGCGCCTGCCGGAGTGGTTGGGGCTGAGCGCGGTGTGGCACACGGGCGGGCTGTTGCTCATCGCGCGTCGCCGCCCCTCTGGATGGCGGGGACGTCGCCGTCCACCTCGGGCAGGCCCGTGGCCACGGCGACGAGC
>JAGCBF010000221.1 GCA_017652285.1 Atopobiaceae bacterium
CCGATCACATGATTCATCTCGACGGCATCAGGTTTCTCGGTCCTTACGAAGGCTGACACAGATCAGCGTCGAGCACAACACGTTTGTTATCGGGCATAGCTGGCAAGACCCACTCAAACGCCATCGCGCGGCGGGCTTTTACGCAGCGGGCGGTGCCTCGCACTCACGAAGCACCGCCCGCACCATGATGATGATTCAGTCTCGCCTACTTAACGGTAACCGTTACCGCGGTCCTGACCCCGTTTGCGGCATAGACGTACACCTTGCAGGTACCTGCGGAGACGCCCGTCACCCTGCCGGCGTAGTCGACCTTCGCAACGCTCGTATCGCTCGAGGTATAGCGCAGCATGACGGCGTGGCTTTCGGGCACAAGCTCCTTGTCCTCGCTCACTTTGGTCACCTGGGCCTTGATCAAGCCAATCTTGCCCACCTTAACGGTCATTTTTGTCTTGTTCGCCGTAACGGCCTTGGCATTCGTGTAGTACTTGTTGCCATTGCCCGTATAGCCATGCATGATATTGCTGGTCTTGATGTATGTCTTCTTCGAACCCACCCACACAAAGGCGCGAACCTTGGCCTTGTAGCATTTGTTCTTGCTCAGCCGCGTCTTGGTGTACGTGAGGCTTTCTCCCGCGCGGACGGTCTTAGCCCACTTGAATACTTCGTCGCTGCCACAGCGCGTAATGTACACGTCATAGCCATCGGCCCCACTAATCTTGTTCCAGCTCAGCTTGAGCGAAGTCGTGCCCTTGGCAAGCATCTTGCCCAGCAACAGGGGCGCCTTCTTCTTTGCGATGCTCTGCGTCTTGGTTGCGCCGCAGTCTGAGCAGGTAAAGGTGCGCACGCCCTTGGCAAGGTAGGTGGGCTTCACGGTCACCCGACCCTCATCCCAGGTATGGGCTGCCGTCTGAACGTGAGACGCATCGTGCGTGCACACGCGCCGATGCTTGCTGGAGCTTGCCTTTTTCCATGCGCCCCACTCGTGCCCAAGCTTGGCGATGCTCTGAGTCTTGGTGTGCGTCGGATCGTTCTTGCAAACAAAGGTGAGCACGCCGTTCTTCGTGCAGGTAGCCGCAGTCGTTACCGTTCCCTCATCCCAGTCGTGGCCAAGTGCGGGCAACGTCTCGCTCGTCTGCTTGTCGCACCCCTCGCGCAGGCACTCAAATATGCGGGTGCCCTCCGTGGTGCATGTAGGCTGCACGGACACGATCCCCTCGTCGCTCATGAGGTGGCCAAGGGCCGGAATGACTTCGACACGGGCATGCCTCGGATTGTTTGCGCAGGTAAAGACCTTCTCGCCCTCTTCCTCGCACGTGGCCTCGGTCGTGACCGTACCCTCGTCCCATGCGTGGTCGAGCGCCGCGGGTACGTCCTCCACCTTGGTGACACCGCATCCGTCCACCGTGCAGGTGTAGGTCGTCTCGCCTGCGGAGGTGCAGGTCGCGGCCGTGGTTTGGACGCCTTCGTCCCAGGTGTGCTCCATAAGTTTGGGGATGGCGACGTCCAGGAACTCGCCACATTCGTTCTTGCACGGATACCTCTTGTTGCCGGCACGGACGCAGGTCGCCTCGACTACCTCCGTCGGGTTGTCCATATCCCAGTCGTGACCCGTCGCCTTGACGACCACGTCTTCGGTGTTTATCTCATGCTCGGCGGTGGCATCCGTAAAGAGCCTGCCGCACGTCGTGCACTTCTCGTAGGCAGTGTTGCCGTCGACCGTGCAGGCAGGCGCTACCTCCAGCACCGACTCAAGCGCATGCACGTGGTCGGCCGCAGGGATGTCCCGCTGTTCCTTGTGGTTCGAGTCGTTCTTGCACACACGCTCTTCGACGTTCTCGTCGAGTTGCCTCCACTCATCCCAGTCGTGACCAAGGGCGGGAATCGGTTCGACCTGCGTGTGCGTATTGTCGTTTGCGCAGGTAATGGTCAGCTCGCCCGCATCCTCGCAGGTGGGCTCTACGGTGACGACGCCCTCGTTCCATGCGTGGCCGAGCGCAGGAATCTGCACGACCTGCGTGTGCGTCTTGTCGTTTGCGCAGGTAATGGTCAGCTCGCCCGCCTCCTCGCAGGTGGGCTCTACGGTGACGACGCCGTCGTCCCACGCGTGACCCTTCGCATGGAGCACGTCCTCGCCCGGCGCGAGCTCGTCCGACCCGTCCTTGTCATGGAAGCACTTCTCGCATCGCGAGCACCTCCAGCAGGTAACGCTTCCGTCCGCGGTGCACGTCGCAGGCACTCCGTCCAGCTCCACGAGCTCGTGGCCCAGAGCTTCGATAACGGTGTCCTCTGGGGTTATCTCTTTTGAGCCGTGCTCGTCGTCATAGAGCTTGCCGGTCTCGTTGCACTTCCAGTGTGCCTTGTTGCCAGCCTTCGTGCAGGTGGGCTCAACCGCCTCGACTGCCGTCAAGGTGTTTGCCCGCACGGTCACGGTCTTATCCGTGTCCGTACGAACTTCGTTGATCTCGTACGACACGGCATAGGTCATGTCCTCGTCAAACACGTCGTTTTGCGGGAGCTCGAAGGACGCCCGCTGCTCGGTGTCCGTGCCAGACGTCGTCGCCGAGACCTGAATGCCGTTCTTGTCGGTAAGGGTGACCAGGATTCCGTCGTACAGGTGCTGGCCCAAAAGGATGACGGATGCCTTGCCACCCTCCATGCTCAGCTCGGCGGGCTCGCACACGACGTCTTCCACCACAGGCGCCGGCGTCACATGTACCGTCAGCCAGTCGGATTTGATCACGGCACCGTCCTTGGCGCCAGGGATGGTGTACGTCGCCGCGACGAGGTAGTCGCCCTCTTGGGTGGCGACGAACACGTTGTTGTCGTCGATGGACACGTTGGAGTTTTCCCTCACGTCGCGCGGCACGTACCGAACGCTGTCCGAAACAAGAGAATCGCCCGCATCGTAGACCTCGGCAGTAAAGCAATTCTGCAGGTTAAGCTTTTCGTTGGTGCGAACGGTGGCAGAGCCTGTGGCATCGACCCGATAACCCGTAAGGTCGACCACGGGCCTAGTCACCTCGATGCGGATTTCCGGTGTCTTTGGCGCGTTTTGGGTCTTGGTGACCGCCTCTCCCTCTTGCGCCTGGTAGGACACGCCGTCCGCAAGCACCCACTTGAGGTATGCTATGCCCGCCGCCTTGCCAATGACCTCCAAGGAATCGGTTCCCTCGTCATAGTCCAGCTCCACGTAGTCGCTGGCGTCCACGAGGTTGCCATACTCATCGCACAGGGCCCACGTCCCCTTGTCGGGATCGAAGCCATAGTATGCGACGTCCCAATCGTTGTATCCACCGACCTTTATGCTCGCAAGGCTCAGGGAGTCCCCCACCGCTATCGTATGGCGCTTGTCAGCGTCGCCCGCGAGGAGCTTTACCGTGGTCAGCGGGTGAATGGGCCGAATGCTCCCCAAAGCCGTCTTCGTGCTCGTCGTGGTGCACACCATCGTCGCGCCGCTGGTAAACAAGGGCAGCTGGGTCGCGGCTCGCTGGATGCATCCCGCCGTGTCGTAAGGGTCGTTGTCAAAGGCGTTCGCGACCTTGTCCCATTCGATTCCGCTTACGGAATAGTCCCCGTAGTGACCGGACACCTGCCCATATGCCCGCTCCATCCTATTGCGCAAAGCCGAATCGACCGCTCGCACATACAGGTTCTGCGTCGCATGGTAGCCGCCCTCGTCGTCTTCGCATCCAAAGCGCGTCGAGAAGGTCTTTGCGTAATCCGGATCTGACGGCCGATAGCACAGACCCACGACGGCCACCTTGTAGTTAAGCACCGTCGGGCACTTGTATTCGAGCGTCTGCACCCTCGTTCCGGCGCGCTTCTCGATCTCCACTACCGTGTGGGGCGGTATGGTCACCGACGTCGCGCTGCTGGTACTCGAGCTGTTCTGGATCTGGCTCTCCTCCGAATACCCCGTTTGCACCGCCTCGGACCAGTTGGTCGAGAAGCTCGTCGTGATCGATCCGCCAAACATGTCCGGACCACCCCCGATCCTCGCCGAGACCGAGACGCCTATGCTCGAGCCGTGCGAAACGGTCTTGGAGGACGTAAAGGTGTTCTTGAGGCTTTCCGTCACCGAATTGCTAATGGAAAAGCTCTCGTTCTGATTGTTCTGCGAACGGTTCTCCACGTAATCGTGCTGGTTTTCGCCGCCATCACCAATGTTTGGGTTCTGGTCGTTGTAGCTGACGACGGGCATGTCGACGTCGCCGGTGCCGACCGCCGACAGTTGGAAGTCGTAGAAGATGAGCGCGTAGTTGTTCGAGAACAGCTTGTCGTCGAAGGCTTGCGACGACACGATGCGATAGAAGGCCTGCGTCTTGCCCGCGCGGGAGTCGCTGTCCTTCATCCAGCTCAGGCCCTCCCCGTCCTTTCCGGCAAGCGCGTAGAGCTTGTCGGACTTGTCCTTGCGCGCGTTGATGGTCTCGGAGGTGTCGTCCTTCGTCCTCGCGCTATACGCCGTGGCACTCATGTCGCACATCTCGCGCAAAATGTCGTCCATGCTGGTGGCGTACTGAAGGCCCGACGTCATGTACGTGGAAACTGTTAACGGTCCAAACATAGGATCTCCCAAAGCAGTCTCACGCCACTTGCCATCGCGGTTGTAGCGATCTAGGCCTTGGTCGTCACTGTCCTTTATGTTCCGCTTCGTCCGGCCCATAAACGCGTCTATGACGTCAACGGAATAGCCGTCTTTTTTGCCGGTAGTTCCGCCGCCTTGCTTGTTGGGGCCGTACCACGTCTTCCATTGCGTATTGTCGTGCCGGGAGTCTATGGTGACGGGAGAATAGGAGCTCAGGATAGATCCCGCGATCGGACCCCACTCCTTGCTCAGGTGATCGGCGACTTTGCCCAAGTTGTCTACGGACAGCTCGGTGTCGCCCTCGATCCACTCGTCGGAATTGACGAAGGTGTATGGGCCGATGTCCATACTCTTGAGGATGCGATCGTCGCCCTCGCCTTCGTATTGAATATTCGTTGGCTCGTAGGAGACCACGGCATAGGCCGGACTCACCATGAGCCCGAATGCCATGAAGCACGACATAGTCGTCGCAAGCACGATTCCCCACGCATGTTTGATTCTTTCGTTCAACATCCCATCCCCTTTCGCACGACGGTAAACCAACGGGACGCCTTTACCTTATCACGCAACTAACACCGTTTCAACACGCGCAAGCTTGGGGCGCCAACCCCCTGACCTGCGGCGCAATGGTCCTACCGCAAGCGGTAGTACAAAGACCGCTGGTCAAAGTTTGGGCTGCCCATGGGATCGCTGTACGCGAACTTCTTGGGCCACTTTTGGCGCAGCATGCCCTTTTCGCGCTCAAAGCGCAGCGCGCTTTCCTTGGAGGTGTGGAACCCGCGGCTGATGGACTCGTGGTGGTACAGCTCCACGCTGGGATCGCTCACCAACAGGTAGCCCGCCTCACCGACCTTCCAGCAGTAGTCGATGTCGTTGTAGTCGACCTCGAACCGCTCGTCGAGCCCTCCCACCTCGTCAAACACGCTTCGAGGCGTCATCAGGCAGGCTCCGGTGATCGCGGAGGCGTCCTGCAGCAGATGCAGCATCTCCTGCGGGTTGTCCTTGGGCATGAAGCGGTTGACGTGGTCGGGGCCCTCCGGCAGGTTCATGACGGCAATGTGCTGCACGGTGTTGTCGGCATACAGCAGCTTTGCGCCCACGATGCCCGTGCCCTTGCGCGCGCACAGCGCGACCATGCGTCTGAGCCAATAGGGGCTTATGACCTCGGTGTCGTTGTTGAGCAGCAGCAGGTACGTGCCGCGCGCGAACGACGCGCCAAAGTTGTTGATGCGCGCAAAGTTGAAGCCACCCTTGTAGTAGACCACCCGCACGCGCGGATCGGCCTGCTCGGCCTGCTTGTAGTACTCAAAGGTCGCATCGTCGGTGCTGTTGTTCTCGATGATGATGACCTCGTAGTTGGCATAGTCGGTCTTTTCGCGTATGGACGTAAGGCAGCAGTCGAGCACCGCCACCGCGTCCTTGTTGGGAATGAGGATGGAGATCATCGGCTCGGCGTCCAGCTCGTATTCCACCTCGTAGCGGTTGGGCACGCGCTCCGAATGCACGGCATGGGCGCGAACGCCGCAGCGATCCAGATGCGCCTGCACGGCCAGACGCCCCGCCTCCACGGCATAGGGCTTCTCGTCCACGCCGCTTGCCGTCGAACCCGGATGCACGCGCCAGTGGTACAGCACGCGGCGGCAATGGTAGATGTTGCGCGCCACCTCCGACACCCTAAACGCCATGTGGTGGTCCTGCGCGCCGTCAAACTCCTTGGTCGGCAGCTCCATGGCGTCCACCACGCTCTTGCGCACGGCCAGGAAGTGGCACACGTAGTTCATGCCCATGAGCAGGTCGGGGTTCCAGTCGGGCTTGAAGTACGGCCACGTGTGCGACCCGTCCTCCTCCAGGTGGTCCTCGTCGGAATAGAACATGTCCGTTTCAGGATATTCGTCCAGCGCCTGCGCATAGCAAAACAGCGCCTCGGGCGCCAAGACGTCGTCGTGGTCAAGGAAGCACAGGAAGTCACCCGTAGCGACCTTGATGCCCTCGTTGGTGTTCTCGGTAATGCCGCGGTTATCGTCGAGCGTGACCACCACGATGCGCGCGTCGCGCTCTTGCCAGTGGGCCACCGCCTGGGCCAGCGGCTCGTCTTCCGGCGAGGCGTTTACCAAGACAAGCTCAAAGTTGTCGTAGCTCTGGTCGAGCACCGACAAGATCATGTCATCCAAATAGGCCAACGGCGTGCGGTACAGCGGCACGATGACGGAGAACTTGGGACGGACCTCGAGCTCCGTACGGCGCTGGACCTCCAGCTCCGCCCGCGACAAGGACCAGTCGATGTTGAAGCGATCGGTATAGCGGCGGTCGTTCGTGGCAGGCTGCATCCACGCAAACCACATGTCGCGCCACCATTGGATGACGTGAGGCTCCAGACAAAAGAACCCGCAGGGACCGTCCGCATGTTCGTCCTTGGGCCGCACCCACATGACGAAGCAGGGCAGCGCGTCGGGTATGCGCGCAGTAAAGTTGACGAGCCGGCGCGTGCACGCGGAGCTGTGGGGCTCGGGGGTTATGGTGTCGCGCACGACGATCACGGGTTCGAGCGTGGCGTCGTTGCCAGACCGGTCCAGGATGCGCACCTCGACGTCGTCCTTCTCAAACGAATCCGACTCCGCCAGGCCGAGCGCCCACCCCTGCAGGACGTCGATGCCGTTTGGCTCGCGGATGAGCCGTCCTATGTCCACCCGGTACTCCCCAAACGCGGGCAGGGCGTCGTAGTTGCGAATCCTTTCCATCTTGTCGTCGTGCAGGAACGTGTGGACCTGCGAGCTGAGCTTGGCGAGCTCGGGCTTGATGGTGCGCCTGAGCACGCTTACGACCGCGCCCGTAGCGTCGTAGGCACTGATCGTAACCAGCTGCGGCACGTCCAGGACCGCGAGCACCATGACCCGCGAGGTCTTGTCGTGTTCCATGAGCTTGGAAGGGACCTCGTTGCCGTTTTCCAAATGCGCACGTATCCGCAGCCTGCAGGCCGCCAGCGACTCTGGTATCTCTACCAGCGAATATATCTTTCCTCCACCGCGGCACATCTTTCGCAACCGCATAACTCCGTTGTCTTTGCGCATGTCGTCTCCTTTTCTTTGCCAAGCGCGCTCTATCATGGCACAAGAGGGCTTTGGTATACTGCTAGTTCGCAAGTTAATAAGGAATCGAGACAATCGCATGGCGCAGCCCCTACACCTCCAAAAGGTCCCCTCGCACAACGGACAAGCGCACGGGCGCGCCTTCCTCGCCTTTTGCGCGCTCGCCTCGCTGTACTGCGGCGTCTTCGTCGAATGCTTTGCCAGCGTGGCGCGCTTCGAGCGCACGGGGATCATGGCCGGCCTCGTCTTTGGCACCATTACGCTCGGGGGCGTCGCGCGCACGCTTGCGGTGGCGGCCGTCGCGTTGCTGGCGCTCACGCTCCTTGCCGCACGCGACTCTGTGGCGCGCACGATCGAGCGCCATCGCTACGCGCTGGCCCTTGTGGTGCTCGTCGTGCTCGTGGCCCTGGAGCTGAGCGGATCCTCCCTCAGCTACTGGTCCTCGTATTTTGGCCAGCCCACCTGGGACGACGTGCTGTTTGGCATCCCCCGGTGGATTCGCAGCGACGAGTGGTGCGTCTTCACGCCCTTCTCGCTGTCTCAGTCCGTGTCTGGCAACGAGGCGGTGTCGTCGCTCATTCGCGGCGGCAACACGGACGTCACCATGGTCTACGCACAGCCCGCCTGGTCGGTCGCCACGCTCTACCGGCCCTTCTTGTGGGGTTATCTGCTGCTCGGCGCGTCGCGCGGCCTGTCGCTGTTTTGGTGCGCCCGCGCCATGGCCCTTGTGCTCGTGTCCTATGAGCTCATGCTCCTGGTTGCCGACGGGCGGCGTCGACTCGCCGCCTATGGGGCCGTGCTCATAGGGTTCTCTCCGCTCGTGGAATGGTGGTTTGCCGTAAACGGCACGGTCGAGCTGCTCGTTTTTGGACAAGGGCTCGTGCTGGCGCTTCACCACGTGCTGCGCGCCCCGACAAGACCCCGTCGCTGGGGCTGGTCCGCCTTGCTGGCTTGGCTCCTCGGCTGTTATGCCCTAATTATCTATCCCGCATGGCAAGTCCCCTTCGTATACGTGTTTGGGTCGCTCGGCATCGTGGACGTCGTCTTGTGGCGGCGCTCCCTTGGGGATTCGGGCGCGCCGCCGCGTGCCGCGAGCCTTTTGTTGCCCCTTGGCACATGCGTCGCGCTGAGCGTAGCCGGGGTCGGGCTTGGCGTCGCCGGCGCATGGGACGCCATCCAGGCCTCCCTCAGCACCGTGTATCCCGGGGAGCGCTTCTTTACCGGACAGGGAATCATGCGGATCGCGGGCAACCCCACCACCGCCCTTGTCTCTTCCCTCTGGCCTGACCTCTATACCGGCAACGTGTGCGAGTCGTCGGCATTCGTGTCGCTGATGCCCGTGGGCGTCGCGCTCGCCCTGTACCACACGATTCGCGGCATCCGGCGTGGCGTGGACGCGACGCTAGTGGGGCTGCTCGTGCCCTACGGGTTCCTGCTTGCCTATGGCCTCGTGGGATTTCCTCCTCTGCTGGCAAAGGTCACCGGCCTGAGCCTCGTCTTTACCGAGCGCCTGCCGCTTGCCCTGGGATATTTGGACGTCGCCCTGCTCGTTCGCGCACTTGCCCTTGTCTGCGAGCCCGACAAGGGCGATGCCGTGCGCGCGGGGAGCGCGCATGCCCGTGCGGCCCGCACGGATGCGGCCCGCACCGTCTTGGGGGTGGTCGCCGCCCTCGTGCTGAGCGCCGCGTTCGTCCTTGTCGCACATCACACAAACCCGCAGCTCATGGGCGTAAAGGCGTCCTGCCTGCTAGCCTGCGGATTCCTCGTGCTTCTTGTTCCCGTATGTCTGCCCGGCTCGTTCTTTGCCGCCGCGCGGCATGGTCGCTCCACCTGGCTGCTCGTCAGCACGCTGGTCGTGGCCACCTCGAGCCTGTGCATTAACCCCCTCCAACGCGGAACCGCCGTCCTGACCCAAAGCGACCTCGTACAGGCCGTCGCGCGCGTCGCGTCCCACGACAAGGACGCGACCTGGATCGCAGACACCTCGCAGGACGGCCAGGCGTGCATCGTCGCCGGGGCACCTACCATCAACTGCGTCAACACCTATCCCAACCTTGGGCTTTGGCGTGCGCTGGACCCGCAGCGCACGCAGGAGGACGTGTACAACCGCTACGCCTACATCGAGGCAGGCCTGGCCGAGTCCACCTCGTTCGAGCTTGTCGCCAACGACTGCTTCCGCGTGCACGTCGCACCCGACGACGTCTCCAAGCTCGGCGTCACCTACTGGCTCTCGCGAGCCCCGCTGGAGGATTGGAACACCCCGCGCGTCGCGTTCGTTTCGCTCGAGCGCGTAGGCGCCTATACCATATACCGCATTGACGTTACGGAGTGACGGACGACGCGGACCGACGGACCCGTCAAGAGGCCAAAACGCACGTCGCCCCCGCCTTGCAGGGCAAGCACGGGGGCAACTCGCAGGATTCGTATGGTGTCCCGCTCGCTAAAACACCGCGGGCGCGACGCGCTTGACGCCAGGTACGTGATCGCGAAGGATTCGCTCGATGCCCTCGCTCATGTCAAACGACGAAAGCGGACATCCCGCACAAGCGCCCTGCATCTCGAGCGTTACGGTTCCCGTGTCGTCCTCCACGTCCACGAGCACGACGTCACCGCCATCCGCCTGAAGGCTCTGCCTAATGACGTTAAGGGTCGCCTCCAGCAACTCGCGATCGATCACCTGATCTTGTGCCTCGTCTGCCATGGCCTTCCTCCTTTGGTAATTCCTAGTAGCGCACTAGATAATACCCGATAATATCGCGCGCCATACGCACATCACAAAAGAAGCCGCCCGCGGGACAGCGTTAGCGCTCGGCCACCAGCTGCATAAGGCGGCCCAGCACCACGCATTCCGCAAATCCCAACAAGGCATAGACGGCGCCGCAGTACGAAAACGCGTTTGCCGCCGCCGACAGTGCGGAGTCGTTTGCCGACAAGAACGATATCATCCAGGTCGCGCCAAATACCAGCACGAACGCGCTTAGGAAGAGCGCCAGCACGATTATTGCCGTGCGCAGGCCGTCTTGGGAGCGCGTCCGCACGTCGCGCACGAGCAGCACGACCAAGCCAAGCGCGGACGCGCACAGCAAGATCCTCCCCACCAGCAAAGACGTCCTGCCCACCGCGTTGCTCGCCTCGAGCCACGGCTGCGCCATCTGCGACGACTCGTCCTCATACAGCACGCCATCCACGGCAAACAGCGTGTTGGGCCCCAACAGGTCGCGCATCTTTAGCTGCGCCTCGAGCGTGCCGGACCCGACCTCGGTGTGCGGCAGCGGGCGAATCATCGTTTCTTCCACAAAGCCGCCCCACGCATAGGTGCCCATCACGCCTACGGACGACGTCACCCACGTGACCAGCTTGTTCCACGGCAGGGGCTGCGTGGTGGCAGACAAGAACAGCCCCTCCTTCTTCCTGAGCCGCCCCTCCGCAAACGCATGGTCGATCTCGTCCGCGACCGCCCCCCAAAAGCGCTCGGTCGCAGGCCCGTCACGATAGCCCCCGCATTCGCCGTACGCGCTGCGCAGCGCCCAGTACGAATGGTCGCCCACGACCTGCGGCTCCTTGTTGGGGTCGAGCACGCCAAAGCCCATCGATATGTCCTGGCAGATCTTCCAGTACCTGTCGACGTCCTGCCGTATGCCGCGCAAGGTGGGACTGACCTCGTAAGCCTTGCCCAGAGCCTCGTTAGAGACCCACACGCGGTCGTCCTCGTACTCGACGTCGATGCGCATGAGGTTTGCCGTCGCGCGCGCGAACTCGCCCTGGTACTTGTCGTTGAGCACGAACAGGCCGTATTGGTGGTAGTTGATGCCCGAAACCACTCCGACAAACGCCGCATACGTCACCAACGGCACGAGCAGCACCGCGACCTTTGGCGCGACCGCCTGGCCCACGGCACGTCGCAGATGTGCGGGCTCCGGTTGGTGCCGTCGCCGCCGGTTCGCTCGCGCCGCCTGGCCCAGCCGCCTGCCGTCCGCAATCGCGAGCGCGATCGTCACCACCGTGCACACCAGCGCAAACGGCAGCACCCACGACGCGCTTTCTTGAATGATGGAGAAGAAGCCCAGGCTCAGGCCCGCCAGCAACGCCCAGGGAACCAGCCTGCGCGGCCGCTCTTGTCGGCGCAGATACACGCCGATAAACGACGAGAACACCAGCAGCGCGAACACGATGGCAAGGCCGTTTCGGTATATGCGCTGGAAGAAGTACGAGCTAAAGAACGCGGGAAGATAAAGCAGGATCACATAGAGCGAGCAACGCACGGGAAGCGAGGGCACCAGCGGACGCAACGACCGCGTCGCGACGACGCAGGCGAGCACCAAAAGCAGCGCAAACCCCAGCTGATACCTCATGCCCAGCAGCCGAAACCCCGCCAAGCACAGCGAATAGCCAACGTTTTTGGCCAGCGTATGGCTCCCGTACGGGCCAACCCATTCGCCCGCGCGCAGATGGTTGGCGTAGTTCATGAGCATCATGTCGTCGAGGTCCGCGTCCGTGTTGGGCGACACGGGCGTATGGTATGCGAGCACCACGCGAGCCACGGTGGCCAGCGCTGCGACCAGCAGCATGAACACCGTCAGCAGGCGCCTTCTTTTGGCATCGGCCACGACGTCTTGCGTTGACATGCCGCACCTCCCCCGCGTGCGCTTGGTGACATGGGACCCTTGCTAGGTCTATTCTATCGGCTCGAACAGGTGACCCGACGTACAACCTTGCATTCGTTTGCTTGGTCGTATACCCGCCTTGCACGCGGCAATCGCACGCGAGACGCGACGAATGGCCTCGGCGAGCTCGTCGTCGTCCATGAGCGTGCCATCCACCGCAAGGCGCCGCACGCCAGCCCGGACCAGCTCCGGTATCTGCGGCGTTGCGTCCAAAGGACGAGCCGCGTACACGCGCGACCTACCTTGCGCGTCCGTGCGGACTGGGTACAGCTCGCCCGACCCATTGCGCAAGTACGTCTTCTTGGCACGCAGCTTACATGTCGCGCAGGCATGGACGCACTTGTCTGCCACCTGCAGCACGCAGTGCTCGGTGGTCATGGCACGCGTGCGACCCATCACCGTAACGCCCACGGGCACCTGTACCGACGGCGCCAGCTGCTCGATCTCCTCAAGCGACATCTCCGCCGAGAGCCAGATGCCCGCCGCGCCCGCTTGCGCCAGCGCCACCACGCACGACTCGTTGTGCACGGGCACGCACGAGCGCACCTCCGGCAGCGCCCCACGCGCGTGCGCCAACGCAAGTTCGGACACGTTGCCCACGGCCACGGGCTCGCCCGGCCGCACCCACGGGTCCAGGCGGTCATGGTCGACTTCCCGACACACCTCGTCAAGGATAGGCACCACGTCCGCCGGCCACGACCCTGTGGCCAAGGCCTCCGCGGTCGCATACACGCGCGTCGCTCCGGCCCGCACGGCAACCCGCGCCGCCTCGGCACTCGCCACCACCGCGCAAACCGCAACGGCGGGCATGCGGTCCCCTGCGGCCGCCTGGCCGCCTGCGGCCTTCTGGCTCCC
>JAGCBF010000222.1 GCA_017652285.1 Atopobiaceae bacterium
CCCATGCGCTGCGGCCCATGAATGTGCCCAAGCGCCACATAGTCAAAGCCCTCGAACGCCCGATAGTCCACGTTGTCGAGCATGCCCAACGACAAGTGCTCCGAGTCGCTGCGCTCTGGTGACACGCCGGAATTGGTCACGAACTGATGCGCCACGCACACGTTGGGCCGCGCCGCGAACTCTGGCTGGGCACGCACGTGATCCAGCACGAAGCGCAGCGCCGTATCGTAATTGATGACGGAACCGGCATCCAAGTCGAGCTCGGCCGCCCAGGCGCGCACGTCCGCCGGACGCACGAACGGTATGAGCCAAAAGTTGACCTCGTCCACCACCACCGGCTCCAGCTCGCCATGCAGCTCTCCCGCAATGTGGATGCCCGACAGCGCAATGATGTCCGACCCTACCGAAAGGCGCGCGCCGGAATCGTGGTTGCCGCTTACGGCAAGCACGGGAACACGGCTCTGTGCCATGCGCGTGATGAAGCGGTCCCACTGACGAACGGCGACCTCTGACGGGTTGGGGCTTTCGTACACGTCGCCCGCCACCACGAGCGCTTGGGCACCCGAGCGCTCGACAAGGTCTGCGAGCTGGGACAATATGTGTTCGGAGTCGCGTTCCAGCGACATTTGCGCGAGCTTGCGCCCAAGGTGCAGGTCTGAAGTGTGAACAAAGCGCATGCGCATCCCATCTAACGTTTGCGAGCAGATGGTTAAGAGTATATCAGGGAAAGGAGACAGAAACGCGAACCTGACGCCACCCAAACATGCGACGGCCCCATGCCTCGAAAAGACATGGGGCCGCCCATTCGGTGCTAGGTGCTATGTCGATAGTCGGCGCGGATCCGGCACCGCCTACTCATTGGCATGCATCCCTGCTATTCGCTGTAGGAACCAGGGTTGCCCAAGGTGTTGTAGTCCCAGTTCCAGGTTTCCCACGGCCAGCCGTAGTCGTTGCCAAACGGCCATCCCTGATTCTGGTTTTGCTGGTTCATGTACTCCTCGTACTGCTGGAGCTGCTGCTGGTACTCTTCCTCCTGCTTGCGGGCCTCCTCTTCCTGCTGTGCCTGCAGCTCTTCGTCGGAGCCAAGCGTTACGCTTACGGACTGTTCCTTGCCGTCGCGCACGAACTTGACTTCTACCTGCTCGCCCACGGAGTACGAGCGAACCGCCAGAATGAAGCCGTCGGCCGAGGTGACCTTGTCATTGCCGATTTGGGTGATGATGTCGCCCTCTTGGATGCCAGCGGCAGCGCCCGGGCCGTCTGCCACGACTTCGGCGACGTAAGCGCCTTGGCTCACGGACAAGTGGTTTGCCTGGGCGTTCTGCGCGTTGACGGTGGCACACGACAGACCGATGTAGGCATGCGTGACCCGCTCGCCCTTAATCACCTTGTTGGCGATGTCGACCGCATAGTTGCCCGGGATCGCAAAGCCGATGCCCGAAAAGGATTCCGTGCCCGAACCGTTGGCGTACAGCGTGTTGATGCCCACCAGCTGGCCCTTCTCGTTGACGAGGGCGCCACCGGAGTTGCCGCCGTTGATGGCCGCGTCAACCTGAATGAGGTTGGTGTAGATGGTGCTGCCCGTGGTTCCGGTCATGAGCGTGTCACGATACAGCGCGCTGACGATGCCGGAAGAGGCGGACTGGTCCAGACCAAGCGGGCTGCCCAGCGTCATGACCCAGTCGCCCACGACGAGGTCGGACGAGTTGCCCACCTCCATGGGGGTGACGAGCGCACCGTTGAGCTCCGCCTTGATCACCGCGATGTCGCTGGAGGAGTCTCCGCCGACCAACGTGGCGTCGTAGCTCTGACCCTCAATGGTGACAGAGATCGACTTCGCGTCGCCCGCGACGTGCCAGTTGGTGATGATGTTGCCATCCGTGTCCAGAATCACGCCGGAGCCGATGCCCGACGAGCCGGAGCTGGTGGTTACATACACCGAGGCGACCGACGGCAGGCACTTGGCGGCGACCGCCTGCGCGACCGTCGTGTCCTCGCTGGCCGTGGCAATGCTGATGGTCTGGCCTGCGGAGGACTGGGTGACCATCCTGCTGCCGGAGCCACCCGTGCTTATGACGCCCGTGCCCATGAGCGCGGCCACGAGCGCGGCGGACACGGCGGCGCCTGCCACGGCTCCGCCCACAACGCCCTTCCACGCACCGCTCTTTTGGGGCTTGGGCTCGACGTACATCATCGGTGCGGAATCGTAGCCCTGGTTGGGGTTGGGGTTGGGGCCATAGCCCGGAGCGGGCGCGTAGCCGCCGTTGTCGCGGTCCGCATAGCGCGGGGGCGCCTGTCGTACGCGCGGTTGGCGCACGGTGGGCTGCTCGGCCGTGGGTTGGTCAGCAGTGCGCTGGTCGTTCTGCTGCTGGTAGTTGGTGCCCGGAATCGGGGGTTCGCCGTTGTTGAAGTCGTAGGACATTTCGATTGCCTTTCTCTCTTACGCCTTGCTGTTTGAAATGTACCCCCACCACGCGGCACCATTCCCGAGCATCTTGCTTTTCACACTTGTGGAACAAGGCTTTTTGTTTACTTAAAACAGCAAAATGGCCGATTGGGGCTAGGCCCCTTTCGGCCATTTAGGCCTCTTTCGGCCATTTCGCCCTAATCGGCCTCATTGGTCCGGCTTGGCCGAAAGGGGCCTAGCCCCAATCGGCCAAACGCGCAGGCGGCCAACCATCCCAATCAGCCACGTGTTATACCTACAGCTTGAAGAGGTAGCCGACGCCACGTACGGTAACGATGTGCGATGCGACCTGCGGACCGATCTTCGAGCGCACGCGCCGGATGTGCACGTCCACGGTGCGCGTGCCGCCACAGTACTCGAAGCCCCACACGCGATGCAACAGCGTCTCGCGCGAGTACGCGCGCGACGGGTGCGTGGCCAAAAACGACAGCAGCGAGTACTCCATGAGCGTAAGGTCCACTGGGTCGCCGTCAATATACACCTGGTAGGTGGCCAGGTTAATGGTCATGTTGTCAACCGATACGATGTCGGCCGGGGCGCTTTCCTCCCCCGGCCACAGCAGCATCTTGCAGCGCACCTCAAACTCCGCCGCGCTGGCAGATGACAAGATAAAGTCGTTGCGTCCCTGTACCGGCATGCGCAGGCTCGAGAGCTTCTCCTCGTCCTGGACCATGAGCATGGGAATAAAGCCGTTGTCTGCCACATAGGAGTCCACGGCGTTGAGCGTGTCCTCGTCTAATCCGGCCACGTCAAGAATCACGAGGTCAAACTCGCGCCCGGAAGAGATGGCCTGAGCAAAGGTCTCGGGGAGCGAAAGCGCAATGGAGACGTCCAGCACGCGCGTGAGGTCGCGCATGCGCTCGTGATGTCGGGTGGTTCTGGACAACAGCAGTATGTTCTTATGGTGCATCGGGTCAAGCCCCCATGTTAGTATGGCATACAAACGATAAAAACATCGGTAATATACCACAGTGTATTAAACATGGGTAAACTCTCGCAGAATACCTATATTGGCAACACGGCAAAGGGGGCGGCGCGACGACGGGATGCGCTGCGCCGCGACCCCTGCGCTTAGTTTATGCTTCCCAGGAACTGGGCGGTGCGCTCGTTTTGCGGATGGTCGAACACGTCCTCGGGCTTGCCCTGCTCCACCACCACGCCGCCTTCCATAAAGACCACGCGGTCGGCGACCTCGCGCGCAAAGCCCATCTCGTGCGTGACCACGATCATGGTCATGCCGCCGTTTTCCGCCAGGTCGCGCATGACGTCCAAGACGCCACGCACCAGCTCGGGGTCGAGGGCGGACGTGGGCTCGTCGAACAGCAGGATGTCCGGATGCATGGCGACCGCGCGTGCGATGGCGACGCGCTGCTGCTGGCCACCCGAAAGCTGCGCCGGCTTGAAGTCCGCGCGGTCGAGCAGGCCCACGGCATCTAGCTGCTTGAGCGCCTCGCGCTCCGCCTCTTCCTTGGACTTCTTTAGGACCTTGGTCTGGCCGATCATCACGTTGCCCTTGGCCGTAAGGTGCGGGAACAGGTTGAAGCTCTGGAACACCATGCCAAGGTTCTGCCGCAGCTTGTTGACGTCGGCGGCAAGCAGATGACCCGTGATCTCGTTGTCCTCGATAAGGATATGGCCGGCCGTGGGCGTCTCCAGCAGATTGATGCAGCGCAGCATGGTGGACTTGCCAGAGCCGGAGGGTCCCAGCACACACACGACCTCGCCGGGCCACACCGTAAGGTTCACGTCCGTCAGGACCTGCGTCTCGCCGTCAAAGGTCTTCATGAGGTGCTCGATGCGCACGCAGGGATGCTCGGACGGTTCAAAATGATGCTTGGTCAGGGTCTTGTCGCGTTCGTGTGCGGCAAGGGCGGCCTCCCTCGCATCCATCGCAGGAGGCACCGCGTCTGCCATGCGACGCAGCCTAATGGCCTCGCGAAGGTTGTTCTTACTGGGCATCGACAACACCTCCCAGTGCTATGTCGTCCTGTTCGGCCTCGGCCGCTGCCACGTCCTTGGCCTTGACCTTGGGCCGTGCGCCACCGCCGCGCTCCGACTTTGCCATGCGCTTCTCCACCGTGGTCACGACCTTGATAAGCGGCAGCGTAACGATGAGGTAGAAGATCGCCGCCGCCACGTACGGGGTCATGTTGCCCGACACCGACGTGAGGTTCTTCGCAAACATCATGAGCTCCATGACGCCCACGCTCGAAAGCAGCGAGGTGTCCTTGTAGGAGGTGATGAAGTCGCTCGTGACCGTGGGCATCACGCGTCGCACGGTTTGCGGAAGAATGATGTTGAGCATGGTCATCATGTGGCCCATGCCCAGGCTGGCAGCCGCCTCGTACTGTCCGGGCGGAATCGACTCGATGCCGGCGCGGAAGATCTCGGCCAGGTACGCCGATGCGTTGATTGCGATGACGATGACGCCCAGCACGTTGTTGTCGATATTGATGTTCATCATGGGCAGGCCAAAGAACATGATGTAGATCTGCAGGAACAAGGGCGTGCCGCGCAGGATGTTTATGTACACGATGGCGATGGCGCGCAACACGCGGTGCCGGCTGATCTTCATGAGAGCAAACACCAGGCCAAGCAGGATGGCGATGGGATATGCCACAAGAACGATGACAAGACACAGGAACCAGCCGGGAACGAGCGTCGCAAAGGCGGTGACCAGCAGCTGCGGCTTAAAGAACATGCCGAGGAACTGGCTGGAGTTCCATGCCTTGACGACAGGATTGGCGTCAAGCGAGGCCAACAGGGACTGCAGGGGCGTGTTTGCTATGGTCGCGATGGGCTTGGATGCCGCCAGGGGCTTTTCGCCATCCTGGTTAACGTAGGTTCCCTCCACAACGACGTCGCCGCCCTTGGCAGGGAACTTCATGCCTTCCACCTCGAGGCGCAGCAACAGGCCCTGCGTGGCAGGATCCACAAAGGTCACCTTGAGCTGTGGCCCCTCTGGGGCCACCTCGGTCGCGAGCTCGCTGCGCGTGAGTCCCTGCAAGACCGTTACCTTGGTCGAGGCGCCGTCGAACGAGCCACCCTCCGGCAAGCGCAAGGTGACTGCGGTGACCTCCTCGCCGTCATCGACGGTGCCCTCCCACGTAAGGCGCGTGGGAAGCCCTCCTATGACGCTTGACCCGCCCTCTTCGTTGGGACGCGCCGTCGCCTTGCTCGTGGTCAGGCCCCACGCCGTGGACGGAGCCAGCATGACAAAAGCGCACACAACCGCACAGAGCGTGACAAGCAGGCCGCGTTGGCGGCGTCTGTCCGTGTGACCCATGGTGTATCCTCCTACCCAACAAAGTCGCAAGGCTTTCTGCGGCGGAAAGCCTTGCGACACATGCCAACGACGTTGTTTGGCACGTACGGTGCCTACAGCGCCGAGCCAAACCATTCGGACTCGATGGCGGCCATGCTGCCGTCATCCTTCATGTCGGCAAGCGCCTTGTTGATCGCCGCGAGCAGCGCGGGGTTGTCCTTGGAGACCGCGATGCCATACTGCTCGCCCGTGGGGATCTCCTCGACGATCTCGAGGTCGGTATAGGTCTTGAGCTGGTACCTGGAAACGGGCAGGTCGCAGACGACGGCGTTGTACAGGCCGGTCTGCACGCCATTGAGCGCCTCGATGATCGTGGAGAGGGGCTTGATGGTCGCCGAGGTCAGGTTCTCGTTTGCCCAGTCCTGGCCAGTCGTACCCGCCTGAACGGCGATGGTCTTGTCTTTGCTGTCCAAGGACGACGCCGTCTCGCCAGAGTCCAGCTTGACCACGAGGGACTGGTTGGAGTCGACGTAGGGGTCGGACATGTCGACCTCTTCCTTGCGCTTGTCGGTAATGGTCATTCCCGCGATGGCGATGTCGGCCTTGCCGCCATTCTTGATCGTGGGAACGAGCGTGTCGAAGTCCTGGCTCGGCAACCAGTTGACTTCCAGGCCCATGTGCTCGGCCAGGGACTTGGAGACGTCGATGTCGAAGCCCTCCGGGTCGCCGGTCGACTCGTTCATGGACTCAAAGGGCGGGAAGAACAGGTTGGAGATGCAGGTGAGCTTGCCAGCCTCCACGGTGGTGAGGCCACCTGCCGCCTCCTGCGTCGTCGAGCCCTCGTTGGTCGCGGCCTGGTCGGTGCTCTCTGCGGAATTGCCTTCGGCACCAGAGCCGCCTCCGCACGCCGAAAGCGCGAGCGCTCCGGCAAGCAGCGTTCCACCCTGCAAGAACTGGCGACGAGAAATTGTACTCACGATGTGCTCCTCTCACGTTTTTGGGGCTGTCCCCCTACACGGCCGGAGGACGTTGCCTGCCCATCCGGCCAACCATTGTTTTGATGCGACGCCTCTATTCGGTGATGCCAAACCACTTTTCCTTGAGCGCCGCCATCGTGCCGTCCTCTTCCAGCTCGGCGAGCGCGTCGTTGATGGCAGACGTAAGGCCGGGGTTGTCCTTGGAGACGACGATGCCGTACTGCTCGCCCGTGGGGATCTCCAGGCAGACCTCGCAGTCGGTGAACTGCGTGCACTGATAGCCGATTACGGGAAGGTCGGCCACGAAGGCGTCGAACTTGCCGGTGGACACGCCCGTAATGCAGTTGGTGACGGAGTCGAAGGGCCTGACGTTGTCCTTGGGAAGGTTCTCCTCCGCCCAGTCCTGGCCCGTGGTGCCGGCCTGCACGGCAACGATGACGCCGTCCGCGCTCAGGGCCTCGATGATGGCGGCCTCGTCGCCCGAGATGCCGCCGTCCTTTTTGACGGCGATGCCCAGGTTGGAGTCGAGGTAGGCGTCGGTAAAGTCGATCTCCTTCTTGCGCTCGTCCGTAATGGAGAAGGCCGAGTTGCCGATGTCTGCCTTGCCGCCCTGCTGGATCAGCGGAATGATGGCGTCGAAGTTCATGGGGGGCAGGTACTCGCACTCGAGCCCCATCTTGCTTGCGATGGCCTCGGAAAGCTCCACGTCAAAGCCCTGTGCCTTCCCGTTTTCGAAGGAGTCCAGCGGCGGAAAGTCGAGGTCGGAGGCCACGATGAGCTTGCCGTCCGTGACCAAGGTGTAGTCGCCGGAGGCGGTCGTGGCGGGTTCGGTCGTCTTGGCGGCGTCGTCCGTGCCAGACGCCGGCTGGTTGTTGCCACAGCCAACCAGCACCACGCAGGCCAGCGCGGCGCACAGGCAGGCGCCTATGGCAAGGATGGAGGCGTGCTTCTTCATGTGATAATCCCTTCTTTAGTTCGGGCGTGCAGGGGGCGTGCGCCGTACACGCGGCTGACAACCCCTCGGATGACCGAACTTCTACCCAACAACCTTGTAAATCGGTCGATAGTATGCGCCAATCGCGCATATTTGATGAGCGGGATGCAGGCTTTATTAACAGACTGGCTATCTGAGAACACCCGAGCTCGATGCGCGCGCAAAGGGAACGTGGCGCAAGAGGGGCGGTCCCTCGTTGCGCCACGCCCAGACACTGCTTGGCAACCGTTAGAAGCCAGCGTAGTAATGGCGCTTCTCCCAGTCCGTGATGGAGGTGCAGTAGTCGTTCCATTCGATGCGCTTCTCGGCCAGCAGGAAGTCGCAGATGTGGTCGCCCAGCGTCTTGCGCATGAGGTCGCTTTCCTCAAACGCCTCGATGGCCTCGCCCAACGTGCGCGGCAGATGCTTGCGGCCCATGGCCACCATGTGGGCGTCCGTAACGTCCTTGCCCGTGTACTCGACGGGCAGCGGCAGCTCGTCCTCGATGCCCTTGAGGCCCGCCGCGATGGTGACGGCGAGCGCCAGGTACGGGTTGGCCGTGGGATCGGGATTGCGAAGCTCGATGCGGGCGGACAGATGCTTGCCCGGCTTGTGTGCGGGAATGCGCACCAGCGCGGAGCGGTTCTTGCGCCCCCACGTGGTGTACACGGGCACTTCTCCGTTGGGAACCAGGCGCTTGTACGAGTTTACGGTCGGGTTGGTGATCAACGTGAACTCCGGCGCGTAGCGAAGGATGCCCGCGATGTAGTGATGCGCCAGCTTGGACAGGTGATAGTCCTCCGTGCCCCAAAAGAGGTTGTCTCCCGCGGTGTCGAAGAGAGACTCGCACAAGAACATGCCGGATCCCGAGCGGCCCGCAAGGGGCTTGGGCATGAAGGACGCGAACAGGTCCCGCTCGTTAGCCTCCTGCTTTATGACCAGGCGCGCGGTCATGATGTTGTCCGCCGCGCTCAAGGCCTCGCAGTAGCGCAGGTCGATGCCGTTTTGAGAAGGCCCGTTGGAGTGATAGGAGTACTGCACGGGAATCGACATCTTTTCCAGCATGAGCGTGGTCGAACGACGGATGTCACGCGCGGAGTCGTACGGCGTCAGGTCAAAGTAGCCCGCCTCGTCCACGGGAATGGGCTCCTTGTTGTCACCAAAGTAAAAGTACTCGAGCTTGGGCCCCACGTTGGGCACGAAGCCCTTGGCGTCGGCCTCTTGGATCACGCGGTTAAGGCACGAGCGCGGGTCGCCGGCAAACGGCTCGCCCTTGGGGGTGCGCACGTCGCAAAAGATGCGCGCCACGCCACTGTTGGAGGGGCGCCAGGGCAGAATTTGGAAGGTCTCCGCATCCGGAAAGGCCAGCATGTCGGACTCCTCAAGCGACACGAAGCCCGCAACGGCCGAGCCGTCGAACCCTATGCCCTCGTCAAATGCCTCCTCAAGCTCCGCAGGCGAGATGGAGAACGACTTGAGGTTGCCCAGCACGTCGGTAAACCACAGGCGTACAAAGCGAATGTCGCGCTTTTCTACCGAGCGCAACACAAAATCAACGTTCATATCGTTGCTCATGTGCTCCTCCTGAAGTTGCAAGGGCTTCTTTTATCGTGTAAGACCATGGCACATCGTTGTTTCGGGGTTGTTTCACCTTTTGTGTGGAGGGCAGAATTGATAGATGCCTGTAACAAATGTGAGGAGCGCCGAAGCTTTGCGAGGCGTCACGGCGCCGTCTGCCTTGGCCAAATGGCCGCACGCGCTTGGCCCTTTCGGCCATTTTTCGGCAAGTTGGCCGATTGGGGCTAGGCCCCTTTCGGCCATTTTGGCCCCGGCGCTCGTTTTGGCGAGATGGCCGATTGGGGCCAGGCCCCTATCGGCCACTTTGGGCCACGTGGCCCCAACCGGGCGACGGGCACGCCGCTGCTTCCCCTTTGTTCACACGACGCTCACGGAAAAGCACGCGACAAGGCCACGCGCATCATGCATACTTATAGCGTTAGGGCAGATTGGCTGCCGCATTAGAGAAAGGACCTCATATGGCCGACGACAAGCTCATGCATCTCGTTATTATCCGTCACGGCGAGTCCGAGTGGAACAAGGCTAACCTGTTCACCGGTTGGACCGACGTGGATCTTTCTGAGGCTGGCGTCCAGGAAGCACTCGACGGCGGCAAGGCCCTCAAGGAGGCCGGCTACGACTTCGACATCTGCTACACCTCGTATCTTAAGCGCGCCATCCACACGCTGAACAACGTGCTGTTCGCCATGGACCGCGAGTGGCTGCCCGTCATCAAGAGCTGGAAGCTCAACGAGCGTCACTACGGCGCGCTGCAGGGCATGAACAAGGCCGAGACCGCCGCCAAGTACGGCGACGAGCAGGTCAAGATCTGGCGCCGCTCCTTCGACATCCCCGCCAAGCCCCTCGAGCCCGGTGACGAGCGCTGCGCTCAGATCGCCGAAGAGTACCGCGACGTCGCGATGAAGGACCAGCTCCCCTACACCGAGTGCCTTAAGGACTGCATCGCCCGCGCATGGCCGTACTTCCAGGACGAGATCGCCCCGCAGCTCAAGGCTGGCAAGCGCGTCCTCATCGCCGCTCACGGCAACAGCCTGCGCTCCCTTGTCATGATGTTTGACAAGCTCACCCCCGAGGAGATCCTCGAGGTCAACATCCCGACCGCCGTTCCTCTGTCCTACACCTTCGACCAGGACTGGAACGTCGTGGACAAGCACTACATTGGCGACCCCGACGTCATCGCAGCCAAGATCGACGCCGTCGCCAACCAGGGCAAGGCCAAGAAGTAGTCTTGCGCTACGCATAAAAGCATTCGGTCCCGTCGCTGCACGCACAGCGGCGGGACCTTTTTTGTGCGCGAACTTGGAAGATGGCCCCGCCGACGCTCATGCAGGCACCGTCGTTGCGGACCGCCACGATTCGCCCATATGGCCGGTCGGCCCGCTTGGGGCAAATGGCCGATTGGAGCGATCGTCCCGATTGGCCACCTGCGCCAGGTTCCTTTTTGGCCACCTACTCGCGCCGTCGCACGGCCGAAGATAAAACCTTCAATCTGTACATTTTCTGGTCAAAAACGTCCGTGGTCCCACCTTGTACAAAGAGATCGGCAATTGCACATGGTAGGGAAAATACGACCAAATGTTGTACAGATTGAGAAGTTTATGAGATGCGGCCGATCGGGGCCAGGCTCCTTTCGGCCACTTCCGGGCCGTTTCGGCACGTCACGGCCTGCCCGCCCCGAGCGCCTGCCGACGACGCCCCGCCACGACCGCTCCGACGAGCCCAAAGTTCAGATTTTGCGTACAGTTGGGTGGACTGTACGCAATCTCG
>JAGCBF010000223.1 GCA_017652285.1 Atopobiaceae bacterium
CCAGCCAGTACACCGTGGTCTTGTCCGAGTGACCGAATGCCTCGACAGGCAGCGCCACCGTCTCCCTCGGCATTGCCTGTCCCGCCGCGCTCCTGCGAATCTCCACTGCCATGATGTGCTCCAATCCATCGGACCTTATCCCTCGTGAACAGCATCGCATGGCAGGGCCACGCGCTCAACGGACGGTCTTTCCGAACCGTCAACTAGTTGACGGTTTGGGCAAATCGTCTACGGAGCAACGATATTGACAGCGGCTCAGGCTCGGCGGCTGCATCTGGAAGTTGTTGTCCTCTTCTTTGCTACAATACTCGTATATGCGTATTTATCGTCTATCGTCAGAGGAAATATTCTTATATGAGTAGTATTCAACTCTCACGACTCCGTCTCCCCGGGCAGGCCAAGCGCGATGTCGCGACGCGCGAGAAGGAGCTGCGCAAGAAGATGGGCTACACACAACTGCGGCTCGCCGAGAAAGCCGGCGTGAGCCTAGGGTCGCTTAGAAGATTCGAGCAGACGGGAGACATATCGTTCGCCTCCCTCGTCTCCATCGCGTATGCGCTCGGCTGTCAGGATGAACTCGCCCACCTCTTTACAAAGCCGGCATACCGCTCAATCCAAGAGGTGCTCGATGAGGCTCGCTGACACTCGTAGCGGGCTAACCGTACTCATGGAAAGCAGGCGCGTTGGCACGCTCGCGCGCACGCGCGAAGGGCTCGTAGCCTTCCAATACGACGAGGAGTGGCTTGCGGAAGGATTCTCCATCAATCCCTACAGCCTCCCTCTGAGCAGAGAGGTGTTCATCCCCGAATGGCAGCCGTTCGACGGACTTTTTGGCGCCTTCCATGATAGCTTGCCTGATGGATGGGGCGCACTCTTGCTCGACCGCATGCTGAGAAGGGAAGGCATTACGCCCTCGGAGGTCGACCAGCTTGGGCGCCTTGCCATCGTAGGGACCTCCGGGCGTGGCGCTTTGACGTATCATCCGCTGGTGGTAACTACCGTGGCATCTGCCTCATCGGCCGACCACGCGCCATCGCGCACGTACCACGCACCGCTCTCGTCACGCAGCGCGAGGCGAGCGCCTGCAAGCGCGGACCCGTTCTCGTCCTGCTTGTGGACGGTAATGCGATAGGTGTAGACGGTGACCAGCAACTCGTCGGTGCGCGCGAGGCCCTCACGCGCGGCGGCGGTCCTCTCGTACGACGCGGCATGCAGGACCGGATCCTGGGATGTGGTCATCATAAACGCCGTGGACATGAGCACGGAGGGGCTGTACTCCGCGTGGGCATGGCTCACGTTACCCTTGGCAAACCCGTACTCGGCCTGCTGATTGAGGGTAGCCTCGTACGCCAGCACAAGCTCGTCGGTGTCGGTGATGTTGGGAATTGCTGCGGTGAGGTCTGACGCGCCAGCGACCACGGCGCCCCCGTCCATGCCCACGGTAAGGCTGTCCGTGACGTTCCGCGCGCTGCCGTCGCGGCTCACGAGCCACACAATTGCGCTGCCCTCCACGTATGTATGGCCCGGCGCCGGCTCGGCCACCAGCCAGTACGAGAAGTCGCGCATGCGATTGATGCCCTCGGGCAGCGTGCCGGCCACGGCAAAGCCGATGCGCTTGCCCTGGGCAAAGTCGTCGGCATCGCGCCACGTGCTACGGTCTAGAGGGTCGTCCACAATGGCATGGCGCACGACGGCGGGAGCGCTCTCCTTCTCCTGCTCCTCAGCCTGCGCAAGCCGTGGGAAGGCGACAAGCGCCGCGACACATGCGAGTACGAGCAGCGCTACGAGGGCATGGCGCCTACGGGCACGACCCCCCCGAACGCGCATGCGAACATGTATGCTCTGTCTATGCCGTGTACCATGTTTCGTCCGCGATGCCTATAAAGCTGAGAAGCTGATTCGTAAGCACAGTGTAGCAGAGCAGCGGGGTCGTACTTGCCAGACGGTCACACGTTTTCGCGCGCGAACAGGCACCCGCCCCCTGTTCACGGGCCTTCGTTGAGAAGTTACATGCGTGTGCTACCCTAGAGTCGTCGATGGGAAGGACGCATTGCATGGGCACCTACATTAACCCTGGCAACCAAGGTTTTCAACGGGCTCGCCGTGGTGAGTATATAGACAAGACTGGGCTCATCTCCCTTGTCAGTAATGCCATCAACAGTCCTCGTAGTCTCATTTGCGTAAGCCGACCGCGCCGGTTTGGCAAGTCATACGCAGCGGAAATGCTTTGCGCGTACTACTCGCGAGGCTGCGAGTCTCGTGCGCTGTTCGCAGACCTAGCCATCGCACAGGATCCGTCGTTCGAAGAGCACCTCAACACGCACAACGTCATCCGCTTGGACATGACGGATATCATGCACCAGAGACGCGGAAGCGAAAGCGCTTCCGAGACCGCCAGCTGGCTCATAGTCGAGGAACTCCGCCAAGAGTTTCCCGAGCTGGAGGTGCCAGACAACCTAACCACCGCCATCCTCACCGCCGTACGCCACACGGGAAAACCGTTTGTATTCCTCATCGACGAGTGGGACGCACCCATCCGCGAGCGCAGCGAGGGAGAGACGCGTCGCTACGTTGACTTTCTGCGCGCGCTCTTCAAGAACGGCAACTTCACTGCGGAGGCGGTCGCGGCAGCGTATATGACGGGTATCCTGCCCATCAAGCGCTATAACACGCAGTCGGCCATCTCGGAGTTTCGTGAGTACACCATGCTGAGTCCGGAGCGCTACGCCCCCTATGTGGGCTTCACCGAAGATGAGGTGCATGAGCTCTGCGAGCGCCATGGCATGGACTTCGTCGAAGCGAAGCGCTGGTACGACGGCTACGAACTGCCGGACCCCGATGGTGGGGTACCGCTGCACTTGTATGCCCCCTTCTCGGTCATGCGGGCCATGGAGAGTGGGCGCTTTGCGTCGTACTGGACGAGCACCGCGGCATACGACTCGCTGCTCACCTACATCGAGCGCGACTTCGACGGCTTGCAGGACAAGGTCGCCGACCTTGTCGCCGGCGAGCGCCTCACTATAAACCCGCGCAAGTTTGACAACGACATGCGAGAGGTAAACGATGCCGACGACGTCTTTACCGTGTTGGCGCACCTCGGCTACGTCACCTACGACGAGGAGTCCGACACCGTGCGCGTACCCAATGAGGAGGTGCGTCTGGAGTTTGTCTCCGCGCTGGAGCGTGGGTCTCATCCCGAGGTTCGGCGCCTGGTGGAGGCTGCAGATGAAACGCTGCGCGCGACGTTTAACGAGGATGCCGAAGCAGTCGCGGCTGCCGTTGCGGCTGCGCACGACGCACGCGTGGGACCCGACTGGTACAACGACGAGCAATCCCTGCGCTTTGCGGTGAAGCTCGCCTATCTTACCGCAATCGAGAAGTACGCCGAGGTGGAGGAGCTGCCCAGCGGACACGGATACGCTGACCTCGTGTACCTGCCCAAGCGTTACGCACGGATACCCGCACTCGTGGTGGAGCTCAAGTGGGACAAACCGGTCGATTCCGCGCTGGGGCAGATCCGCAACCGCAACTATCCCAAGGTGCTACAAGACTATGGTGGTCCGCTGCTGCTCGTGGGCATCACCTACGATCGGCGCACCAAAAAGCACACTGCTTCAATCGAGCGCCTGCGCCTTGGCGGGTCCAACTCGTGAGTGCGTGAACAGGGGGTGACCAGCTCCATTCCCCCAAAGAGGCCGTAGCGCTGACTAGCATTCTTGTCGCAGGCGTTGGAAAGTAGCGGTACCAGCCTATATTATCTCTAAATTTATAGTTTTCAAATTTTCTTTTTTCATTTGCCTCTTCTAAAATATTTCTTCTTTCTTTTGCATCCTTTAATA
>JAGCBF010000224.1 GCA_017652285.1 Atopobiaceae bacterium
CGCAGGCGGCCAACCCCAATCGGTCTTCTCACGCAAGAAGGCAGTGCTCGAAGCGACCGTCCTCGTACCATCCGTAGCTGCGCGAGCCGTCCTTGGGAATGCCGACGCTGCCGGGATTGAAGCACCACACGCCCGGCAGCGCATCCAGTTCTTGGCTCGCCTTTATGTGCGTGTGGCCGTAAACCATCGCGTCGCCGGGAGCCAACGGCGGCAGGTTGCCCACGCTGTTGTGAAGCCCAGGTCCCCACACGTGTCCATGCGTCAAAAACAGGGTATGCCCCGTGGCGGGGTCAAAGAGCTCGTTGTACGTTGCCATGCAGGGGAAGTCCAGCACCATTTGGTCAACCTCCGCCTCGCAGTTGCCGCGCACGGCAACGATCATGCGGGCACGCGGATTAAGGAGCTCGATCACGCGCTTGGGCGCGTAGTCGTCGGGAAGGTCATTGCGCGGCCCGTGATAGAGCAGGTCGCCCAGCAAGACCAGCCTGTCGGGACGTCGCTCGTCAACCGCCTTCACGAGTCGTTCGCAGGCGGCCGCGGCACCATGGATGTCTGACGCTATGAGTAGCTTCATGGTCTTCTCCGTCGTGTGGTTTTCGATGGTAGACGGCGCACCGGTAGTGCGCTTCGATTACATTATAAGTGTCGACGAGCAAGCGCACGGACGTGCGCGTGGAAGGAGCATGCATGACTAATCGTATGCGCAAGTTCTTGTCTGTTATTATCGCAATCGTTATCGCGGCGTCCACCTGTCCGAGTCCGGCCCTTGCCGCAGACGGAATCGGGGCGAAGGCCGTCGCGCCTGGCGCGGGCGCGTCCGTCCAGACCCTCATGGCCGACGATCCCGTCGGGCTGGAGGCGCAGGCATCGTACGCGAACCTCAAGAAGGCCGGCCTCAAGTTTGACCTCAAGGCAAACAAGAGCGTCTCGTTTACGCAGTATCTGCGGGGTGCCGCATCGTCCAAGTTCACCGCCAAGGTGAGCAAGCCCAAGATCAAGTCGATAAGCGGCGACCGTAAGAAGGCCACCTTTACCGTCACGCTTTCGCTCAAGAGCTTCTCTACGGCACAGCGCGACGCCGTGTTCAAGGCACTGCGCAAGGACTACACCGCCAACCAGATCTTTGGCGGCCAGTTTTGGGGACTGGTGGACTACACCACCGGCAAGAGCCTGTATGCGAGCGACAACGCCAACAAGGTAAAGGCGACCACCACCGAGACCTACACCAACACCAAGCGCTACGCCGCGGCGGACGGCACCTGGTTCACCATGACGACCGCACGCAAGATCAACTTTTCGGTCGTCTACCCCGCCAGCTACAAGGGCATGTGCCTGGTCGTGGGCGGCATGACGTATCCGTTTGCATCCCGCAACTCCACGTCCAAGAACTTTTGGTCAAGCACCAAGACCACCTACTACCAGACCCAGTACTTCAAGAAGAACAAGACCAACGCGCACTTCATGCGCATCTACTAACGTCCATGGCGATGGCGGCGGTCAACACCATAGAGGTGCGCGGCGCTCGCGTGCACAACCTAAAGAACGTCGACGTGGACATCCCGCTCAACCAGGTGGTCGGGATCGCGGGCGTCTCGGGTTCGGGCAAGTCGAGCCTGGCGTTGGGCGTGCTGTATGCCGAGGGTTCGCGTCGCTACATGGAGGCGCTCTCCACGTACACGCGTAGGCGGATCAGCCAGGCGGGCCGCGCGGACGTGGACGAGGTCCTGCACGTGCCGGCCGCCTTGGCGCTGCGCCAGCGGCCGGGCGTCCCGGGCGTGCGATCGACCTTTGGCACGTCCACGGAGCTTCTCAACCACCTGCGTCTGCTGTTCAGCCGTCTGGGAAGCCACGTGTGCCCCAACGGGCATCACGTGCCTCCCACCATCAACGTCGCGCTCGAGCAGCCAATCGCGTGCCCGCAATGTGGCGCGGAGTTCTATGGTCCCGGTGCGGAGATGCTAGCCTTTAACTCGGACGGTGCGTGCCCTGCCTGCGCGGGCACGGGCACCGTGCGTCAGATCGACGAGTCCACGCTCATATCCGACCCCAACAAGACCATCGACGAGGGAGCGGTCGCGCCGTGGGGCCACCTCATGTGGTCGCTCATGAAGGACATCGCGCGCGAGGCCGGCATTCGCACGGACGTGCCGTACAAGGACCTCACGGAAGCCGAGAAGGACTTCGTGCTGCACGGCGCGCCGGATAAGTATCACATTTTGTACCACAACGAGAAGACCGGCACGGCGGGCGAAATGGACTTTACCTACTATTCCGCCCGCCATTCCGTGGAAAACGCACTGGCCAAGGTCAAGGATGAGAAGGGCCTCAAGCGCGTGGCCAAGTACCTTAACGAGCTTCCGTGCCCCGAGTGCGCAGGGTCGCGGCTCAGCGAGGCGGCGCGTGCCCCCCAGGTGCGTGGCATCAACCTGGCACAGGCAAGTGCGCTCACGCTCGACGAGCTGGCGGACTGGGTGGCGGGCGTGCCGGCCAGCATGCCTGCGGACATGCGACCCATGGCGCAGACGATCGTGGACAACATGATCGAGCCCATGGACCGCTTGCGCCAGCTGGGACTTGGCTACCTCGCGCTCGATCGCGCGAGCTCGACGCTTTCCACGGGCGAGCGGCAGCGCGCGCAACTGAGCCGTGCCGTGCGCAATCGCACCACGGGCGTGCTCTACGTGCTGGACGAGCCCTCCATCGGCCTGCACCCCTCCAACGTGGACGGTCTGCTGGGCGTCATGGACGACCTTGTCGCAGACGGCAACTCCGTGGTGGTGGTCGACCACGACGTGCGGCTGCTGCGTCATGCGGACCATATCGTGGAGGTGGGGCCAGCGTCTGGGGCCGGTGGCGGAACCATCATTGCGCAGGGGAGCGTGGGGGAGGTCGAGCACAATCCCGCGTCGCGCATCGCCGGGTTCTTGTCTGGGGCGCAAAAGGTGCGCGTGCGCGAGCGGTGCGTGCCGGACGCGATATTTGACAAGGGCGCGATCGAGCTCGCGACCGATGCCATCCACACGGTCAAGCCGCTGGAGGTGCGCATTCCCCAGGGCAGGCTCACGGCCGTCACGGGCGTGTCCGGATCGGGCAAGACGACGCTGGTGCTGGAGGGCCTGGTGCCGGCGATCAAGGCGCTTGTCGCTGTGCCGGGGCCGGACGCACCGCGCATGCCCTCCCACGTGCGCAGCATAGACGCGCAAGGAATCCTGCGCGCCAACCTCATCGACTCGACGCCCATCGGCGCCAACGTGCGCTCCACGGTGGCGACCTATTCGGGCGTGCTGGACGACCTTCGCCGTGCCTACGCGGCCACGCCGGCAGCCAAGGAGCGCGGGCTCAAGCTGGGGGCCTTTTCGTACAACACGGGGTCGCTGCGGTGCCCCACGTGCGACGGTACCGGCTCGATATCGCTGGACGTGCAGTTTTTGCCCGACGTGGACGTGGTGTGCCCGGACTGCCGGGGTTCTCGCTATGCGCCAGAGGCCTACCAGATCCTGCGCGCGCCGGGCAGGGGAGCGAGCGGTCCCGGCTTCAGCCTGCCCAACCTTATGGCCATGACGGTAGACGAGGCGCTGGATGCGACCAAGGGCTTGCGCAAGGCTCACGACAAGCTCGCGACGTTGAGTGGGCTTGGCCTTGGCTACCTCACCCTGGGCGAGGCGACGCCGGCGCTGAGTGGCGGAGAAGCCCAGCGGCTCAAGCTCGCGAGCGAGATGAGCCGCCGGCAGGACGACGCGCTCTTCGTGTTTGACGAGCCCACGATCGGTCTGCATCCGTTGGACGTGGAGGTGTTGCTGGGTGTGCTGGAGCACTTGGTGCAAGCAGGTGCCACGGTGGTGGTCATCGAGCACGACCTGGACATGATCGCCAACGCGGACTACGTCATAGACATGGGTCCCGGCGGAGGCGAGGCGGGTGGTCGCGTCGTGTGCGCCGGCACGCCGGAGCAAGTCGCCGCCTGTTCCGTGAGCGTCACCGGGTCGTATTTGTAGCGGGTCGCCGCGCGCCTCGGCGCCAAAGGGCATTCGCGGTTATGCCCTTATAAACTACGCGCCGATAAACCTTAGGCACAGCATGGTGATGTCGTCAAACTGCGGCGTATCTCTCGCGAACCTATCGACCGCCTCGTGGACGGTGCGAATCAGCTCCTCGGGACTCGCGTCCACATGCTGGTTGAGGGCGTCGACCAGGCGCTCCTCTCCAAACATGTCGTCGGTGGCGTCAATCGCCTCCGGCACGCCGTCGGTATAGACGAACACGCAGTCGCCGGGACGCAGCTCGAACTCCCGGTTTTGGTAGCGCGCCCTCTTGATGCCGCCAACAAACATGTTGTGCCGGTATTCGAGAAGCTCGAACTCGCCGCCGGCGCGTCTGAGCGCCGGGTTCTCGTGCCCCGCGTTGCAGGCCATGCCCTTGCCCGTGGAAATCTCCAGCACCGCCAGCCACACCGTAACGAACATCTTTGAGGTATTGCGCTCGCACAGCTGAACATTTGCCCGCTGCAATGCGGTCGCCGGATCGCAACCACTCATCAGCTCGTTTCGAATAAGGGTCTTTGAGGACATCATGAACAGGGCGGCGGGAATGCCCTTGTCCGAGACGTCCGCGATCACCAATGCAAGATGATCGCTGTCGATTAGGAAGAAGTCATAAAAGTCCCCGCCGACCTCCTTGGCCGGCGTCATGGAGGCGAAGAGGTCGAACTCACCGCGATCCGGAAACGCCGGGAAGGTCTGCGGCAGCGCGCTCGCCTGGATCTGCCGAGCCGTCTCCAGCTCCCGTGCGATGCGCTCCTGCTCCCTCTTTGCGTTCTCCTGCTCCATCTGCTCCCGCTCCATCCGACGGATCGTCTCCATCTGCTCGCCAAGAGCCACCCTGGTTCGGTTGATTTCGTGCCGCAGCTGATTGAATTCTTCGATGGAGCTGGGTTCAAACGTCACGGGTTCCAAGTCGCCCTGGCCCATGCGGATAATCCCGTTGAGCAAGGACTGGAATTGACGCATGAATCGCTTGAGCCACAGCTGGTAAACGATTACGACGGCAAGCAGTACCAATCCACCAAGAATGGCTATCGAGCGGGTGACGCCGCCAACGATCTGCTCGTAGCCTTCCATGGAAACCTCGCGGACCAGCGTCCACGCGGGGGAGTCCATCGTCATGGAGAAGGAGCACATGGGAAGGCCGTTCTCGTCGCGGAATATCTTTCCCGTGTTGCTGTTGCTGATGAGTTTGCCTGGATCTGGGCACGTGTCCTTGCCCGTGTGCCAGATCTCGGTCTGGTCCTCGGCAAAGAGATGCCAGACGCTCTTTCCGTCCTGTGGTGCGACGAACAGGTCGTCAAAGATGGAGTCATCCAGCAGCATCATCGCGTAACACTCGCCATAGCTCGCGTTCACGGACTTCCACGCGGCGATCATGATGCTCGGCGACATATCGCCATCGTCGAATCCGCAGATGTCTGCCTCAGAAACCGGACCGACCCAGATCGTCTGGCCCAAGGGCACGCTTAGAATCTGCTCCTTCATCTTCTTTGGGAGCGGGTTTTGTTCTGGGTCATCCGCAAAGATGTTTGCCTTTGGAATGGTCCCAAACAGGCTTCCGTCCGCTCGCATGAAGAGCAGGCCAAAGACCCTGTCATGCGACGCGAATTCCGATCGGAGGGCATCCCTGCACTTGATCCTCGCATTGACGAGTTCCGGATCGGAGGAGTACTGATGTCTTGCGTAGGAAGCCACCCAGCTATCCGACAAGATGCCTCTGACTTCGCTCACGGAGGCGTTGATGAGCGGGACCACCGAGTTGGAGATCGTATCGAAGCCAACGGAGTTCATGTCCTGCTCACGCTGCGTGATCATAAGGGTGAACGCGCGGTAGTACAGGGTGTTCAGCAAAGTGATCACCAGCGCCGCCATGATGATGACGGGCAGCAGGATACGGAGCCTAAGTGATTTGAACCGTTGCCTCAATGCGGCCGCAATTCCGTTGTGGCTCATAGGTTCCTCTCGTACTGTTCCGGCGTATAGGGCTCGATCCCATTTGCAGCCTGGACTTTTTGGACCAGGGGGACGACTACGGCGGCCGCGGCATCCCACTTTTGCTGGTAGGCCCTAAACACCTCCGGCTCGCCCAAATCATTCAGTTTCTTGATGGTCTTGTCTCGGATCGCGTTGAACTCTTTGTCCGACTTCGCCAGGATCAAGTCCACCCTGTTGTCGTCGAGGATGTCCTCCGCGTCTTCGAGGATGTGGAGCTGGTCCCGGTTCAGGCTGCTGATACATGACGAGATCGCCTCGCCGCAGTCGTTGCGAAAGTCCAGTCCGCCGACCTGGTAATGGGCGTCGGAAGGCAGCTCCACCTTGTAGTGCTCGCACATGTCGAGGGAGATGTTGTTCGTCATGGTGCTCGCGGCGTGTTCGCGGGTTATCGTGAGGAAGTCCAACGGGTACCCGTCCGGATGCGTCATGTTGTCGCGCAGGACCGGCCAGTTGGCAGACAATTCCGCGTACGTTCCCCATTGCGCATAGTAGTTGTCCTTTGGCGCATCGCCCGCCGCGTACTCGTCGAATTGTTCCTGGCCGTACTTGGTCATCTGCGGGACTCCGTTCGCGTCATAATCCCACGTCACGCCCTGCTGTCCCATAATAGCCTCGCGTACGAAGCGGGGGTCGCACATGTAGTTGATCAGGCCGAGGGCCGCCTCCTTGTGCTGGGTGTTGGCCGAGATGAACCACATATAGCGGGAGCCGTTGCCCAGCAGCTGGTAGACGTTGGTGTAGAGGTTGGTGGCCGGCGACGGGACCAGGCCGTATCCCGTCAGCGTGTCCGGATCCGTCTTGACCTTCTCTTCGTAGAGAGAAGACTTGCCGTTGGTAAGGCCCATATACTGGCCGCGGGCGCATTTGGCGTCGAACTGGGCGTCTGTTTGGGTAAGAATCTCCATGTCGAAGGACCCGTCCGCCTTGCCCGCGCGATAGAGCCTGTTGTACCACGCCATGGACGTCCACCACATGGAGTGCGCCGCGTCCGTGTAGCCGTCGAATACCTCGTTGGTGAATATGTTGTTTTGGTACTTGTATGCCGCCCAGTAGTCCAAGCTCAGCTCGGAGCGAAAGGCCGTGGCGTAGCCGGCAAAGTTGTTGCTGCCAAACAGATAGGTGGGGTAGCCGTCCTCGGTATAGGGGTGCTTCTCGTGCATCTGCCGGAGCACCTCCAGGTAGTCGTCCTCATTGTTGATGGGCGGATACCCCAGCTCCTTGTAGTAGTCCCAGCGCACGACATAGCCGCGGTTGCTCGGTTCGTTGCTGTACCCGACGCCGTTGTAGCCGATCTTTTGGGGGAAGAAGTAGAACCCATCCTCCTCGTTGAGGAGCTGCTTGAACACGTCGTACGCCAGACGCGCGTCGCCTTCGAGGAAGTTCGGAGCGTATTCCTCCAAGTAGGGATCCGCGTTCAAGGCCACGCCGTTGTCCAGGATGGTGGAGAGGTTGTTGTTGGTGGCCACGATGTCCGGCAGATTGCCGCTGGCCAGTCCGGAGGCGTAGGCCTCGGGCGTCAGATAGACAAAATCGATCTCCACGCCCAGCTGGTCCTCCAGATACTGCCATAGGCCCAGCTGGTCTTCTCCGTCGATGCGCCTGTCGGAGCGGTCGGTGACGTCGCCGATCGTCAGAACGGGACGCTCCTCCTCCGCCAGGGCAACAGAACAGGTCAGCGGCAAGATCAGCAGAGCTGCGAGCACAATAGACAGAAACCTCTTCACACCAATCCGCCTTCCTTCTGCCGCCAAGGGCAGAGCGAGGGTGGCGCCCCTGTTGTTCCTTAGTCCTCGATCACGTGGATGGCGTCCCTGAACCCCGACAGGTCCAAAACCTTAAGCACGGTACTGCCGGCGTGGGTCAGCTGCACCTCTCCACCGCGATCCTCCACTAGCTGCTCCAGCCACAGCAGCAGGCGCAGGCAGCTGGAGGTGATGTACTCCACCTGCGAGAAGTCCATCACGATGGTGTTTATTCCGTCCAAGTGGGGCTGCAGCTCCTTGTCCAGAAGGGGCGTCCTGACGGTGTCCAGGCGACCGCTCGGCTGGACGAGCAGCGTGCTCGCCTGCTTTTCTATAGAGGCTATTGCCATGGTGTTCCTCCTCGTCGCTTTGGGGCCTCAAGGCTCGGGTCTGATCGACTGATTATCAGGTTCCGCCGACTACGCCGTCAAGGCCGTCCAGGCCGAGCCTCTCGATGATTGTAATGTTAGTGGTAGATGGTCTTGCCATGGTAGATCATAAGCCTTACGTCATTCCAGAAATGCGCCGCATCGTCGTTGTCGTAATGCCGGCGCAATTCCTTCAAGAAATCCAAGTTCAGGTTGTACATGTTGGCCATCATATTAATCGAAAGATCGAGGCCGAACGTCTTTGAAAAAAGCATGGCCGTTTGATAGAACGACTCCTCATCCTTGGCGCCGAAAGTGAACCCTCCGCTCACGCCGTCCAAGCCGTCCAGGTCGAGCTTCTCGACGTCATCGTCGACCTCCGCCTCTCGCAGCTTGGCGATGCCCTCCTCTGGAATGTTCGCCTTCCGCAGGGCGTCCTCAACCTCCTGCGTGATGTTCATCTTATGTGCCACGGTGCTGCCCTCCTATTGAACCTTGATTCCTACGCGTACGATCAATCAGCCATGCCACACGGAGTAAGCCATACTCCACATGTAGTACGCAGCATATTCCGGGCCGTAGCCGTGTATATAGTCAGCCCAGTCGACTGATTTGCAGTATCTCTTGTTGCAGATGTCTATTGCGACATCCTCGCCGAAGGAGTCGCACATACCCTTGATGAAGGTGGCCCCCTCGATCCATGTCATATTATCGTAAGGACTGCACCTCCAGTCATCCGGTGCCCAAACCTTGATACCGTAAATGCCGCCGCCGGCGATGCCGTCCAGGCTGTCCAGGTCGAGCTTCTCGACGTCGACGTCATCGACCTCCGTCTCCCGCAGCTTGGCGATGCCCTCCTCTGGAACGTTCGCCTTCCGCAGGGCGTCCTCCGTCTCCTGCGTGATGTTCATCTTATGTGCCATGGCCTTGCTCTACCTTCTAATCCGTGAAATCAACCACGTACGATGCTCTTGTCTGACCCTCGACCTCCGCCTACCTGAGCTCGGCGATGCCCTCCTCGGGAACGCTCGCCTTCCTCAGGGCGTCTTCCATCTCTTTGGTAATTTGCAGCTTCTTCGCAATGATTCATATCCCTTTCTGCAGCTTAAGCGTAGAGGGCCTTGCCACGGAAATAGAACAGCGTTATGTCATACCAGTATTGTGCCGCGTTGCCGTTGGACTTCCTCGCGTACTCCCTCATGAAAGAGACGTCCAGATTATATATACTGGCCATCACGTCAACCGCGACATCCAGGCCAAACGAATCTGTCATTATCATCGCCATGTCATGGAACGACCCCTCGTCTGTATCGGAGAGGCTGGCACCGCCGCTCACGCCGTCCAGGCCGTCGAGGTCGAGCCTCTCGACGTCTTCGACCTCCGTCTCCCTGAGTTCCGCGATCTTCTCCTCGGGAACCTTCGCCTTCCGCAGGGCGTCCTCCAGCTCCGAGGTCCATTCATACTTCTTCGTCATGGTGTTGTTCTCCTCTGCGATACTTGAGACCTGCGCGTGCGATCAGCCGACCCGCTCACGGTGCGCCGAGTAGGCGAGGCTCCACATGTAGTACGCCGCATAGCGCGGGCCGTAGGCGTGAATGAAGTGCTCCCAGTC
>JAGCBF010000225.1 GCA_017652285.1 Atopobiaceae bacterium
CCGCGTCGGCAAGCGCCTTCTTGGCGACTGCGGCCAGATCGGCGAAGCCCTTATCGTCCTCGTAGGCAATGGCGGCCAAAACCGTGCGGTCCAGGTCGACTCCCGCGAGCTTGAGACCATGCATGAACTTGCTGTACGAAAGGTCGTTCATGCGGGCGGCTGCGTTGATGCGCTGGATCCAAAGGCCGCGGATGTCGCGCTTCTTGTTGCGGCGGTCGCGATACTGATACTGGAGCGAGTGCTGGACCTGCTCCTTCATGCCCCTAAACGTGCGCGAACGAACGCCATAATATCCCTTGGAACGCTCTGCCAGCGTGTTACGCTTTTTGCGGCCAGCAACTGCGCGCTTAACTCGTGCCATGTCTTATCAACTCCTCAAATCGTGCAATAGGACGCTATAGCGCCTCGTTATTTACCCATGCGCTGGCTAACGACCTTGGCATCGCCCTTGCTCAGCTCGGTCTCCTTGCGGAAACCGCGAATGCGCTTTTGCGACTTCTTGGTAAGGATGTGGCTCTTAAAGGCCTTGGCACGCATGATCTTGCCCGTGCCGGTGCGGCGGAAACGCTTTGCCGACCCCTTATGCGTCTTCATCTTTGGCATGGTTACTACTCCTTCTTGTTGTCCGTACGTGCGACGTTGCCCGTACTGGCACCCTCTTTGTCGAAGGCGCCCTTAATGGGGGCAACGAGCATATGCATGTTGCGACCCTCCATCTTTGGCTGCTGCTCAACGGTGGCGTAGGGGCGCAGGTCCTCGGCGAGACGATCAAGCACCATGAGGCCCTGCTCGGGATGGGCCATCTCGCGACCGCGGAACATAATGGTGATCTTTACCCGTGCTCCCTTACGCAAAAAGCGCATGACATGGTTCTTTTTGGTCTCGTAGTCGCCCACGTCGATCTTTGGGCGGAACTTCATTTCCTTGACCTCTACGCGAACCTGCTTTTTGCGAGCAGCCTTGGCTTTGCGATCCTGCTCGTACTTGTACTTGCGATAGTCCATGACCTTGCAGACGGGAGGCTCCGCATTCGGAGCAATCTCGACCAAGTCCATGTTCGACTCATTCGCGATGCGCATAGCGTCACGAATGCCAAAGAGACCAAGCTGCGTTCCGTCCGCACCGATGAGTCGGCACGTACGCGACGTAATCTCTTCGTTTATGCGAGGACCCTCGTTCTTGGCTATCTTCTACACCTTCCCTTCTTTGTGACGCCTGGCGTCACGGTCTGTGCGGCAAGCCGCATAAAAAACTCCCGCGCCATACAACGCTGGGAGACAAGAGCCGCACGCATGCGACGCGACCACAAGGGTGGTGTTCCAATTGTCTGACCAGGCAGCTGCTCTAGGCGCCACGTAGGTGGGGACGCACGTTCCATCCCGCTTTACACGAGGAGTTATGCTATCACCCTTTGTGGCGCTTTGCAAGCACGGCATCGTTGCGATACGAAAAAAACCTTCCCAGTGGGAAGGCTTTTCTTGTTTTGGTGCCCGAGGTGAGACTCGAACTCACACATCTTTCGATAAAGGTTTTTGAGACCTCCGCGTCTGCCAATTCCGCCACTCGGGCTTGAGTGGCTACACTATACCACAACTATTAGGAATACTCGCGTGATTTTTTAGAAACGCTCCCCACCGATGCTCATAGCCGACTGGTGCCGACCCGCGTGCAGGCATCCAGCGTGAAGTGGCCTCGGCACGCATAGTGGGCGCTTGTGCACACAAACGTACATTTGGCCGGAAGGGGCCTAGCCCCAATCGGCCACTTTTTCGCGATTCGGTAGCTCTGCTCATCGCGGCGCTGTGACGTGACTCACAGCCAGGGGTTTGTCGCGAGCTCGTGCTCCATGGTCGTGGCCTCGCCGTGGCCGCACAGCAGCATGGTCTCGGGCGGAATCGCGGTCTTGAGCCGCTCGAGGGTCTGCATCATTACCAGCGGATCTCCGCCGACCAAATCGGTCCGTCCGCATGATCCGGCAAAGAGCGTATCACCCACGAAAGCGATGCCGTCGCCAAGCAGCACGATGCCGCCCTCCGTATGTCCGGGAGTCTCCAGCACCACAAAGCGCTCTTCTCCCACCTGCACCACGTCGCCCTCATGCAAGAGCCTGTCTGCCCGCGGAGCGTTTTCCAAGCTTCCGTCGCTCACGTCAAACACATGAGAAGACAGCTCGAGCGCTCTTTGCGCACCATCGGCGTCCGCACGGCCGATCGCGAACGATGGTCGCGGCTCCACCGAGCGCAACAGCGCGGCAACGCCTCCCACGTGGTCATGGTGCCGGTGCGTGGCCACCACCTGCGTGACGCGAACGTCCGCAAGATGCTGCGCAATAAGCGCGCCCGATGCCCCGGGGTCTACCACCAAGCACTCCCCCGCGCTGATCAGCGCATAGCAATTCGTTTGGATGTGTCCCACCACAAACTGTCGAATGGTTGTCTCGCTTTTCATCCATACCCTCCGCTTTTTTATCGTGCGCCCTCGCCCGGCATGAGTCTTCTGGCGTCAAACACGGACGGAATGCGACTGACCGTTGCCAGCAACGTGTCGAGCAGGCTGGCGTCGGATATGGCCACCGTAAAGCGCAGCCGCGCGATGCCACCGTGCGACATCTGGGTGGATGCCGACAATATGTTTGCCCCGGCATCCGTAATCGCAATGGTGATGTCCTTGAGAAGTCCCATGCGATCGTTGGCCTCCACCACGATCGCCACCTGGAACTCCGTGGCTCCCGAGGTGTCCCATTCCACGTCTATCATGCGCTCGGGGTTCTTCATAAGGCCCTTGACGTTGGGGCAGTTGGCACGGTGCACCGACACGCCACGACCGCGTGTGATAAACCCCACGATGTCGTCGCCCGCAACGGGATTGCAGCAATGTGCCAAGCGGGCAAGCAGGTCCGCGTCGCCCTTTACCACCACGCCGTTGCTGCTCTTTTTCTTGTTGTTTCGATGCGCCTTGCCCAAATGAGAAACGCGCAGGTGCTGCTCGAGCTCGACGTCTTGCGGCGTGGCGCCTTCGTCCTTGTTCGTCTGCTGCGCCAGATGCTCACGCGACTCGCGCTCGAGCACCGCCTCGATGCGGTTGGCGACCTGCTTGACCGAGACCTTGCTAAGGTAGATCGCCTGGAACAAGCGGTCTGCCGTACGCGAGTCGAACTGCGGAAGCACTTCCTCAATGGCCCTGATGGTCCGTTTGGTCGATATGCCGTATCCACGTTTGCGCAGCTCCTTGGCAAGTTCGGAGCGTCCCTGTTCGGCGTCGTCCGCCTTGTTGACCGTCGTGAAGAAGCGACGCACCTTCGAGCGCGCCGATGGCGTGACGACGATGCTCATCCAGTCGCGCGAGGGTCGCGCGTTCTTGTTCGTAAGGATCTCCACGCGGTCGCCCATTTGCAAACGATACGTCAGGGGCACCACCGAGCCGTTTACCTTGGCGCCCACGCAGTGATTGCCCACTTCCGTGTGCACGGCATAGGCGAAGTCGAGCGGGGTCGAGTCCCTGCGCAAGCTCATGACCTCGCCTTTTGGCGTAAACACAAAAATCTCGCCCTCAAAGAGGTCCACACGCAGGCTGTTGAGGAACTCCTGGGGATCGTTGATGTCGTCGTCGTTCAGACAGTCGAAGTTTCGCATTATGTGGTTGATGGTGGAGTCGATGCTCTTGTCATCTCGCGACATCTTGCCTTCGGAGTTGCCGGCCTTCTTGTACAGCCAATGGGCGGCGACGCCGTATTCCGCATGCTCGTGCATCTCGGCGGTGCGAATCTGCACCTCTATGGGACGCGCCTCGGGACCGATGACCGTCGTGTGCAGCGACTGGTACATGTTTGCCTTGGGCGTGGCGATGTAGTCCTTGAACCTTCCCGGCAGCGGGTGCCACAGCGAATGGACGGCTCCCAAGACGCGATAGCACTCCTCCACCGTATTGGTGATCACGCGGATGGCGATGAGGTCGTATATGTCGCTGAACTCCATGCCACGACGATTCATCTTTTGGTAGATGGACCACAGGTGCTTGGGACGGCCGTTGATCTGGAAGTCGTCGACCCCGGCCTTGTGCAGCTCGTCGGACAAGGCCTTGATCGCCTCGTCCGTGTTGCGCTCGCGTTGGGCGCGCGAGTCCTGCACCATGCGCGCGATCCGCTCGTACTCCTCTGGCTCCAAATAGAAGAACGACAGGTCCTCGAGCTCCCACTTGATGGACGATATGCCTAGGCGGTCAGCCAACGGGGCGTACACGTCCATGGTCTCGCGCGACTTAAAGACCCGCTTGTGGGCGGGCAGCGCAGCCAACGTGCGCATGTTGTGCAGGCGGTCTGCGATCTTAATTATGACCACCCGAATGTCTTTTGACATGGCCAGAACCATCTTGCGCAGGTTGAGGGCCTGCTTCTCGTCCATGTTGGCCACTTGGATGTTCGTGAGCTTGGTGACGCCGTCCACCAGCTCGGCAACGGTAAGCCCAAACCGCTCGGAGAGGTCCTCCAACGTGGCCGTGGTGTCCTCCACGGTGTCGTGCAGCAAGGCGGCGCATATGGTGTCCACGTCCATGTGCAGGTCCTTGGCAAGGATGAGCGCCACCTCCACGGGATGGTTGATGGAGGGCTCCCCGGAACGCCGGCGCTGGTCCTTGTGGAACTCCGCGGCAAAGCGATACGCGCTCTCGGCCTTCTCGCAGTCCGCTTCGTCCAAGTAGCTGGCACAGGCAGATTGCAGGAGTCGGTAATTGTCCGCGCCAGGAACGGCACTCCCTCGACCCCTGGTCGCCTGCGTCCCTTGACCTCTCATAATCGACTCCTCCCGCTCGTAACTCAACTACCAACCACGACGCCAAAGCCCGGCGTTATGGGCCTGTTTATGCGTCGGAGCATCTCGTCCGCAGAGGCGTTGAGGACCCAGTTGGCAAAGGCGGCGAACTCCTCGAGCTCACGTTGCCCCTCGGCATAGCGCAACGAGGACGTGAGGTCCACCTTTCCCGTGGTCTGCATCATGCGAATCGTCCTGCGCTCGCCGTAGCCCTCGATCGACAGGAAGCCGAGCTCCTCAAAAACGCACAGGCCCGACGCCACGCCGGCCTCGGTAAGGTGGATCTTGTCGTCGATGCTCAGCGCATTAGAGAGCAGCGTGGCGTCGTCTAGGGTAAACGCATGCGTCGGGGACCGTCGGTCCTCTGTCATCAGCTCCCTGTACAGCACCGCCAAGTCGTCGCGCACCGGCGCAAGCGACAGCAGAATGCGCTTGTTTATGGCAACGTCTTGCTGGCCAAACAGCAGGTGAATGCGCGCCTCCTTGCCATCGCGGCCCGCACGCCCGCTCATCTGGTTAAACTCGGTAGAACCAAACGGCATGTGGTACAGCACCACGTTGCGAATGCCCGGAAGGTTGACGCCTTCGCCAAACGCGCTGGTCGACACGATGCAGCACAGGCGATCGTCCCTAAACGCGCGCTCGACCTTAAGGCGCAGGCTCCTAGACAAGCCCGCATGATAAAACGCGATGCGCTGGCCAAGCTCTGGTATGGATGCCCGCAGCCTACGCACGAGCGCTACCGCCTGCTCGCGAGAGTTTACATAGACCACGGTCTTGTCGCCCGTTGCCACGATGGAGGTAAGCAGCGCGTTCCGATCGCTCCGCTCGCGCAGGTCCACCATGCGCAGGTTGTCGCGCACCGACTGGTCGACGACGACGTTGTGCTCCTCGATGCCCAACAGGCCGCAGATGGCGCGCGCGACCTCTGCCGAAGACGTGGCGGTTACGGCCAGCGACGTAGGATCGCCCAACATCTTGCGTATGCGCGGAAGCTCCTCGTACGCCACGCGATTGCCGGCCTTGGTCATGCCCGCATGATGCGCCTCGTCTATTACCAAAAGCCCCACGCGACCGCAACGAGCGAACTTGTCGGCATGTATGGCCAAATATTCCGGCGTGGTCAGCACGACGTCCACCAAGCCGTGCTCCAGACCGTCGTACACCTCCGCGCGCTTTGCCTCGGGCGTCTCGCCCGTAAGGACCTCCACGCCTATGCCAAGTGCCGAGAAGACCTCGCTCGTATGGAACGCCTGGTCGGACACGAGCGCGCGAAGCGGGAACACGAACACGCTCGCCTTGTTTTGGCTAACCGCGATTCGTGCCGCCTGAAGATGGAAGATGAGCGACTTGCCCCGCCCCGTCGCCATGACGCACAGGGTGGATTGGCCCTTTTGCAGGCGTTCCAACGCCGCCCGTTGGGCGCCAAGAAGCTCATGGTCGCCAATGAACTCCCACCGCAACCGGTCCAGGACCTGCTCGTCCGGCAGCTGCGAAAGCGTAGTTCGCTTGGCGGAGGCGTCGTCCGTCGCCGCGCTCGCGTCGGTCGGTC
>JAGCBF010000226.1 GCA_017652285.1 Atopobiaceae bacterium
CCACGCGATACTCCACGATTTCCTGCGCTCGGGCATCGCTCGATTCGCTGCCCGCCTCAAACGGATACAGGTTGACCTCGGCCGTGGCCGTAGGCATGTTTATGCGCAGGTGGTCTTCGTCGTCTGTGACGGGCCGAGCCCCCGCAACGCGTCGCGACAATACCCACCGCCTGAACTGCTCGCCTAATGTGCCCACGGTGCCCTCCTTACGTGGCGTCGTGCCAACAAGTATAGGCTACCGCTCACAAACGAGCCGTGCATGCGGCAAGGCGCCCGTACCTTCACTTTTAACATTCAAGCCTGTATGCCATATGGGTACAGCAAGGAGGTGACCGCATGAATACCAGAGCAGCTCGACGCAAGGATGGAGCGCTCACTGCGCGACAAGCCCATCGACCAGGGACTGCTATCTGGGCGACCACCCGAGCGAACCCTTGCTCACCAGGGTGTCGGCAGTCAGCACATGGAACTCCTTGCCAACCACTATGTCTTCGGTCGCAGCAAGGTATTGCTTGAAGTGCTGCGTCTCGCGATGCGCGGCATAGGCCTCGGCACTGGCGTAGACCTCCCAGAACACCCACCGCGTGGGCTGGTCGGCCATCGTCGCCGCATACATCACCAGCACGCCCGGCTCCACCTCCACAGCCGTGCGCATGTTGGCGGTAATGGCTGCCAGGAACGCCTCCTCGGCACCAGGCCTCACGTCCACGTACACCAGGTGCGGCTCGATGTCGTTCGGACCGTTCACCAAGAGCGGCCCCTCCTTTTCCACCAATAGCTGCGGCTGCAGCTGGTAGACCGCGCGATCAGTGAGCACCTCCCCTGCCATCCGCGCGAAGGCCTGGAAGTGCCCTGATGCCACATGGGTGTTGTAAGCGTCGTCATCCGCGTACACCTCGAACACGTAGCAGCAGGTGGGGTCCTCGGGCACATGGGTGGAGTACATGGCCAGCGTCCCCGCCTCCTTCTTGTGGGAGGAGGTGAGGTTATTGGCGCCCACCTCGTTGTAGGCCTCCTGGCGGTCCGGATTGACGACGAGTTTGAACAGGCGGGTAATCATCTTGCTTTCCTTTCTATGCCTATGTTTATCGCGCAAGGAGCTTGTGGTAATTGTCCTCGAAGATGGCCTGCTTTACCTCGTCGGACACGTTCGTCTGGCCTATGGCGTCCGCAATCTCGGCCGTAGCGCCGGCAGGCAGAATCCCCAGTGGCGCATCGGTGCCAAAGAGCACGTGGTCGGCTCCATAGAAGTCCACGGCTAGGTCAAGCGCGCGCGGGTTACCCAGAATTGCCGTGTCCACGTAGAAGCGGCGCATGTCAGCGGCATGTTCGGCACTCATGATGCGGTCGATACGTCCCGCAAAGAACGGTGCCATGCCACCCGCGTGGTGCACGATCACCTTGAGGCCTGGCAGCTCGCGGAATACTTCGGCCTCCACCAGCTGCAGCATGGCCTGGGAGAGCTCGTACTCCCAGCTAAAGACGAGGTTGTTGTCGGGTTTGCGCGCGTCGAACACGGGGTGCAGCCAAGCCGGCGCTCCTACCTCGGCGAGTGCGGCGAAGAGTGGAAGGAACTCTGGCGCGGCAATGCTCCTGCCCAACGCGCGCGTGAAGACCTGCACGCCCACCACGTCGGAATCGGCTGCCACCTGCTCCCTCACGATGCGCACCGCTTCATCGATGTTGTTCATCGGCACCATGAGCACGGCGGCCTCAAACATATCGCGGTTGGCGCGCAGCATCTCCAGCAGCTCCTCGTTACCCGCACGGCAGAGCTCCGCCGCCTCGGCCGGCCCCACGTAGTCCTCGGGCAACGCGTTCACGTGGCTGATGACCTGGCGGGTCACGCCATCCCAGTGCAAGCGCCGCAGCTCCATGTTGGTGAGCACGGGGTTGTTGAAGAAGGCGTAACGATTGGGAATCTCGGGCTCAACTGCCCTCATCTTGGCGTAGAACCGCTCGGGCAGGACGTGGGCGAAGACGTCGACTCGTGGCATACGACCTCCTTAGAACGAAGACTCTTTGATGAATTATGGACCGTCGGCCGGATTCGCGCAACGCATAAACCCAGCCGACGGTCCACAAGTGGACTCTTGCCTCAGTTTGTCAATCTGCCCGGCTGCCGTACCAACGGGGTGCCGTGCCATCCCTTGCCGACCGGGGCTGAAGGACCGTGTCTCGAGCGCTCGCGATCCGGAGCTTTTTCGCCGCCACCGCGATTAGTGGCCAATAAAACCTCGAACCGTGACAAAACCCCAGATAAAACGCGGGACGCCGAGGGAAGCCCTGGAGTTTGGGCCACTGTGTATTTTAGCTAGTGGCAAGAACTCGCATAAGTGTTCATACTGTCCCAGTTGGCGCCAGTAGCGTCCCCCGTCGCGCTGGGCGCGAGCGGCAAGCAGCCAGAGCCTGCGTAATGAGCGTCGGTAGGGAGCATGTCTTGCGATGCCCGTCTTATGTTCATTGGCCCAAAGCCTCTTGAGCGATACCTAGAGCTGTCAATCGTCAACAAGATACTTGCCGAGGCCCTGACATATGGGGTGGCATGGCACATGCCCAAATACTATTCGTTCAAGATCGCGGGCTACTTCCTCTGCTTCACGTCTAAGTGCATCATCGAAGCGTTTCACATCCACGCAAGCGATGGCACGCTTGCACAAAGGGGCTCGGAAAAGATCTTTGTGAGGCGCGACGGATTATCCACAGTGATGGAGTTGACTAGTATTACCCATGTATAATTATTGTGCAACGAGCGGGCTCGCGGGCCGGCCCTGCGGTCGCGCGTGGCAGCGCCGATGCGCCGCTGCGCCCCGAACTGCCCGGGCGTGCCAAAACGAATGCGCGAAAACGCACAAAAAGTCGA
>JAGCBF010000227.1 GCA_017652285.1 Atopobiaceae bacterium
GAATCGCCCCTCACGAAACGCACTTTCGCGGGAGCTGGCCGAAAGGGGCCGACTGGCCGAAAGGGGCCTAGCCCCAATCGGCCACTTTAGGAATCGCCCCTCACGAAACGCACTTTCGCGGGAGCTGGCCGAAAGGGGCCTAGCCCCAATCGGCCACATTTTGACGGCAATGGCGCCAATGCGCGACACGAGATACTACCACACGACCAAGCGGTCCTTTGGCGCGAGCCACATGGCGTCGCCCTCCTTCACGCCAAAGGCGTCCATGAACTCGTCGAATTGCTGGACGGTTACATTGGTGTCGAGGAAGGCAACAGGATGCCTGTCGCCGCCATAGACCCATTGTTGCTCGTACTCCGCAGTGCTCACGCTGGGTTGGAGCCGTGCGCGCTCCTCGAAGAACGCTTTGTAGTCAAAGCTGTCCTGCTTGGCCGCATAGGCCAGACGCTCGGCGAACTTGTCGAAGTCAAGGGTCACAGATCCCTCTGGCAGCTTTTGCGCGATGATCCAATCCTTGTTTACGTAGAGGTAGAGGTCGTCCACGGGCGACGTTTGGGTGTCGGCCGTGACGTTGCCGACGACAACCGAGTCCATCCATGGCTTTCCGCCCGTGACGTCTGCAGGTATTGCTGGCAGCGTTGGCTCCTCGACCTCTTCCACCTCGGACGTGGGTTCCTGTGTGCCCGCCTCTTCGACCTGGTTGTCGTCTGCCGTGGTTGGAGCTGCCTGACCGCCGCCGCAGGCGGCAAGCACCAGTGCCAAAAGAACTGTAGCTACCAAGGTCGCCGTCCTTCTCATGTGCGCCTCTCTTTCAACCCTATAACTTCTTTACTAACATGATGCCATACATCCTAAGGACTTGGCCTCGCGGCGTGTGGAGGTAAGGCATCGCAGGGGGCACGGTTCGCGGGCGTGCCCCCCCTTGACAATCCGACCCCTCTTTGCGCGTGGACCGGCCGTAGACAATTGCCGATTCGGCCCCACCAATCGTCGCCTGAGTCTTTGCAAACTATTGAGCTGCCATTGTATTATTGAAGTAGTCCGTTGTCCGGGTAGGAAGGAGACGTATCATGATTCGTACTAACAGCGTGACCCTTAGCATGCTGCCTGCTGTGGCATATCGGCAAAAGTTCGCCTCTGGAGGCTCCGGCGTCGTGATCGTTCGCAGCGATGCCACTCAGCCTGGCATTGCCTCCATCAGCAAGACTTCTGGCGAAGCCATCGTGTCGGCAAACACGCCGCGTGATCTGTATCCGCAAGAGGCCTTCGAGGAAGCCATCGCGCTGACCGCCGGCATGCCGTATCGCAAGCAGGGCAAGCCCAAGCCCTTCTTTGTGGAGGCTGCCGACGAAGAGGCCGTCGCTCAGGAGGCGCCAGTGGTGGAGGACGAGCCCGTGCCCGAGGTGGAAACGGTTGTCGACAGCGACGAGTACCAGCGCATCGTCGACGCGTACACCGACAAAAACGGCCGCCTTTCGTACGCGCTGCTCAACAAGGAGCTCATCCAGTTTGCGCACTCCAGCGAAATGGTGAGCCGCATGCTTGCCGCGGGCGAAGACGAGGAGACGATTCGCCTGTATATCGTGGGCACAAAGTTCCGCAACGTAACGGAAAACAAGAACCTGACTGACGAGCAGGTGCTCAAGATGGCCGCGCTGCTTGACGAGGTGAGCCCCAAGGGCGTGTTTAAGGAGCTCAATGCCGAGCTTCGTGCGCGGTTTGCGGAGCGCAAGCGCAGCTAGCGCGTTGTCGCATGACGCATGTGCGGTGCCCGCCCGGGGGCGTGACCTGGGCGGGCGCTGTTTTGTGAGCCAGTGAGTCAGGGGGACAGGTACCCTGACTCACGCGTCTATGGTCGTGTCGTCTTGCCTTACCTGCTCCAAGAGCGCGTTGAGCTCCCTGGCCTCGGCCTTGTAGCGGGCATACATGATGAGCCAGATAACGCCGTGGCAAACCAAGAAGATTCCCGCCATTATGCAGGATTCGGCTGGTGTCTGGACCCATCCGGCGGGCACGCCAATGATCATGAACGCCAACGTGTAAGACACGTAATGGACAAGCGCCTGCTTGAGCAACCCCCACGAGTCAATTGGATAAATGATAGTACCAGCCATGGGAATCGCGCCATACGCACCCGATATGAGCATCTGGGCGAGCAGTGCGCCGGCTTCGCTTCCCGTTGCCGCAAGCAGGTTGTCTGTCAGTATGAGGTCGCCGCCGCCCCTTACGAATCCATTGACGATCGTTATGAGGAATGCCAGACAAAAACAGGAGCGAGGGTGACAGGAGGCGCGTCCTCCTGTCGCCCCACACATGCCGTTACTTCACCAGTAGGGTGATGACGGCGGTCTTGCTGCCGGACTTGTAGTTGGCGTTGCCAGCCGCCTGTGCCTTGACGGTAATCTTGTACGTCCCCTTGGCAAGGCCTTTGGCAACCGTGATCTTGCCGGTTGACTTGTTTATGGCGAACTTGCTCTTAACGTTGCTCTTGCCCTTGACGGCCTTGGTGATCGAATACGTCACCTTTCCCTGAGCCTTCTTGGCGGGGCTTATCGCGGCTCCTTGCTTTGCCTTTTTGAGCTTGGCGTACGAAACCGTAACCGTCTTTTTGGCTAGGGTCATGGGATTGGCGGCCTTTGCGATCTTGTACGTCGCCTTTGCCGAGCTGCCCGTGTAGTTGCCCTTGCCGGTAACCAAAACAGTGTAGCTGCCAGAGGCCTTCGAGCTTGCGTTGGAGTAAGTCGCTTTGTAATCGGTCCCTGCCTTAAGCGCCTTGCCGCCGACCGTCTTTATCGTTGGCTTTTGCACCTTGCCGTTGTAGGTGAAGGAGGATTTGGATAGTACCAGCGCCTTGCCGCCCAAGCTGGCCGCAGCGATCTTGAACGTGCCTGACTTCTGGCACGGGAAGGCTCCCGGCGTTTGCGTCGTTCCAGATGTCATGTCCCAACATGCTGAAGTCCTTGCCGAGCGTGACGCTTTGCAGGGCGGGGCAGTTGCCAAACATGTTGTCCATAAAGCTGCCGCTCAGCGTGTTGAAGCTCGAGAGGTCGAGCGACGTGAGCTTTGAGCAGCCGTCAAACATGCTGCACATGGTTTGCGCGTTTGTCGTGTCGAACCCCGATACGTCGAGTGAGACAAGCGAGTTGCAACTGGAAAACATGCTGTCCATGCCTCGTACGTTTGCGGTGGAGAAGCTCCCGCCAAGCGTGAGGGTCGTGAGCCTTTGGCAGCCGTTGAGAAGACCCGTCATGTCGGTGACGTTGGAGGTGTCAAGAACCGACAAGTCCAACGTGGTGAGCTTGCCATTGCAGTTATCGAACATGTGCGCCGTGCCTGGGGGGAGCGCGCCGTATTGGAACGTGAGCGTGCCTGTGCTTGGGTCGAATACGGCGTAGTTTTGCTCGACGTCGCCTTCGTCGGCCAGGGGATCCA
>JAGCBF010000228.1 GCA_017652285.1 Atopobiaceae bacterium
AAAATCCTTTTGCGATTTTGTAACCGTTACGGCATCATCGGTGAACACCGCGCCCAAGATGGGCGTTATCATTGAACGGGCAACGTTTGCGACGGGGCTCATGGGATAGCACGAACACGGGAGGTCATCGTGGAACAAGCAGACAAGACCGCGCAGCGGGGGATGAAGAAGGACCTCGGCCTCGCGACGGCGATCTCGGTCGTCGTGGGATGCGTCATCGGCGCAGGCGTGTTCTTCAAACCCTACGCCATCTACCAGCTCACAGGCGGAGCGCCGGGCATGGGCATGCTGGCGTGGATCGTCGGCGGGCTCATCTCGCTGTTCGGCGCCCTCACGTTTGCCGAGGTGGCGGTTCTCATCCCCAAAACCGGCGGCATGGTCGCGTACTTGTCCAAGACGTTTGACGACCGCCTTGGGTTCTTGGCGGGCTGGATGCAAGTGGTGATCTTTTATCCCGCGTTCTTGGCGGGCTACGGCGTAAAGGTCGGCACCGAGCTCGCGGCATACGTGGGCCTACGGTTCGCGCTGCCCGTGGCACTCGTGGTCATAGCGTCGCTCGTCGCCATCAACTGCTTTGGCTCCAAGGCGGCAAGTGGCATGCAGGTCGTGTCCACTGCGTGCAAGCTCATTCCCCTGGCGCTGCTCATCGTGTTCGGCTTCGTGCGAGGCACCGGAAACCCGGTGCTGACCCCGCTGGTCGCTCCGGACAAGAGCATACCGGGCGTGCTGGGCTCCACCCTGCTCGCCGTGCTCTTTGCCTTTGAGGGCTGGACCAACGTAGGCGCCCTGGCGGGAGAAATGAAGAATCCCGCGCGCGACCTGCCGCGTGCCATCGTTGGCGGCGTGTCCATAATCATGGCCGTATACGTGGCCATCAACCTTGCCTACCTGCAGGTTATTCCCGCAAGCGAGCTCATGGCACTGGAATCCCCGGCGGCGGCGGTCGCCCAAAAGGTCTTTGGGCCCGTCGGCGGCACCCTCATAAAGGTGGGCATCATCATATCGGTCATAGGCGCCGGCAACGGGTTCCTGTTGTCAGGCTCGCGCGTGGCATATCACCTGGCAGAGCGGCGCACGATGCCGGCCAGCGAACGCCTGGCGACCATCAACCACGCCCACGTGCCGGCGAACTCGATCATCTTGGTCGGCACCCTCGCCTGCGTCTATTCCTTGAGCGGAGAGTTTGACCTGCTCACCGACCTCGGCGTGTTTTCGTGTTGGGTGTTCTACACGCTCACCTTCGTTTGCGTCATACGACTCAGGCACACGCACCCCGAATGGCACCGCGCCTACAAGGTGCCCCTGTACCCCGTCGTTCCCGCGCTCGCCATCGCCGGCGGCCTCTTCGTCATAGCGAGCCAGCTCTTTATGTCCGGGCAACAGGCGCTGCTCATGTCGCTCTTTAGCGTGGGCATTACCTTGGCGGGGCTCCCGGTTTACCACATGGTTCGCAAACGGTACGCATGAACAACCTATAATTGAGTCGTCGGTCACGTGCGACACAGAGCGGAGGAAGCATGGATACGACCAAGAAGAGGCGCAAGCGGCAAGCCGATCCAAAGCGCAACCGCATTCGCGATTGGAAGGGCCTGCTTGGCCAAGAGAGCCGCAAGACACGGGTGTCCGTCTTCGCGCTGCTGCTCTTGGTCTCCGTTAGCATGACCTTTACGCAGCTTGGCTACATTGGCGTCGGAGCGTACGGCGTCTACCTGACCTATGCGTTTGGCCTGCTTGCCCCCATAACCTTGTGCTCGCTGCTGCTTGGCAAGGGATGGGGCGCGCTATTTGGGGCGCTCTCTGGCTCGGTCCTGTTCGTGCACGCACGCCTTCAGCCGCTCGACATCTTCGAGCGATACTTCGTCTCCATCCTCAACTCGGTGGTCATCTACCTCTTCGCGGGATTCTTCCTGGGCCTTCTGTTCGCCATCGCCTTGCACAACGATCCCCGTGGTATCAAGCGCGGCATCTATCTCTTCATCATATCGTTCGTGACGTCTTTGGCCATGAGCACGGCCTTCTTCCTCAACGCACTCGCCGACATCGTCATAAGCATGGTGCAGGAGGCGCAGGTCAATGGCGTCAGCCCCAGCGAACTCGAGATGCCGACCGACACCTTTAGCGCGATCGCGGGGATCGGCGACATCTTCCTCCAGGCCATCGTCAACCTCTTCATCATCTTTTTCGTCGCCCTCTTTGCGGGCTTCTTCGTGCGTCACTACCAGGAGGCCCGCAACTACGTGAGCCTACGCACCACCTTTAGGATGCGCCTGCTGGTGTCGGTCGCGCTGGTCTATTTGGTCGTTCAGGCAGGCATCTTTACCATCACCACCCTAACGTCCGAAACCGCTGCCGCCCAAGCGATGGACGAGCAGATCGAGTTCATCGGCGAACAGCTCAAAGCCAACACGGAAAGCGCCATGGCCGTCGTCGACTCGCCTGACCTCCACAAGCTCTCGGCCGAAACGCTCGAGGCCGTGTTCGCGACCGACTCCTCGCAACGTCTTATAGCAGGGTACGACCCGGCAGACGGCATCATCGCGGTGTTTACCCAAGGCATAGTCCTGTACTCCGACAGCAAGGACTACCCAACGGGCGCGGCCATGGAGGACGTCATGGGAAAGGTCGCGATGCAGACGATGATCACGAGCGCCGATACGGGACGGATGCGCATCACCCTCTTTGGGGCGCAGTCTGTGACCGACATCCTGCAAGATGACGCAGACGACGAGTCGCAGGGCTATGCCGCGGAGCTTGGCTACATGCGTGCCGCATACGCCGAAGGGAACATAATCATGGTGATCATGCCCGCCTCGCGCGTGTTCGAAAGCCGCTCGTCCACGGTCATGTGGGGGTCCTTCCTTGCGTTGACCCTTTCGATCGCGGTATACATCGCAGCCGCGCGCCTGCTCAGCAGGGTCGTCGTAAAGCCCATCAACCGGACGAACGACTCGCTGGTAAAGATCACGCAGGGTGACTTGGACGAGCTGGTGACAGAGACCGATTGCGTCGAGTTCGCATCGCTTTCCGCCGGCATCAACACGACCGTCGACGCCCTAAAGGGACTCATAAACGAGACCGAACGGCGCATGGAACGCGACCTCGCGACCGCAAAGGCCATCCAGGAGTCCGCCCTGCCACGAACCTTCCCGCCGTTCCCCGAAATCGAGGCGTTCGACATCTACGCGTCCATGAACGCCGCCAAGGAGGTCGGTGGCGACTTTTATGACTTCTTCCTTATCAACGACCACACGCTCGGCTTCCTCATCGCCGACGTGAGCGGCAAGGGAATTCCCGGCGCGCTGTTCATGATGGCCGCCAAGACCGAGATCGAGAATTACCTTTCCACCGGCATGGACCCCTCGGAGGCGATCGCCTCCGCAAACAAGCGCCTGTGCGCCAACAACGACGCCGGCATGTTCGTTACGGTGTGGGCGGCGACCCTGGACTTCGACACCGGGCTGCTTACCTATGTGAACGCGGGGCACAACTTCCCACTGCTTCGCCATGGCAAGGGCGGCGAGTGGGAGTGGCTCAAGAAGAAGTGCGGCCTGTTCCTTGGCACCTTTGACACGGCCAAGTATCGCCAGGAGACGCTCACGCTCGCAACGGGAGACGAGCTGATCCTGTACACCGACGGCGTCAACGAGGCCTTTAGCCAGGCCGAGGAGGAGTTTGGCAACGATCGGCTCGAGTCGTGGCTCGACGCGCATCGCGACCTGGAGCCGGAAGAGCTTGTCCGCGGCCTGCGTGCGGAGGTCGCCGCATGGGCAGAGGGCGCGGAGCAGTCCGACGACATCACCATCCTGGCACTTGAGTACGGCGCGGTGCCCGAGGCCTCCGGATCGGCCACGATGCCGGCGACGCTCAAGCACCTCGACGACGCCATCGGTCTGGTGGCCGACGAGCTTGAACGTCGTCTGTGCCCACTCGGCGTCCAGCACAAGGTGGAGGTCGCCTTGGAAGAGCTCTTTGTAAACGTATGCAGGTACGCCTATGCGGACAAGGACGAGCCAGGCGAGGTCACGGTGTCCTACCTGTATCGCGGGGACCCCAGGTCAATTAGCGTGGAACTGCGCGACGAGGGCACGCCCTTCGACCCCGTGACGATGGTGGACCCCACCAAGCCAAGCGACATCCAGGAGGCCAAGGTCGGCGGGCTGGGGATCTTTATGGTCAAAAACAGCATGGACGACCTGCACTACAAGCACGAGGAAGGACAGAATGTCGTCACGTTCGTAAAGGGCTGGTAGAATGATGGCGGGGCTTTGAGCTTGGATGCGCGTTAGGGTTGGACCGGGAGGTAATGCGACATGCGGGCAAGGCGGTTGTCCCTGCGACTCCTGTGTCTTGCTGCGAGACGCCGTTTACCTTGGTCACCATGAGCAACCAACGGCACGACAAACGCCCAGTCGAGCTCGACGAGCTCCGCGTTGGCATGCACCCGTCCTTCTCTGGCGAGTTGTGGAGACTCTCCCCCTTTTTATTGTGGCGTGACGCGCCCCGCGCCCTTGCGTATTCAATGATGACAGGACGATTCGCACGGAGAAAGGAACACCATGATTCGGAATCGCACGTCCCACTCTTGCACTGCCAAACGATCCGTCGCAGCCATGCTCTGTCTGGCCCTGGCCGCAGGCCCGCTGGCCGCCTGCTCCGGCCAGCAAACCGCTCAATCGGGCGCGGCGACCGAGCAGGCCGTCATCGACCCCTCGAGCTGGAAGACCATCGGCGACGTATTCGCCCTGCTCGACACGCACGAAGATGCGCAACGGGCAGCCGGCTACGACAGCAACTACTACGTCTGCGCGTTCAACGTGGGCGACTCGTACTATCGCGTCGTCGCCAAGATGGAGCCCCAGGTCGACGAGAAGATCAACAACGCGGACTGGAGCCGGGACGACGTGCCCGACCAGATCGACGAAGCGGTGCGTACGCTTGTCGTCGAGAGCGCCACGGACATAACGGGAGACGTCGTGAGCCAAGCCGAGCTCGACAAGCTTGTGGGCAAGACGGGCAAGCAGCTCGTCGACGCAGGCTTTGCGTTCGACATGTACGAGATGATGGGCGAGAACCAGACGCAGGCGACCTTTAGCAAAGGCTACTTTAGCTACACCTTTACGTTTGACATCGGCGTTCCCGAGGACAAGGACCAAGACGAGGGCGCATCGATCATGGGCGCGGCCACGACGGGCGTGGAGCTGTATGGTGTCAGCAACGACGCGAGCGACCCGACGAAGGTGTCCTAGATTGGCCGAAAGGGCCTAGCGTAGGCAACCACCCGAACGGTTTTATCACATGGTAGTATGATGCATGTAATCCGTAACGAAAGGAGCCTTATGAAACAACGGAAGCACGTCATGTTAGTCGTCGGCTTGCTCGCCATGCTGCTGGCATTTGGTCCGCTTGTGGGGTGCGGCACACAGCCCGCGAACGACAAGCAGGCCGATGAGTCCGCCGAAACCGAGATGACCAAGGAAGACGACTTTGACGACGCCACCACGACCAGCTCCACCTACGAACGCGCCTGGCAGCCCCGCGACGGCTACACCCTCAAGCGGGTCGTTGCCATGAGCCGCCACAACCTGCGCGCCCCGCAGCAAAAGGACATGGACACGCTTACCGCCTCCACGCCTCACGAGTGGGTCAAGTGGTCGTCCAACGGCAGCGAGCTGACCGTTAAGGGCGGCGTCGCCGAGACGATCATGGGCGAGTTCTTCCGAAAGTGGCTGGAAAGCGAGCAGCTCATCCCCGAAAACTACATCCCCGCCGAAGGCGAGGTGCGCTTCTATGCCAACCCGCGCCAGCGCACCCTTGCGACCACGCAGTTCTTCTCGTCCGGCATGCTGCCCGTCGCCAACGCAAGGATCGAGTATCACGGCGAGTACGACAGCCGCGACCCGGTGTTCAAGCCGCGCTTCGACTTCGTGAGCGACGCGTACACCAAGGCCGCGACCGACCAGATCGCCACGCAAGACGACAACTTGGCGCTCGCCGACATCGACAAGGACCTGCAAGGAAGCTACGACCTCATCACGAAGGTCCTTGACTACAAGAACTCGCAGGCGTACCAGTCCGGCGACGCCAAGGACCTCGAGACCGGCGACACCACGTACCAGATCGCGATCGACGAGGAGCCTTCCCTGACCGGCTCGCTCAAGGACGCCAACAAGCTTTCCGACGCGCTTTCGCTGCAGTACTTCGAGGCCAACGACCTGACCGAGGCCGCCTTTGGCACAGAGCTTTCCCAAGACGAGTGGAAGCAGATCGTGGCCGCAAAGAACGCCTACGGCGACCGCCGCTACAACTCCAAGCTGGTCAGCGTCAACTGCGCCCACCTGCTGGTGTCCGAAATCGCCAAAGAGCTGGGCACGGACGGCCGTCGCTTCTCGTTTTTGTGCGGACACGACTCCAACCAGTCGAGCCTGCTGCACGCACTGGGCGTGACGGACTACACGTTGCCCGACACGATCGAGACCAAGACCCCCATTGGCGGCAAGATCTTGTTCGAGGTCTACGAAAACGCCTCGGGCGAGCAGTTCTGCAACATCCGCTACGTGTACGCGACATCGGACCAGGTCCGCAACCTCAGCATCCTTTCGCTCGAGCAGGCTCCCGCCTCGTTCGACCTTGACTTTGAGGGACTCGCGCGCAACGCCGACGGGCTCTTTGCCCTCGCCGACGTGCAGCAGCTCCTTGCAGACACCGTCGCGGCATACGACCAGCTCGCGGTCGACTACCCGGCCGACGCTGCGGCGCAAGGCGAGGAAGCGGCAACCGGGCCCACGGTCGAAGCCGATCCCACAACCGACGACACGATCGATCTTGACGCCGACTCCAAGACCGGCGACGTGATCGAATTTGACGCCGAACCCAAGGCCGACGACGCGATCGAGCTGGATCAAGCCGCATAGGCCGCATGACATACGACTGACTGTGGGACAGCCCCCTTGTCGCGGCGTGGATGCGCGGTGCGACAAGGGGGCTGCCCCAACGTGCGCTTACGCGAGCAAGATCGTGATGCGACCCTGCGGCTCGGCGTACTGGGCCGGCACCTCGTGGCCGCAGCCCTCCACCAAATAGCTCGAAAGCGCCTCGTAGTCAAAGGCGAACTTCTCCGGCGTGTTACCCTGCGAAGCCCCCTTGAACACATAGTAGGTGTCGCCGCCCTCACCCACGAAGCTGGTGGTTGCCACGCTGTAGGTCGCGGCCTCGTCAAAGCCCTTGCCACCCACGTCCGTGATCGTCACGCGCGCACCCGGCGCCGCCGGAGACGCAAACGTCGACCCGGGATACGTTGGTCCCTGCTCAAAGGGCACCGTCGCGTTGATCTCGTAGGTCATCCCCGATACCTGTGGAAACCCTCCGAGGGCACCGCCTGCCCCAATGCCTTGGCAACCGGCCTCGAGCGCCTCGAGCAGCTGGGCACCCGTAACGTTGATGACCACAAGCTCGTTTGCGAAGGGCACGACCGTCTTGATGATCCCCAAGGAGATGTCGCCCGCCTGAATCGAGGTGCGGATGCCGCCACCATTGACCAGGCCCACGTCGATGTCCGTGCCCAGTTCGGTCGATGCCGTCCAGCGATAGGCATCGGCACAAAAGTCGCCCAGGTTTGTCTCTTGCGTGCGGACGCCCGGATCGCGCTCCCCGACCAGCAAAAAGGGCGTGGACCCCAGCACGACCGCCATCTCGGAGCTCACGCGATCGTTTTCCGTGTCGATGACCGCCTGCACGGAGCTGTCGATGCCGTCGAACGTGCCCGCCGCGACGAGCTCGGGAACTGGGACACCCTCGTCGATTGCCACGACGCCGATGTTGTGAAGGTAGCATCCCGACTCCACCAACGGCGTGCCCGCGACCTCCGTCTGGACCTCCTCGTGGTCGTGCCCGTCTATGAGCAAATCGATGCCCTCGACGTTGTTCAGCACGTCCGAACTCGTGTTGGCACTCTCGTCGTTGCCAAGGTGCGCCACGCACACCACGAGGTCGCAGTGTTGGTCGCGCAGCTCCTTAACCTGCGCCCGTGCGCACTCATACAGGTCTTCCCCACCCAAAAACGAGAAGCTCTCCACGTCCTTGGGGCTCGACGTGGTCATGGTGGTGGGCGTCGTGAGTCCAAAGAAGCCCACCTTGACGCCGCTCGAGAGCTCGATCGCCTTGTTTAGCACAAAGCGCGGCTCGCCCGACTCCTTGTCCAGCACGTTGGCCGACAGGAAGGGGAACTTGGCTTCCTGCTCGTTTGCCGCTAGGGCGTCTGCGCCCCAGTCGAACTCGTGGTTGCCCACGGCCATGAGGTCGTATCCGCATGCATTCATAAAGGAGATGGCGGATTTGCCGTCTGACGTGTCGACCAGCGGCATGCCCTGCGTGGCATCGCCCGCGTCCACGACCAGCACCTCGTAGCCCTTCTTTTCCCATTCGGCCTTGAGTGCCGGGACCGCCGCCATGGAGAAGTTGCCCTGTATGTCATCGGTCCCCTCCACGGCCACGTCGTGACCATGCGTGTCGTTAGTGTGGATGATGGCCAAAAGCGGCGTCGCCGCAGCGGCGTCTTTTGCCTCGGTGGCGCCATCCGTCTTTTGAGCGCAGGCCGCCAGCGCCGCAGACGCGCTCACCAAGCCCACGCCCTTTACAAAGTAGCGCCGCGTTACCAGCGCGTCTATGGTGTTTCGTGCCATTTGCCTCTCCTTCTCCTGCGTTTTACAATCCTTCGCAACAACATTTTCTTATCATATACGTTTTGTCCGTCCGTGTTTTGTCCGCCCGGCCCTGCAAAGAACAGAAGCGGCGGCTTTACCGAGGTGCTCCCTGTGTTTTAATAGTGCGTGGACCAAAAACACAGCTCAGAAGGGACCCGTCCATGAATCCTTCGACCCGTACGCGCGTGGCGCTCGCGCTTGCGTTCTTCGTCACCTTGTCCCTGTTGGCGGGCGTGCCGACAAGGGCTCTTGGAGAAAGCCCCGAATCTGGAGAACCGCTTTTCGACGCCCCGGCAACGATCGCGGCGCAGGACGACGCGCCTACGGGCATGCGCATCGAGGACGGCATGGCGCAGCCCGTCTTCGCCTACTCCAGCTACGAAGCCGAGGGCTACACGAACGCAGACAGCGAGCTGTGGCGCTTCGTGGTCTACGTGGAGACCGACTACGACACCGACCTCGACGGCAAGTGCGACCTTGTAAAGACGTTCGTGCAGGTACCGCGCGCGGCCGTACAGGGCGCGTACAAGGCGCCGGTGCTCTTTATGCCCGACCCCTACAGCGCGGGCATGCGCGGGTCTGGCAACGACTTTGCGTTCGCAAGCGACTCGACAGACGACGCCGCGCTCATGGCCAGACCGGCCCATCGCACGCCAAGCGACGGCATCACCTCCGAAGAGCTCGCCTTGAGCCCTGTGCTCAACAGGGCCTCCGACTGGAACTACACGCTCATCGACATGCAGTTCCCCACCGGGCTCACCGACCTGGACTACTACCTCGTGCGCGGATTTGCCGTGGTACAGACGGCGGGCCTGGGCACATACGGGTCCGAGGGCATCGAGTGCTGCGGCACAGTAATGGAGCGTGACGCCTTCGTGGACGTGGTCGAATGGCTGCATGGCACGCAAGGGCGCACGGCGTACGCGGACCCGGCCGGCACCATCGAGGTCAAGGCGACGGACTGGTCGAGCGGACGCATAGGCATGACGGGGCTTTCGTACCCAGGCGGCATGTGCTACGAGGTGGCGACCTCGGGCGTCGAGGGCCTGGACACCGTCGTTCCCGTGGCAGGCGTCGCAAGCTGGTACGACAGCAGCAACAGGCAGGGAATCAGCTCCAGGGAAAACACGAGCTACGACTACACGACGGTCTTGTCCGATGTCTGCGCAAGCAGGCTCTTCGAGAACCCCGACCAGCGTGTCCTGGACCTGTACCAGCGCCACCGCACCTACCTGAGCAACGCCCAGGGAGCGCTCGCGGGCGACTACGGTCCCTATTGGCAGGCGCGCGACTGGTATACGGGCCAAAACGGCATACGGGCGTCGGCGCTTATCGTACAGGGCATCAACGACCAAAACGTCACCACCAAGCACGCCGACCTCATGAGGGAGGCCTTCTTGGCGTCCGGGCGCGAGGTAAAGATGCTCGTCCACCAAAACATGCACGTGTTCCCCGCAGACCCCCACGAGCACACGGACATCATGATTGGCGACCACACCTACCAGGAATGGCTCAACCTGTGGTT
>JAGCBF010000229.1 GCA_017652285.1 Atopobiaceae bacterium
AGCTCCCCCTCGTCATACGTCTTTGAGCCGGCGTACAGCCGAAGCATCAGCGGCGTCTCCAGCAGCCGCCAGAGCCGCTCGTCGGACTCGTCGGGAGCGTCAACGCCGAGGTAGGCGCTCACCGCCTCGCGCGAGAGCCCCTGCAGTTCGAGCTTCCGCATGTGCGGCACATCGTAGAGGCTCACCTCCCTTGAGGTCGTTATCACCTGCACGCCGGGCCACGAGGCCCACTTGGACACGCCGGCGTCGACGGCGCGGTGCCTCTCCACGGGCACCTCGTTGTAGCCGTCCATCAGCAGGATGAGGCTGGGTCCGCCCGACCACGGCCTGTTCGCGAGCTCGGATGCGGCAGCGAGCGCTTCCTTGCCGTCGGGGAAGTCCTTCTCGACAAACCGGTCTACGCAGTCCCTGTCGGCGCCCTCGCCGTCGCCGCAGTACTGCGCGAGCTCGTACAGGGGGACGTAGACTGCCGCCGTGCTCCTGGGCAGGAACCCCTCCTCAGTAGCGAGGGGGAGAAGGGCGACGGTCTTGCCGATGCCGCCCTCGCCGGTGATGAGCAGGTGGCATTGACCGCCTGACTCCCAGCTCGCTTTCACGAACTCGCCGAAGCGCACGGGCGCCCCGCCGTCCGGCACGACGGTGCGCGCCGCGTTGGGGATCTGTTCAACCTCGAGCCCCTTGGGGAGCAGCCGCTCGTCGATGCCGCGGCCGTCACCGACGCCGCCCATGAGCCTGAAGCTCGGGTGATAGGCCCGCCTCTTCTCCAGACGCACGTTGATGGCGGCTATCTCGTTGCGACCGATGTGCCTGAGCGCCGCCCGCCCGCCGTCGCCGAGCGCCTCGTCCACAATCGTCAGGACATCGCGCTGCTCGGAGGGCGGTAGATGCGAGAATCGCTTGACGAGGCCCTCGGTGAAGAGGAGGTCACTGCCCTGGTCGAACGTCACGCCGTGCCCGTTTGGGATATCGGAGCTTCCCATGGCACCGGGGTCCTGCTCGCCCACGAACACGAACTTCACGCGGTAGCCGTCGGCTGCGTAGCCCGCCATGGCCTTCTTCGCGAGCGTCTCTCTGACCTTATCCCTCGTGCAAGAGGCCGTCACCTGGACAACCAGGCGACCGCCCTCGTCTACGAGGTCGACCGCTTGGTGGTTGTCGTCCTCCCAGTTCGCGTTGGCGAGCCCCCACCCGTAGAGTGCGTTGAGCAGCCGCATGAAGAAGTCCTCCGCATGCACCGCCTGCGACTGCAGGTTGAGTCTGCTAAGCGTCTTGATCTCGCCGTTGAGCCTCCGGAGCGCTGCGTTGAACATGTTCGTGTTGTGGTCGCCCTCGATCATCGCTCCTCCTCCGCCTCTACGGGCATGGTAGCACTGGACAGACCGCGCGCACCCGCGCTCGGCGGTGCCCCAAGGGCGAAAGGCGCTTTTGCGCGCCGTGCGGAGCGGCGGAGGGCTTATCCTTGAGCCGTCGGACCGGCGCGTCGGCGCAAAAGCCAGCGCGCCACGGCATCGCGAGAGAGGGGCATGGGCCATGGCCAACGACGACCTCCCCATACTGTACGCCATGGACGCGCAGGGCCAGCTGCGCCACATCGAGGAAGTGGAGAACGGCGACGCCTGCGTCTGCTTCTGCCCCGCGTGCGGCCAGCCCATGCGCGCGCGGAATGGGGGCAAGATTATCCTCAACTCCTTCGCACACCAGCCCGGGGCGACCTGCGACTGGGCCGTCGAGGCCGTCATCGCCAAGGTTGCGAAGAGGGCTATCGAGCGAATGGGCGTCCTCGCGCTTCCCGAGCTCCGCTTCCACGACGCCGTCACGGGGCGTGAGAGGCCCATGTCGGCGGCCCGCGTGATGCGCGTCGAGCGCGTCGAGCTGACGAGCATCTGCGGGAGGCAGGCCCCCTGCCTCGAGGTCACGGTCACGGGAGGCGGCAAGAGCAGACCCTTCGCGCTCTGCGTGAGCCTGCGCAAGGGGCTGTCAGACGCCCAGGCCGACGAGCTGTACGGGCGGACGCGCGGGGTCGTCCTCGTGGACCTGGGTGCCGACATGCACCGCAGGGCGAAGGCGCTGGACAGGCACTACGACAGGGACGAGCTTATCAGGCTGTACCAGGACGAGGACTTCCTGTGCAGCGTCGTCACGGACGCGGAGTGCGGAGCGTCGAGCTGGGTGCGGAACGCGATTCGCGACGAGCGCGAGAGGGAGAGTCGCGAGGAGAAGGAGAGAAGGGCCCGTGCAGAGGAGCTGAGGCGCGCGGAACGCGAGGAGGAGTCCAGGAGACGTGCCGCTGCCGAGAGAGCAAGGGCCGAGGAACGTTTCGCGAGGGAGAACCGGGAGGGAGTCGTCCACGAGCCCGCCCGGCGCGTGACTTGGCTCCGCACCTACGACGTGAGGCGATGGCCGGACACGGCGACCCCGCCCGGTTCGTTGTCTCCCGGGGAGCGGCTGGTCCAAAACGGAGGGCTGATGGCGCTCATAGAGCAGAAGGACGGCCGCGAGCGCGCACGGATCATCTCCGACCTCACGATCGACGTTATCGACGAGATATCTTGTAACCTCGAGAGCCTCTGCCAGGGCTTCGACAAACTCGATCTGCTCTTCCGCCTAGGCGACCCCGAGGACGGGCGCCGCATTGCCCTGAGCCAGGTCGACGGCAGGCATTACGAGTTGAGTGTCGGGGCGAACGCCCGCGAATGGTGCTGCGCCTTGCAGGGCATCGTGTCGCGCGGTGTAGAAGTG
>JAGCBF010000230.1 GCA_017652285.1 Atopobiaceae bacterium
GCACGGCGGGTGGAACCGGCGGCGCGATTCATGCCAGCGGTGCAACGGTTTCCATAATCGGCGTGTCCTACTCGGCTTGCAACAGCACGGGCGGGGCCGGCGCCCTGGACCACGCAAACAATGCCGCAACGGCAGCCACGACGATTCAAAACTGCCTCTTCTCCAATGTCCACACAGGGGGATCTGGCGGCGCTGTTGGCTCGACTGCCGCGACGCTGTCGGTAGGCTCCAGCAGCTTTTACACGTGCTACGCAGCACAAGACGGCGGCGCGATCAACCACACGGGTGCCGCCTCCGCAACCATTACCGCCACGACCTTTAGGGGTTGCTCTACCAACGGTAGCGCGAGTGGCAAAGGCTTTGGCGGCTCGGTATACACCGACGCGAAGACGGTTGCCGTGGAGAGGTCTGGCTTCAATAACAGCTCTGCAACCAACAACGGTGGCGCGCTGTACTGCGCAAGCAGCGCCAATGGCTCTGCCGTGACCATTTCTGGCACGAGCTTCGAAAGCTGCTCCTCGACCCTTGCAAACGGCTACGGTGGTGCCATCTACAGCCAAACCAAGGAACTCACTTTGCAAGACCATATCTCGGCAGGCGGTACGAAGACCAGCACCACCATCAGCGGCTGCACGGCTCGCGGGTTTAGCGGTGCAGTACACATGGTCACGAACGGTGCCATCCTCAACGTCAAAGACAACACCGTGATCAGCGGCTGCTATGCCAACATGGGTGGTGCGATCTACCTCCCGGCCGGCGTGACGATGAACCTTACCAATAGCCCGGAGTTTACCCAAAACGGCTACATCTCCCAAAGCGGAGGCGTCGTAAACGCCACGGCGGGTGCGTGCATCTACTTGGCCGAAGGCAGCCGAATCAACATGTCGGGCAGCCCGAAGTTCAGCCGCAACATCCTTACGAATAAGGCCGGTTCGGACGGCGTCGACAACGAAGGGCGATTGGTCAACGGCGGCGTCAAAGACTATCCGCGGCAGGACATCTACCTTGCGGGCTATGCGTCCACAACGCCCAATGCCACAAACGCTGCGTCGATCTATGTGGTCGGCGAGCTAACGGGCGACACCATTTGGGTCTGGCCAGAAATGGCTCCTCACAGGCTGCCCAATGAGCAGTTCGCAAAGATCGAATCTGGCGTGACCGTTAGCGAAGAGACCTTGAGCCATCTGCGCAACTCCTTGGCCGACGTAGTGACCGGGTGCGAATACGGCGAATACCTGGCAGGCGTGCAGATCAGTACGGATGCCCAGAACATCTACTGGGACAAGATGTACACGATCCAGTTCAAGAAGATCGACAACAAGGGCGTAAGGGTTCCAGACGCCGGCTTCACGCTGTATAAATACTCAGACAACACCGTGGTGGCGACGGCGACGTCCGCAGACGGAGATAACGACACGGATGCTCAGGGCAAGCTACTCGACCGAGGCATCGTGGAGTTTAGCGCCGTGCGCATAGGTGCCTATTACATGAAGGAGACCAAGGTTCCCAGCAGCTTTAAGGACAATACCGCAACGTATTTGGTGCTTGTCGGCACCCCATACCTGGCCCCTCAAAGCTACAACATGGACATGTGGGAGGGCGACGGCCCGCTTAACGTTAACGACGCCCAGGCACTGGTCACACGCCACACAACGGATGCGGGCAAGTACTACGGCGTGTTCCCGCTGGATGCGAACAACAAGGCGGTGCTTCGTGCTAACCTGGCCAGCAACAACGTAGGCATCGAAAACGTCCGCAATGACTATCAGGCCAGCTTTATGAAGGTGGACGATTCCGGCAACGCGTTGCCTGGTGCGGCCTTTACGATCTACACCGCGATCCTGGACAGCGAGGATAAGCCCGACACGTTTGATGACGGATACCCCAAGCTCATGCTCTGGAGTCGCGACGGAGAGAATTACCCGGCGCCGGTCGTATCTGCAAACGGCACTGCCACGTATAAGGACAAGGACAACAAAACGCTGCCCAAGGGCATGGTCTATTTCCGTGAGCTGCCGATTGGCACCTATTACCTTTTGGAGACGGCGTACCCCGAGCGTAACGGCAACAACCGTCGTACGTACTACGTCGAGAGCGACCGCGTCTTTAGGCTGGAGATCGAAGAAATCGACGAGGTGACCCATGCGGTTGAGGTCACGCTCGAAGAATGGAAGCAAGGTGGAGACTACGAGGAGCTTCCCAGAGACGCACAAGGCCGTTACGTGGTGTCCAACCAGGAAGCCGTGTGCAAGCTGACGGATGCAAACAACAATCTGCTGTATGCACAGGGACATACGGTTTGGGACAACAAGTCGGAATCCTCGGTCAGACTGCTCCCGGCCATCTATTCCACGCTGGAGGAGGGCTTTGAGTCCGCGCAGGCCGGAAGCTTCGTCTACGCAAACGGGAACGCGGCCAACGTGGAGAATGACCTCAAGCTAAAGGCGCTCAAGGACTTTACCATTTCCCGTCCTGTGGTCTACAACAGCTCGCGCAACATCACCTTTACCACGGCCGAAACCAAGACGTCGAAGGACAGGTACATATTCACCACCACCAGAACCTCGGATACCGCAAGAGCGCAGATCAGCCGCGCCTATAACGAGGACACCTCGACCGATGCCAACGCGGGTGCGCTTATCACGCTTGGCAACGGTACGGGCATGACGCTGCTCAACATCAGGCTCAGCGGCCATAACAACAACGGCAGGGCAATCCATGTAACGGAGGGCAGCTCCCTGAACATCCTGGACAACAGCAGGATCGAGGACTTCGTCCAAAGGGCAGCGGCGGGCAGCGCCGGTACGAGCGATCTTAAGGGCGGTGCGATTCTGCTGGATGACAACACCAACCTGAGCATCGACGGCGGGTACAGCAGGACGGCGATATTCTCTGGAAACGATGTCGTGAATAATCGTACGGGCGAAAACTACGTTGGTTCGGACGGCGGCGCAATTGCCGTAGGCGCGGACTGCTCCTTTAGCATTACCAATGCCCAGTTTGTCAACAACACTGCCGTTGCCGCTATGGAAAAGAATGGCAACGGGGGCGCGATCAGCATCAACAAGACAAAAGACGCTGCCGAGATGATGAGCCTGCCCATCCATAACGTCGTCTTCTCGGGCAATTCCGCGAGCTATCAGGGTGGCGCGCTCCGCGTGGCGGAGAACTGCAGCCTGGTAGTAGACAACTGCACGGTTAAGAACAACCGCGCCAATACCTCGGGCAGCGTCACGTATCCCGGCGAGGGCGGTGCGATCGCCGTGCTATCCAAGCAGGACGCACCCTCCACGCTTACGATCAACGGCGGGAGCTTTACGGGCAATACCGCTGCGGGCAGCAAGGGCGGCGCGGTAAAGATCGGTGGCTTTGGCACGTTGACGCTTGTTGGTAACCTCAGCATGAGTAGCAACTCCGCCGCATACGGCGGCGCCGTCACCATTGCCCCCGGCGCGAACGTGACTATGGAAAACGGCACGATAAGCGGCAACAAGGCAACCGGTAACGGTGGCGCGTTCTATGTGGAAGCCAAAGAAGGCGCGGCCGGTGCCCTGACCGTCAGCCGTGGCAGCATTACCGGCAATACCGCAGGCCTTGGCAGCGCGATCTATGCGAAGGATTACGCGTCCGTCACGGTCACGAACGCGAGCGTCACCGACAACACGGCTCGTGGAAGCGACGGAGGCGCGATAAACGCAGGAGGCGCAAACGCCAGACTCTACTTTGGCGGCGCACCCACCATCTTTGACAACTCTGGCGCGCAGGGCAAGAACCAGCAGATGAACCTGGTCCTGAGCGAGGACTCCACGGAAATCATCAACACGACGTCGAACGGGCTCGTGGACGGCGTGATCGGCGTGTACGTCATCGAGGCCGCTCCAATTTTCGAAGACCACGGCCTTCCCGGCAAGCCCTTCGGCATCTTTGGCGACACGGAGGCGAGGGCCAATCCCCATGTCTTCCGCAACGACCACGGCTTGTCTCTTTATGGCGTTAGGAACGAGGATGACCCCACCGATACCACGATCTACTGGGTGGACGTGATCTGCAAGCTGACGGACGCCAACGACAAGATCTTGTATCAGGACATCAGCCTTACCATCAACGGCAAAAAGCAAACCCGCAAAGCCCAGGCCGTCTATTCCAGGATCACCGAGGCGAGCGCAGAAGACCTGGCGCTCCTGCAGTCGGGCTTCAATGCCCTGCGCGACGGTTTCGACGCTGCCCAAGGCACGCTCTATGCAAGAAACGACGCCAACTACACCTATAGCACCTATCCGACCTCCGCGACGGCGTCCATCAAGCTCAAAATGCTGAAGGACCATGACCTCGACAAGAACATCCAGTACAAGAACGTGAACAGCGCGGGAAGCCGTATGGTGACGTTTACCACGGCGGAGACAAGCGTGAGCTCGACCATGAGAGGCAGGGGAGACTTCTTTAGCTTCAAGAGCGATCGTGCGGACGCGGATGGCAAGGCGTTGATTCAGCGCGACTTGACAACGGCGGCTTGGGAGGACGAGCTGAGCGCTACGCCGATGATCGTGGATGCGGGCACGCACTTGACCCTGACCAACATCGTCCTCGACGGTGGCGGGAATAGCGGTTACGCGAGTAGCGTCGATGGCGGCTTCGTCGCCGTTGACTCGGGGATCAGGCTGACCATTGCCGATGGCGCGGTGTTGCAAAACTCCGTCACCACCGGCAACGGAGGTGCGGTGTACGTGCACGACGGCGGCATCGTAAACATGTCCGGAGGTCTTATCGCCAACAACGTGGTGAGGGGCGCGAACAAAAACGGCGCGGGTATCTATGTGGAGAAGGGCGCCGTTCTCGCCTTGTCCGGCAACGTGAGCTTTGGCGGCGCGGGGGCGACCTCGGATGCCATCGATGCCACGGTGGGCAACTTTGCGACGGACGTTTCGCTTGACGACGATGCCACGAACGGTCAGCTCGAATACACCAAGGCTCGTCAGGACATCTATCTTGCGGGGCATGCGGACGAGGGCAAGGCCCTGACGTCGCTCGTGCTGGCCGGGAATCTGGCGAACGGCGTGCCGGCGGGCTCGATTTGGGTTTGGGCCGAGGGCGACGACAACACGCAGACGAATCATTACTACATGCTCAAGCAGTTTGCCGTGCTGGGCGAGGGATTCGCGGGCGAGGTGTCGCCGGCCACCTACCAGGCATTTAGGGACGCGCGTGCCGATGCGGACACCGATTGCGGCGGCGACTACCTTACTGGCCAGGCGGGAGACGACATCGATGGCAATAGGTGCGTGTACTGGACGGGTGGCTATGACGTGAGCTTCCTCAAGGTGGATGGCTCCGACGAGCCGCTTGCAGGCGCGACGTTTGCGCTCTTCACCGCCTACGAAAGCGACGCAAACAACACGCCGTACGAGAAGAGCGGCGAGCCTGTGGTCGCCACCTCCTCAAACGAGGAGGATGAGCGAGGTCTTGTCCAGTTTAGCAAGGTCGCGCCCAAGACGTACTACATGATCGAGACTGACGCTCCCGAGGGCTTCGAGGACAACGGGGAGACCATCTACCGCGTAACGGTTGCGTCCGACGGAACGTTAAGGATCGAGCAGAAGCTCTTGTCCGAAGAGGACGACGCCTACCAGGAGGCCCACAAGGCAGAAGACGACGGGCTGTATTACCTCATGAACACCTCTGCGACCAAGCGCAAGGTCATTCTGCGCAAGGTGGACAAGGGAACCGGCGTTTCTTTGGCAGGCGCACGCTTCCGCATCTATCGTGTTGACGGGACCGAGGTCGTCAACGGCGACTATGACAAGGACAAGTTCTACGAGTCCGACGACTCCGGCGTGTACTTTATTGACGACCTGCCGTATGGTACGTACAGGGTCGACGAGGTCAAGGCGGCGACTGGTTACCAAAAGCAGCTCTACACGCTTACGGTGAGTGCCGACGAGGTTAGCGTGGAGCCCACAGCGTAGTGCCGTAACGCACATCCGGGCCGAAAGGGGCATTCCCTCTCGGCCCGGATGCGATGCGCTCACCCCCTTATAACAACGGTATAAACTGGGTAGTATAGGTAATCGGGACCATTCTCGCTTGTAGTAAAATGTTGTGCGGTTATCAAACAACCCTCGATCGTGGAGCAATGCTATGAGGTTTACGCGATTGGGCGACCTGCTCATAGATGCCGGCGTCATCACCAACGAGCAGCTTGGCCAGGCTCTGGCAAACCAAAAGAAGACCAAGCGTCGCTTGGGCGACGAGCTGGTGCAATCCGGCATCATTACGGAACGCCAGGTCGTGGACGCGCTTACCATGCAGCTGGGCATCGACTTCATCGACCTGACCACGGTGGACATCGATCCGTCCATGACCAAGCTCGTGCCCAAGACCCTCGCCAAACGCTACAGCGTAGTTCCCGTGCGCACGCGCGGCGACGAGCTGTACTTGGCCATGAGCGACCCGCTCAACTTCATCGCGACAGAAGAGGTGCGTGCCGCGTCGCGCAAGCGCATCGTTCCCATGATCGCCATGCAGTCTGGCGTCGACCACGCGATCTCCAAGCTGTACGGCACGGAGGGCGCAAAGCGAGCCATCCAAGAGATGCAGAAGGAAGTGGGCGAGGCCGCTCGCGAGCGCTCGTCCGTTCAGGTGGCGGAGGTCGGGAGCGAAAACGAGTCGTCCGCGCCATCGATTCGCCTGGTGAACAACATCATCGAGCGAGGCATCTCGTCTCGCGCGTCAGACATCCATATCGAACCCATGGAAAAGCAGGTCGTGGTACGCATGCGCATCGACGGCCTGCTTCACAACGAGTTCACCATCCCCAAGGAGCTCCAACAGTCGCTTACGTCGCGTGTCAAGGTCATGTGCAACATGGACGTTACGGAGCGCCGCGTGCCGCAGGACGGTCGCGCCATCGTGCGCGTGCGCATGCGCGAGGCGGACCTTCGCGTGTCCACGCTCCCCACCGTGCACGGCGAAAAGATCGTCATGCGTATTCTGGATCGCGAGCAAAAGCTCAACACGCCCGAAGAGCTGGGCTTTATGGGCATAAACCTGGAGCGCTACAACCAGCTGCTCAGCATCAAGCAGGGCATCATCTTGCTGGTGGGACCGACGGGATCGGGCAAGAGCTCCACGTTGTTCACCATGATCGACCGCCTCAACACCGAGCAGGTCAACATCGTGACGCTCGAAGACCCGGTGGAATACAACATCGAGGGCGTAAACCAGGTGCAGATCAACGAGAAGACGGGCACCACGTTTGCGGCGGGCCTGCGTTCGATTCTTCGTCAGGACCCAGACATCATATCCATCGGCGAGATTCGAGACCAAGAGACGGCGGACATCGCGTTCCGTTCCGCCGTAACGGGCCACCTGGTTCTTTCCACGCTGCACACCAACGACGCCGTGTCGACCCTGGACCGTCTGGACGACATTGGCGTGGAACCCTACATGATCGCAACGGCGCTCAAGGGCGTCATCTCTCAGCGCCTGGTGCGTCGCATTTGCCCGCATTGCAAGGAGGAGTACACGCCGTCGCCGGAAGAGCTGGCGATGGGTGGCTTCAAGCCGGGCGACCCGCGGCTTGTAGACGTAAAGTTCATGCGCGGCCGCGGTTGTCCGGAGTGCTACCACAGCGGGTATCGGGGCCGTATCGTGGTGGTCGAGACGCTGACGCTGGATAAGGGCATCAAGCAGGCCATTGCCACGAGGGCGCCTCGTACGGAGTTGCTGATGGCCGTGGAAAAGAGCGGCTTCCAGACCATGCTGCGCAACTGCCAGGACCTCGTGTGCTTGGGCATCACGACGCTCGAAGAAGTGCAGCGCGTCATATTTGCCTTTGATGACTAGGTGTGATCGCACCGTGTCCATACGTGCTAGACGAAAGGAACCAACATGCCCTCGTTAGATGCCATTATCTGCGCTGCCAGCAATGCGGGAACCTCGGACATCCTTATTGCGCCGGGCGTGCCCATTCGCTTTAGGATCGACGGCTCGCTCGAAGACGCCAACGACGTGGTCCTTACGCCCGAGGACACCGAGGCCTTGGGCCGGGAGGCGTGCGGCGAGGAATACGCCAAGGTGCAGCAGGGCATCGAGGTCGACCTCGCGACCACGTTTTCCAACGGCGTGCGCTGCCGTCTTAACGTGTACCGCAGCATGGGCCATGCGTGCCTGGCGATTCGTCTGCTGGCCAGCAGCATTCCGGATCTGGACAAGCTCGGCGTGCCGCCCGTGGTGTATGAGTTCCAAACGTACCAGCGCGGGATCGTCATCGTTACGGGCGAGACGGGATCTGGCAAGTCCACCACGCTCGCGGCCATTATCGACCGCATCAACCACTCGCGCGCAGACCACATCGTCACGCTCGAGGACCCGGTGGAATACGTGTACGAGCCCGACCGCTGCTCCATTGACCAGCGCGAGATCGGTCGTGACACCCAAAGCTTTGCAGAGGGCCTGCGTGCCGTACTGCGCCAGGACCCCGACGTGATCCTGGTGGGCGAGATGCGTGACTTCTCTATCATAGAGACGGCCTTGACCGCGGCCGAGACGGGCCACCTGGTGTTCGGCACGCTCCATACCCAGTCGGCACCCGACTCCATCGACCGTTTGGTGGACGTGTTTCCCGAGGAGCGCCAGCAGCAGATTCGCATGCAGCTGTCCATGACGCTCAAGGCGGTCGTGAGCCAGCAGCTCCTTAAGAGGCGCGGCGGCGGCCGCGTGCTTGCGGCCGAGGTCATGATCGTGAACCCCGCCATCAAGAACCTGATTCGCGAGGGCAAGACCCCGCAGATCGCCAACACGCTCGCGACGACGGCGGACCTTGGGTCGATCACCATGGACCGTGCGCTTCAAAACCTGGTCCGCAGCCGCACCATCACGGCGCAGGACGCCATTGCCGCTGCGCACGACCCAGAGCAAATGCGCAGGTCAGTGAGGTAGGCTGGCACGTCGGTCCAGCAAGGTTGACCGCTCGAGCGCGGCTGAGCCAAGGAGGTTCTTGTGAGGGCATTCAAGTACAAGGCACGGTCCTCATACGGGGCCGTGGTCGACGGCGTCGTAGAGGCAAACACGCGCGAAGAAGCCGTCATGCAGCTCAAGGACGACGGTTACATCGTCACGTCCATCGAGGAGTCGGGCGGCGAGCACGACATAGACCTGCGACTGGGGAACAGGAAGACCAAAGACAAGACCTTGTCGGTTATGTGCAACCAGTTTGCCATCATTCTGGAGGCTGGCCTGCCCATCGTGCGCACGCTTGAGCTCGTGGCCGGGCAAACGGAAGACAAGACCCTCAAAGAGATCCTGACCAACGTGGCAAGTGACGTCGCGGCGGGTTACGAGCTGGCGGCAAGCTTCGAGAAGCACGGGAGCAACCTGCCCACCACCTTTATCGAGTCCGTTCGGGCGGGCGAGCAGTCCGGTAACCTCACCATGGTGTTCCAGCGGCTTGCGGTGTTCTATCGCAAGCAGTCGGAGACAAGCGGCAAGGTTAAGAGCGCCATGATGTACCCGTCGTTCATCATGGTGGTGGCGGTTGTCGTCGTGGGCGTCATCATGGTGTTCGCGGTGCCGACGTTCAAGACCACGTTTGACAGCATGGGTTCGGAGCTGCCGCTTCCGACTCAGCTCATGATAGACGCGTCCGACTTTATGGTTGGGTGGTGGTGGGTCTTCCTGCTTGCCATCGTGGTCGGTGTCGTGAGTGTTCAGTTTGCCAAGCGCAAGAGCGAGACGTTTCACCTGCGTTGGAGCCAGCTGGGAACTATGGTGCCCGTCTTGGGCAAGATAAGTACCATGAGCTCGGCCTCGCAGTATGCGTCCACCATGGCGGTCATGATGATGGCGGGTCTTTCTTCCTCGCAAGCGGTGGCGGTCACTTCGCGAACCCTGAGCAACTATTACATGGGCTACCAGCTGGCGAGCATCGTGCCGGACTTGGAGGCGGGGCGTCCTCTGGCCGAGACATTGTCTGCCACGGGGGCGTTTCCGCAGCTTGCGACCGAGATGACGGGCGTAGGCGAAGAGACGGGCGAGCTTGAGCACACGCTCGAGGTCGTGAGCGACTATTACGACTTCGAGGTGCAGGAAGCGACCGCACGTGCCATCGGCATGCTGGAGCCCATTACGATTTGCCTGCTGGCGGGCATCGTATGCGTGATTCTGCTGGCCGTGTACCTGCCCATGTTCAACATTTACGGCGACTTCAACTCCACGCTGTAACGGCGGCGGCAACGTATGTGCAAGCGCTTGTAGTTTGGTTTGCGCCGCAACCCGTTATGCGCTAAAACATTACAAAGAGGTAAAAAAGTCGAGACGCGGGAGGCATTATGGCGCGACGGGATTCTGGAGCACGAAAGAGGCACGATGCGAGCGTTTCGGCCGCAAAAGCTGTAATGAGCGGCGTCCTGACCTTACTGCTGGCTTGCGGATCGGTTCCCACGCAGGCCTTTGCGGAGACGGTGGGCGATACCATTGTGCTTGGTCAAACGGACGAACAGACGAGCCAAGATGGGTTGACCGTAGATGATGGCGCCTTGGAGCTGTTATCTGACGAACCTGCGGAAGCGCCATCGACCGGCGCGACGGACGAGCCGGGCGGGATGACGGACCCCGAGGACGCGATAGCTTCCGAGCTGCTGCTCGTGACTCAGGATGCGATTGCAGGTCTGGCCGATGGTCAGTTTACCTTTACCAACGACGATGGCACCTACACCTTTTCGCTCGACGTGGACGATAACGCAACTATCACTCAGTTTAAGGGCGATGCGACAAAGCTGACCATTCCCGAGCAGTTCGGAACCTATACCGTTGTAAAAATCGACAGCAACGCGACTGGTAAGGGCGCATTCCAAGGCAATACCGAGCTTCAAACGATCGCGATGCCGGACACGGTGGTCGAAATAGGAGCGAATGCGTTTAGGCAGTGTTCTGTATTGAGCGAAGTCTCTCTGTCCAAAGCGCTCAAGCGCATAAACGCCTCGGCCTTTGCGAATTGTTCCGCATTGCAGTCGGTCGTTATACCCGAAGGAACAACCACAATCGGCGACTCGGCGTTTGCCAAATGCACCGCACTCAAACAAGTGAGCATGCCTTCTACCGTAACGACCATCGGGGTTTCGTCATTTAACGGTTGTACTTCTCTGGGCAGCATCGTCATCCCTGAGTCGGTGACCACCATCGGCAATACGGCCTTTTCGTCATGCACGAGCTTGGAGAATGTGAGTTTCTTTACGGTCGGATCAACAAAGGAACCGTCTATCAGGACCCTTGGGACCTCGGCGTTTGGCGGGTGCGCGGGCTTGAGATCCATAACGATCCCCGCCTCGTTGGAAAGCTGTACGGGAGGACCGTTCAGCAACTGCATCAATCTAAAAGAAGTCAGATTCGAGGGGGGCACGACACGCGTCGCGAGCAACCTTTTGGCAAACTGTCCCGGAATCGAATCGATCGTCCTTCCCGAGGGCATCACGACGGTGGGGGATTCGGCATTCAAGAGTTGTGTCGCTCTTACCAACGTGACCCTGCCTTCCTCGCTCACCAGCATTGCGGCCAATGCCTTTTCGTCCTGCGTGGCGCTTCCAAGCATCACGTTTCCCGACGCACTCCAGAAGCTCGGCGATTCGGCGTTCAAGGGGTGCACATCGCTTCCGAGCATCGGGTTTCCCGACAGCTTGACACAGATTGGAACTTCGACCTTCGAAGGTTCGGGTCTTCAGAGCGTCTTGATTCCGGCAACCGTCACAAAGCTTGGGTCCTCGGCCTTCAAGGACTGCGTGTCGTTGCGCAAGGCGGAGGTCATGGACGGAATAACGCAGTTGGGCGATTCGGTCTTTTATGGCTGCGAGCTGCTTTCCGAGCTTACGTTGCCCAATAGCCTCACCAGCATAGGGGCACGGGCGTTTCGCGGCTGTGCCTCCCTCAGGATGTTTGAGGTGCCGCAAAGCGTAAAGACGCTGGGGAACGAAGCGTTTTACGACTGCGATGGCCTGCAGAGCTTTGTGTCCACCAACACGGTCACGTCGCTGGGGCGGTCGATCTTCTACGACTGCGATGCCCTTGTCGATGTTTCGCTGGGCTCTGGCATCAAGGAGATTCCCGCAACGGCATTTCGCCATTGCGACAAACTGGCGGAGATCGTGATTCCACGCAGCGTGACCACGATAGGAACGGACGCTTTTATCGAGTGCACCAATCTTTCGAGCGTATATACCACAGACGCCCTCACCTCAATTGCGTCGGGAGCTTTTTCGTATCCCAAGCGCGTGACCATATATGGCGTTGCAGGTTCCTATGCACAGACGTATGCTGCCGAAAAGGGCATCAACTTCCAGCCCGCAAACGTCGAGGCGACGTCGATCGAGCTCGCGCCCGCGGAGGTTGCGCTTCGCAAGGGAGAAAAGCAGCAGATCAGCGCCGAGATTGCTCCCGTCAACTACACGGGGGCGATAACGTGGGAGTCGTCCAATCCGTTGGTGGCGACGGTCTCCGAATCGGGATTGGTGCAGGCGGTGGGTGTTGGGTCTGCAACGATCACGATCAATGTGGGGTCCAAGAAGGCGACTCTTGGAGTTGCGGTAACGCAGGGCGTGACGAGCCTGAGCCTCAACACAAGGAGCTTGCGGCTTGAGGGCGGGCAAGCGTATCAGCTCGTGGAAAAGGTGCTGCCAGACGATGCGACCAATACGGAGGTGGTCTGGTCGTCGTCCGACGAGGCCGTTGCCTCGGTGACTCCAACGGGGCGCGTGCGCGGCTTGCGTGCGGGCTCTGCCACCATCACCTGCATGTCCGCCGACGGGACGCAGAAAAAGGCCACCTGTGCCGTCACGGTTACCAGCGACGTGACGGTTGCCA
>JAGCBF010000231.1 GCA_017652285.1 Atopobiaceae bacterium
AACACATACGGGAGCAGGTAGCCAATGGGCACGTGCAACATCACGTTAAGGTATACCTCGGCAACCGTACCATAGTTGAGGATGTGCACGCCCCGCAACGCCTGCAGGGGATCCCCATGGACGATCGAGTCAACGAACCCCTCGAATCCCCTCTCAAATTGGAACGACGCGAAGAACTCCGCAAAAAAGTCCGTCTTGATGCGGTACTCGTTATGGGCCGCGCGCGAGAAAAACGTGATGTAGCAATAGATGGCCATATACACGAGCAGCATGACCCCCATTAGAAGCCTGCGCATGCGCAAAAGCTTGTCCGAATGGGGATTGGTGCCCCAGTTGTGCTGCACGTCAACGCCGATCAACTTGCAGAGCTTGATGTCGACGGTAGGCACCAACACAACAAAGACGGCCACGGACAACGTGACCAAAAGGTTGACGCTTATGTCAGCCATGTTTATGAACTTCAAATCTACCTCTTTCGCCCAGCTTGGAGACCAATTGTAACGCGATATGGCCTACTATGGACACAAACAGCTTTTGTCCTGCTACAAAAGTGCACGACGAGGGGAGGACCCATGGACAAACGACGACTCGCTCGCATCGCGGCATTCCTACCACTGGCCCTGGTCATCGCGTTGATGACTTCCCTACCCGCACGGGGCGCGTATGCGCAAACCGTGCGCGGACCCAAGTCGGCAGGCGCGCTTGCCGTCAAGGGGTCCAAGCTGGTCGACAAGAACGGCAAGGCCATACAGCTAAAGGGCGTGAGCACGCATGGGCTTGCTTGGTTTCCCTCCTACGTCAACGACGCGTGCTTTAAGCAGCTGCGCACCAAGTGGGGGGCCAACGTGGTGCGGCTCGCCATGTACACGCAGGAATATGGCGGCTACTGCTCCGGCGGCAACAAGAAGGACCTGTTGGCGCTCGTGAAGAAGGGCGTCAAGCTCGCCGCGCAAAACGACCTGTACGCCATAGTCGACTGGCACATCTTGTCCGACGGCAACCCCAACACGCATGTGTCCGAGGCCAAGTCGTTCTTTTCCAACGTGTCCAAGACCTTTGCCAAAAACACCAACGTGATCTACGAGATCTGCAACGAGCCCAACGGCTCGACCACGTGGAGCGACATCAAAAAGTATGCGAAAAAGGTCATTCCCGTCATACGCAAGAACGACCCGGACGCCGTCATCATCGTGGGAACGCCCACCTGGTCACAGGAGGTGGACAAGGCCGCGCAAAGCCCCTTGTCGTACAAGAACGTGCTGTACGCACTGCACTTCTATGCCGCCACGCACAAGGACGACCTGCGTGCGCGCATGACCAACGCCGTTAAGGGCGGACTGCCCGTGTTCGTGAGCGAGTTTGGTATCTGTGACGCCAGCGGCAACGGATCGATCGACAAGAGCTCCGCCAACGCCTGGGTCAAGTCCATGGACAAGCTTGGCGTGAGCTGGTGCATGTGGAGCCTCTGCAACAAGGACGAGTCGGCGTCCATACTCAAGAGCGGCTGCAGCAAAAGCTCGGGATTCAAGACAAGCGACCTCTCCACCTCGGGCAAATGGCTGCTCAACACGCTGGGCGGCACGGCTTCCGGCAGCACGGCAACGGCGGACGGCGCAGGCGGCACCGGTGGCAAGGCCGCGGACAAAGGCAGCGCAAGCAGCGGCAACAGCTCAAGCACCACCACGAAGGCCTCCGGCAAGAGCGTGACCTTTACCTCCGGCAAGCTTTCGTGCAAGGCAACGCTCACGAGCTCGTGGCCGGCAGGCAACGGCAAGACCTGCTACCAATACGACCTTACCATCACCAACAAGGGGGCCGCCCGCACGTCTTGGAGCGTCAGCGTGCCGTTCAACAAGAAGATCGCGTTTACCAACGGGTGGAACGGCACGTACAAGGCGAGCGGCTCCACACTCACCATCAAGAGCATGGACTACAACGGCACCATCGCCAAGGGCGGCAAAGTAGAGGGCGTGGGATTCCAAGTCACCGCCGCCAGCGGCCTTGGCGTAAAGAAGTAAGGAATGGCCGATTGGGGCTAGGCCCCTTTCGGCCAAATTCTCGGCCAAGCTCGTCCGGGCTCGGCCGGCTATCCGCCCTACGCGCGGCGGAACTCGTAGCGATCAAAGAGGGGCGGGAGGTCTGTCGGCACGTCGTGGGGATACACCGTCTTGTTGGCAAGCTCGCCCGTCGTGCCCGTTGCCCGGTACGCCTGGACCGCCCACGTCCCAACGCCACGCTTAGCAAGGTCGTATGCGATGCGCGACATGTCATCGGCGCCGAGGAGGTCGGGATGCCATGTGGTGCGCGTCTCGTATGCCACGCCCGATTCCAGCAGCACGTCGAGGTTTTGCCTCGCTCGCTCGGCCGACGTCGCCGAGCCGGTCATGCGCTCGTACAAGTCCCAAGGCGCCTTGACGTCCAGACCGACCCAGCTGACGTACGGCAACACCGCGCGCAGCCGCTCCGGATACGCCCCGCAGGTATGCAGGCCGACCAAAAAGCCCTTGTCACGCACGGCACGGATGACGTCGACCACCTCCGCCTGTGCCAACGGCTCCCCGCCAGAAAAGACCACGCCGTCGAGCAACCCCACGCGTCGGTCGACAAACGCAAGGAGGTCCTCTTCGGTCTGCGCGGCGGACTCTATGTGCCTGAGCTGAGGATTCTGGCAGTATGGGCACGCCCATGGACAGCCGGACAAAAACGCCACGCAAACGATCTTGTCCGGCCAGTCAACGGTAGAAAAGGGCGTGATGCCCGCTATGCGCAGCACGACGTGGGTTCCACGAACTCGACGCGCTCGTGGAACTCGCCCTTCTTCCCCGTGTTGTAGAAGGACACGGGCCGGTAGTATCCCATGACGCGCGTCCAAACCTCGCACGGCTGGCGCTCGTCGTTGGAAAGCTCGACGCCGTCCACCACGACGCCCGTGCTCGTAAGCTCGCTCTTGTGTACCATCCTCTTTTTCCTTCCGAATCGTGAGGGCCGGTCTTGCGCCTCGCCGCGTTTGTCGGGTGGCCGATAGGGGCCTAGCCCCAATCGGCCAGTTTTTTCCGGGTGGCCGAAAGGGGCCTAGCCCCTATCGGCCAATTTGGCCTTCTTGGCCGCGGCCAGCTCCTCGTCGCAGAGCGGGCAATAGGTGTGCTCGCCGGCGATGTAGCCATGTTTGGGGCAGATGGAGAACGTGGGCGTCACCGTGATGTACGGCAGGCGGAAGTTCTCCAACGAGCGCTTGACCAGCTGCTTGCACGCCTCGGCAGACGAGACGCGCTCCCCCATGTACAGGTGCAGCACGGTTCCGCCCGTGTACTTCTTCTGCAGCTCCTCCTGCTCCTCCAGCGCCTGGAACGGATCGGACGTGTAGCCCACCGGCAGCTGCGAGGAGTTGGTGTAGTACGGCTCGTCGGGCGTCCCCGCCTGAATGATGCCCTCAAAGCGCTTGCGGTCCTCTCGCGCAAAGCGATAGGTGGTGCCTTCCGCAGGCGTGGCCTCCAAGTTGTACATGTGGCCGGTCTCTTCCTGAAACTCGACCATCTTGTCGCGCACGTGGTCCAGCACGCGTATGGCCATGGCGCGTCCCTCTGGCGCCGTGATGTCGTAGGCGTCGTCGCTAAAGTTACGAATCATCTCGTTGATGCCATTGACGCCAATGGTGGAGAAGTGGTTGCGCAACGTGCCCAAATAGCGCTTGGTGTAGGGGAACAGCCCTGCGTCCATAAGCCGCTGTATCTCCTTGCGCTTGAGTTCGAGCGACACCTTTGCCAGCACCAGCAGGTGGTCCAGCTCGTCGAACAGGCCCGCCTCGTCTGCCTTGTGCTTGAATCCCAGGCGCGCCATGTTGACCGTCACCACGCCTATCGAACCCGTCTGCTCCGCGGAGCCAAACAGGCCGTTTCCGCGTTTGAGCAGCTCACGCAGGTCGAGCTGCAGTCGGCAACACATGGAGCGCACCATATGCGGCTCGAGGTCCGAGTTGACGAAGTTTTGGAAGTACGGCAGCCCGTACTTGGCCGTCATCTCGAACATGAGGTCCGCGTTGGCGGAGTCCCAGGGAAAGTCCTTGGTGATGTTGTACGTGGGAATGGGGAACGTAAAGACGCGGCCGTGCTGGTCTCCCTCGGTCATGACCTCGATAAACGCGCGGTTGATCATGTCCATCTCGTCCTGGAGGTCGCCATAGGTAAAGTCGACCGGCTTGCCGCCCACCAGCGGCACCTGGTCACGGACGTCCTCCGGGCACGTCCAGTCAAAGGTCAGGTTGGAGAAGGGCGTTTGCGTGCCCCACCGGCTGGGGACGTTCATGTTGTACACGAAGCCCTGCATCTCTTGCTTGACCTCTTTGTACGACAGGTTGTCCGCGCGAACGAAGGGTGCGAGGTAGGTGTCCGTGGAGCTGAACGCCTGGGCGCCGGCCCACTCGTTTTGCAGCGTGCCCAAAAAGTTGACCATCTGCCCCATGGCGGCGGAAAGGTGCGTGGGCGGAGCCGACTCGACCTTGTTTGCCACGCCGTTGAAGCCCTCGTTTAGCAGGGTGCGTAAGCTCCATCCCGCGCAGTAACCCGACAGCATGTCCAGGTCGTGGATGTGCACCGAACCGGACCGGTGCGCCTCACCAACCGCCGGCGGATACACGTGACTCAGCCAGTAGTTGGCGATTACCTTGCCGCTCACGTTGAGGATAAGGCCGCCCAACGAGTAGCCCTGGTTCGCGTTGGCGTTGACGCGCCAGTCCGCGCGGCTCAGGTACTCGTTTACCGAGCTGGTCACGTCTACGTACGTCTCGCGGTCACGGCGGGTCTGGCTGCGCTTCTCGCGATAGACGATGTAGGCTCGTGCCGTCTCGAAGTGGTCCGCCGTTATGAGCGTCTGCTCCACGATGTCCTGGACCTCTTCCACGGTGGGCGATGCGCCGTCAAATCGATGCGCGATGACCTTGCAGACCTGGCCAGAAAGGACGATGGCCTCGTCGGGACCAAACTCCCCCGTCGCGCCACCGGCCTTCTCGATGGCAGCCGTGATCTTTGACTGGTCAAAGCTCGTAAGCGAGCCGTCTCGTCGTATAATGGACGTCGGGTAGGCAATGGGAGACATGCGCACCTCCTTGGTTTTTGTGGTATACCACAATACCTTGTATTCATACAAGTTGCAATACACAATATCGTGATTTTTACAGCGGCAACGACAAGGACGGGAGTCTTGCCGACCAGAGCACGGGCGGCCGGCTCGTCCTTGACGCACAGGCGCTCAAGTATTATTGCTCAAGTATGATTCTTAGGTGTTGTTGCGGCCTTGAGCGTTATCGCCGCTCCGGCAACTTGCAGTAGTGTATAATCCAAACAGCATAGTCATAGTCGCACGCCACGAGCGCGTAACAGAAAGGAGCGAACCATGACCTACGAAGACCTCACCGACGAGCAGAAGGAACTGCTGGACAAGTGCGAGACCCCCGAGGACATCCTGAAGCTGGCAAAGCAGGAGGGCTACTCCCTTAGCGTCGAGGAGCTCGATGCGATAAACGGCGGAAGGGTCAACCCAAGATCTGTCAAGTCGAACAATGCCTCTAAATGGAGCGTATAGCATAACACGCATGCAAGACGACATGCTAAGGGGCCGCCATGGCCCCTTTTTTTGACCGTCTTGCCTTGTTCCTTGGATTCCCCAGTCAAAGGTGCGATACTTTGTAATCGTACGTTTGTCACCAGAGAGGGCAGGTACAAAAGATGGCACATGAAAGCGCGACTATAGACTTTGCGTACGAGGACAAGCTCATTCGCAAAAGCAGCTTCCATTACCTTATCCCAGCCATCATAGGGCTGGTATTTGGGCAGATCTCGCCCGTTATCGGCGGCATCTGCATTTCGTCAAGTCTGGGCGAGGTGCCCTTCTCGGCCCTTAGCACCGTGGAGCCCATAAACCTCGTCTTCAGCGCAATAGGATCGCTAGGCGGAGTCGGTTGCGGCATCACGATTGCCAAGTGCTCGGGTTCGGGCGACAAGGACACGGCCGCGCGCATCTTTACCAGGACCGTCATCGCGCTGGTCGCGGCCGCCGCTGCCCTGAGCATCGCTATGTTCGTTTTTGCCGACCCGTTGCTGCAGTTCTTGCGTGCGACTCCCGACAACATCGCCTACGCAAAGGAATACCTCGTAGTGCTTCTTTTTGGCTCGGTGCCGATCGTCCTCTTCTTTGCGGGCGACTACATTCTTACCGACGACAACGACCCCGGCCTCGTGCTCGTGGCAAACGTAGTTGCCGCAGTCGTAAACATCGTGGGCAATGTCGTGGGCATGGAGATACTCCACTTCCACATTGGGGCAAGCGCCTTTGCCATGGTGCTCGGTGACGCGTGCGCGTGCCTCATCTTCATACGGCACTTCAGGAAGAAGGAAAGCCTTTGCCGCTTTGTAAAGCCCGAGCGGAGGGAGGGCGACCCCAGCATGTTTGCCGCCCTCAAACCCGGTACGCCCATGGCCATCATGTACGTGATGTTTGCCATTCAGATGATCGTGCAGAACCTCGTTCTAAGCGACGAAAGCGGCACCAGCGGCCTGGGCAACTCCGCGGTAATCGACAACCTCGTGCTGTTCCTCACCATCTTTACCGCCTCGGCGAGCGAGCCGGTAATGCCCATGGCCTCGTCCTACTTTGGCGAAGGCAATCGTTGCGGCGTCCTGTTGGTAAAACGCTCCCTGTACCATTTGGGTCTTGTCATTCTTGCACCCATCATCTTGGTGCTCGTGGTGTTTCCCCAGGCGTTCATAGCACTCTTTTCTGTGCAGGACCCCGTCATGCTCGGCACGCTCCCCTTTGCCATACGCATCGTGTGTATAAACGCCCTGTTCACCTTTACCAACGACTCCATGGTCAACTTCCTTTCGGCAACGGAGCGCGAGCGTCTCGCAAACATTTCGTATGCCATACAGATCGTGGTCAACGTGGCCGCCACGCTGGGGTTGGCAAACGTTGCCGGCATGGACGCGCCTTGGTATGGAACCATGATCGCAAACCTGTGCTCGTGCCTGTTCTTGCTGGTGGCCGGTCGCCTGTTCAAGGGGTTCATAAAGCGCTACCCAGAGAACGCCCTTCTACTTACAGGTGGCCATACCGACGAGGGCCAGGTCGAGGCCTGGCGCGCAGACACCGCCAAGGTCCTTACGCAAGAGCAGACGGAGGCTGTGTGGAACAAGGTCATTGAACCCTTCCTCACTTCGGACGACAACAAGCCCGATCAGGTCTGTGCATACAGCATCATTCGCCGCGACGACGGCGACACCGCCGCCATCCTACGATTTGGAGAACGCATGACGATACGCCAGCTTTTGTTTGGCGAAGAGGGTGGCGAAGGGGACGAGGAGGAGCTGGCACACGTATATGGAGAGTGCATAGGCTCCGAGTTCAACACGCTCGGCAGAAAGATGATCAACTTTAAGGCCGAGGCATAGCGCTAGTAACCGATCCACGCGACAAGAGAGCGAGGAAGCATGACAGAAAACGAATTCAGGCGGTTGTTGAGCATCCACGACACCGAATGGCCTGTCCCCTACCGTCCCGCATATAGGCTCACCGAGGACAGCGCGCACGCGCATCCCGAGCGCAAGGCGGTGGTGGCGTGCGACCGCACGCTCACCTACGGCGAGCTCAACGGTATGGCAAATGCCGTAGCACGTGCTCTGGTAGAGGCTGGCGCCAGCACAGATGACAAGGTCGCCGTCCTGGCCGACCGCAACTCGTGGGCATACGTCATGCGCACCGCACCGCTCAAGGCCGGTGCCGCCTTCATGCCCATCGACCCCGAGTACCCGGAGGAGCGCGTGCGCTACATCCTGGAGGACTCGGGCTGCAGGCTGGTGTTGAGCACGAAGGAGATCCTGGATCGTCGTGCCGACCTGTTTGACGCGCTTGCCGACCTCGACCTCACCACGATCGAGGTCGCGACGGCAGCGGCCTCGCACGACACGTCAGACCTAGGGCTCGAGGTCGCCCCGCACGACCTGGCCTACGTCATATATACCTCGGGCTCTACCGGCAAGCCCAAGGGCGTGATGCTCGAGAACCATAACCTCGTGAACTTCAGCCACGTCAACCCAAAGAACATCGAGGCCACATTCAATACGCAGGGCAACAGCGTGGCGCTCGCCTTGGCCGCGTTCACCTTTGACGTTTCGGTTCAGGAAGAGTTCCTTGCGCATACAAATGGGCTGACCCTGGTGCTCGCCACCCAGGAGCAGATCATGGATCCCGACGCCATGGCGCAGCTCATGGAACAAAACCACGTGGATTCGTTTACCTGCACGCCAAGCTACCTCTCCAACATGATCGAGGTGCCGGTATTCGCCAAGGCGATGGAGCGAATCCATTCCGTGGACGTAGGAGCCGAAGCGTTTCCGGGCGACCTGTACACAAAGCTGAAGGCCATCAATCCGGATATGCGCATCATGAACAGCTACGGTCCCACCGAATGCACGATCGGCAGCACGGCGACGATCTTGGAAGGTCCGGACGACATCACCATCGGCGTGCCCTTTGCCAATTACCACTGCATTACGGTAAACGAGGCAGGCGAGCCACTTCCGGTGGGCACGCAGGGCGAGCTCGTGATCCTGGGCGAGGGCGTGGGCCGTGGCTACATTGGCCGCGACGACCTCAACGAGCGCAACTTCATAACGCTCTTTGGCATGCCGGCCTATCGCGCGGGCGACCTGGCCGTCATTCGCCCCGACGGCAACATAGAGTTCCACGGCCGCATAGACGACCAGGTAAAGCTGCGCGGCCTGCGCGTGGAGCTGGGCGAGGTAGAGAAGGTCATCGGCAGCTTCCCCGGCATCAAGCAGGTCGTGGTGACGGTTGTCAAGGACGCGCAGGAGTACTTGGCCGCACATTTCCTGGCCGACAAGCCCATAGACATTGCCGAGCTCAAGCGTCATGCCAAGCAGTACCTGACCTCCTACATGGTTCCGCAGAGCTTCATGCAGCTGGACGAGTTTCCCCTTACGCCCAACGGCAAGGTGGACAAGCGCGCCCTGCCCAAGGCGGAACTGGACTACAGCGACATCGTGCCGGCACAGACGGATGTGCAAAAGCGCCTTTTGGACATCGTGTTCGGCATCCTCAAGACCGATCATGTGGGCATCACCACCGACTTGCTAGAGGCGGGCCTCTCGTCGCTTGGCGCCATTCGGCTGTGCAGCGAGATCCGTACGGAGTTTGGCGCCGCAATAAAGACATCGCAGCTTGCCGAGGGCTCCACGGTGGAGGACCTCGAGCGTCTTATCGATGTCGCGGGGCCGGCGCGCACGTACGAGCTGCGCGAGGAGTATCCGCTCTCGCAGACGCAAACAGGCATCCTCATCGAAGTGCTGCGTTATCCCGGCACCACCATGTACAACCTGCCCCAGCTTTACACGCTTGACGAATCGGTGGATGTGGACCGGCTCGTTCAGGCCGTACGCGCCGCAATAGCGGTGCACCCATATCTGTTCATGACCGTACGCAGGGATGCCGATGGCGCGCTGCATGCCGTCCGTCGTGATGGCCATCCCTTCGAGGTCGAGGTGGTCCGGACTGCGGCACTTCCCTCGGACGACGACCTCGTGCGCCCCTTCGACCTCATGAGCGGCGAGCTGTTGTTCCGTGCCGAAATCTATGTTACCGACAAAGGGACCTACCTGCTGTTCGACACACACCACATCGTGAGCGACGGCGGATCCATCGACATCCTCATGGAAGACGTGGAGCGGGCCTACCAGGGCGAGGAGCTGCAGAAGGAAGAGTACACCGGCTTCGAGTACGCGCTCGACGAGCAGGAGATGCGCGAGACCGAACGTCTGGCGGCGGCCAAGAGCTTCTACGACGGCATCTTCCGCGGCTGCGGCGGCGAGACCATGCCCGTAAGGGACGGCGACGAGGCCGCGGGACACGTGGCGATGGAGCTCATGCGCGGCAAGGCCGACGGCGCGGCGGTTCGCGCCTTCTGCGACGAGCACGGCCTGCCGCTAAACGCCTTCTTCATGGCCGCCTTCGCCTTTACGCTCAAGGAGTACGCGGACGCCGAGGTGCCCGTGTTCACGACCATCTACAACGGACGCAACGACCCGCGTCTTGCCAACAGCGTCTCCATGCTGGTACAGACGCTTCCCGTGTCGCTGGAATGCAATGACGACGACTACGTGGTGTCGCTGGTGCAGACGTGCAGGTCCTTCCTTACCGCCGCCATGGCCAACGACCTGTACGGCTTTAACGAAATCCACCAGGCCTACGGCATAGACGGCAACATGATGTTTGCCTACCAAGGCGAGTTTGAACCGGGTTACCCCATTGGAGGCAAGAACGCGCCCGTAAGGCAGCTGGGCCTCTCTCGTGCCCGCGCCTCCTTTGCCCTGGACCTCTCGCTGGATGGCGACGAGCTCGTGTTCGAGCCCGAGTACGACCCAGCGGTGTTCTCGCCCTATACGGTGCATGGCCTCGTGCGCCTTATGGACCACGTGGTGGACGAGTTCGTGGCAAAGGATCGCCTGCGCGACGTAACGCTGGTGTCCGCAGACGACGAGGAGCGCATCCGCGCCCTGCACGACACCGACTGGCCGGTGGCGGAGCGCCCCGCCTATCGGCTGCTGCAGGACCAGGCCGACGCGAACCCGGACCGCGTGGCGCTCGTCGCCTGCGACCGCACGCTCACCTACGGCGAGCTCAACGCGCAGGCCAACGCAGTGGGCCATGCGCTGGCAAACGCCGGGGCTGCTCCGGACTCCATGGTGGCCGTGCTGGCCGACCGCGACTCCTGGGCCTACGTGATGCGCCAGGCGGCCCTCAAGGCGGGCGCCGCCTTCCTGCCCATCGACCCCGAGTACCCGGAGGAGCGCGTGCGCTACATCCTGGAGGACTCGGGCTGCAGGCTCGTGCTCACCACCGCCGAGGTGCTGGAGAATCGTGCCGAGCTGTTTGGAGACCTTGAAGACCTGGGGCTGATCATCGTCGAGGCCAAGCACGCCGCAAAGAGCGGGGGCACGGACAACCTCAACGTGGACGTCGCTCCGCACAACCTCGCCTACGTCATCTACACCTCGGGCTCCACGGGCCGTCCCAAGGGCGTCATGCTCACCAACAAGAACCTCGTCAACTTCGTGGACGACGACGACAAGAACCACGAGATACTGGGCTACACGCGCCGCGGGCGCGTGAGCCTGGCCATCGCGGCCCTCACCTTCGACTTCGCCATCATGGAGGAGTTCGTGCCCCTGGCAAACGGCCTCACCGTGGTGCTGGCCACGGGCGAGCAGATCCTTGACCCCGCAGGCATTGCCCAGCTTATGACAAGCAACGGCGTGGACGTGATGAGCTGCACGCCGAGCTACATGTCCAACATGCTGGACTCGCCCGACTTTGCCCGGGCGGTGGCCGGCCTCGCCTCGGTGGACTTCGGCGCCGAGGCGTTCCCGCCCGCGCTCTTCGAGAGACTGCGCGGGGTCAACCCAATCCTGCACATCATGAACGGCTACGGTCCCACCGAGGCGACCATCAGCTGCACCATGCAGGTGGTCGACGGCACGGACGACATCACCATCGGCGTCCCCAACGCCAACGTCCACGTGGCCACCGTGGACCGCGCCGGCCGCCTTCAGCCGCTCGGTGCCACGGGCGAGCTGGCAATCCTGGGCGACGGCGTGGGACGCGGCTACGTGGGGCGCGACGACCTCACCGTGCGCAGCTTCGTCCGGCTGCTCGGCATGCCGGCCTACCGCTCCGGCGACCTCGCGCGCATCCGCCCGGACGGCCAGATCGAGTACCGCGGCCGCATGGACGACCAGGTCAAGCTGCGCGGCCTGCGCGTGGAGCTGGGCGAGATCGAGAGCGTGCTCAACTCCTTCCCGGGCGTGCGCATGAGCACGGTCGTCGTCGCCCACGGGCAGACCGACTACCTGGCCGCCTACTTCACCGCGGAGGAGCAGGTCGACCTCGACGCGCTGAAGGCGCACCTTGGGGCCTATCTGACCGCATACATGGTGCCACAGGCCTACCTGCAGCTGGACGAGCTGCCGCTCACGGCCAACGGCAAGGTGGACAAGAGGGCTCTGCCGACCATCGAGGCCACCCATGCGCAAAAGGAGGTCAAGCCGCCCGTCACAGAGCTCCAAACCACGCTGCTCGGCATCTTCCAAAAGGCGTTGGGCATCGACGGCATCGGCGTGGACGACAACTTCTTCGAGGTGGGCGGAACCTCGCTCACGGCCGCAAAGGTAATGATGGCTGCGATGGTGGACAACCTGCCACTCACCTACCAGGACGTGTTCGATTCTCCTACGGTCGAGGCTCTTGAGCAGCTCATCCTGAGCAAGGACGCCAAGGCGGACGAGGTCCCACGCGCAGAGAAGCCCACAGCTCCCGACCAAAACGACGCGCCTCTTTCCTCCGTACAGGCGGCGCTCGCGCACAACACCGCCGACTTCGTTGACGAAATCAAGCCGGGCGAGCTGGGCACCGTACTCCTTACGGGCGGCACCGGCTTCCTTGGCGCACACATTCTAAAGGAGCTGCTCGAAAGCACCACAGCCACCATCTACTGCCTGGTACGTGGGCAAAAGGACATAACAGCCGCCGAACGCCTGCACGCAAACATGTTCTACTACTTCGAGATGGACATCGACCCCTATATGGATACGCGCGTCGTCGTGCTCGACGGAGACATCACGGACGCCGCAAGCCTCGACCAGCTTGGCGAGCTCGACGTCAACACGGTCTTCAACTGCGCGGCAAGCGTCAAGCACTTTGCCGACTTCTCGTTCCTCAAGGCCATCAACGTGGACGGCGTAAAGAACCTTGCCGAGTTCTGCCTGAGCAAGAACGCCCGGCTCATCCACGTGTCCACGGCCTCGGTGGCTGGCGATGCCGTGGGCGTCGATGCTACCGAGCAAACCCTAACGGAAAGCATGCTCGAGATCGGCCAGGACACCATCTCCAACGGTTACGTCCACTCCAAGTTCCTTGCGGAGCGCCTCATCCTGGACATGATCGGCTCACAAGGCCTCGACGCAAAGATCATGCGCGTGGGCAACCTCATGAGCCGCCAGCTCGATGGCGAGTTCCAAGTCAACTTTAGCACCAACAACTTTATGAGCACGCTTAGGTCGTATGTGGCGATGGGCTGCTTCCCCATGTCCGAAATGGACGAGACCGAAGAGTTCTCACCCATCGACGAGGTCGCTCGCGCCATCGTGCTCTTGGCAGGCACCGACGCAAAGTTCACGGTGTTCCATCCCTACAACTCGCATACCGTGGAAATGGGCAACATCATCTATGCCATGCAGCAGTGCGGCCTTAACGTGGACGTGGTTGACGACCAGACGTTTGATCGCCGACTGCGTGCGGCGCTCGCCGACGATCGCATCAACACGTATGTGTCGCCGTTGGTCAACTACAGCCTCGACGACGACGAGATGCGTTATGAGAATCCCTCTGATTGCCGCTTTACCATCAAGGCGCTCTATCGCCTTGGCTTCCAATGGTCCATAACCGAGAACCGCTACCTCGAGCAAGCCGTCGAGATGATGCAGATGCTCGGCTTCTTCGATCTGGAGGAGTAGCAAGGTCCTTTGGCTTGGCGAGAAGGGGGCATGCCTCATGCGGGCGTGCCCCCTTCTTCTTGCTGTTACATGAAGAACCTCATGCTCAGGACGTTCTTGCCGTCCTCGTACGCATACGTGAGCTCGTCGCAGGATTGCTTGATAAACGAGATGCCCATGCCGCCAAACTCGAGGTCCTCGAACTCGATGTCTTCGCCCTCGTGGCCGAGCGGGTCAAAGGGCGTACCGTCGTCTGACATGCATATCTCCAGGCACGCGTGGGTGCGCGTGATCTCGAGCTCGACGCGGCTCGCGCCGGAATAGCTCGTCACGTTTGCGAACCCCTCGTCGCAGGCGAGCAGGGCGCGCGAGAAGACGTCTTCGGCGCCATCGCACAGCTCCTCAAGGTGCTCATGCACTTCCTCGAACTCACTGAGCTCCGGGGCCAGCACGGTCTTCCACGTGCGCTTGTCCGGGGTACGCTCCAACGCGAAGAACGACAGCAGCGTGAGGTCGTCGAACTGTTCCGCCGATCCGGTAAAGGCATCCACCGCACGCACGATGGTCTCCACCGCGTCCCGCGCGTCATGAGCGCCGACAACCGCCTGCACAAGACGGTCTTCTCCAAAGAACTGCTGCTGGAGATCGTTCGCCTCCGTCGTCCCATCGGTGTACAAGACGATGCCGTCACCTGGCTGCAGCACAAACGTCTCGTTGACAATGCCCGCATCCTCAAAAAGCCCAAGCGCGATGCCCAGGTCCGGCTCAAGAAAGCCCTCGCCCACCACGAGCGGCTGCGTGTGTCCGGCATTCGCATAGGTCAGGATTCCCGTTGCCGGGTCGTACACGCCGGCGATGAGCGTCACGAACATGTTTTCTGGGTTTTTGGCAGCGATTATGTCGTTCATCGTGTTGAGCACGCGCGCGGGATCGGGATCGCCGCTCAGCTTCTCGTGCAGCAAGGTCATGAACACG
>JAGCBF010000232.1 GCA_017652285.1 Atopobiaceae bacterium
AAAAACCTCGCCAGATTGATTTTGGCGTGAAAAAGGCCTCGCGAGATTGATTTTGGCGGGAACCCTCCCTCGCGAGATTGACTTTTGCAGGAAAAACCCTCGCGAGATTGACTTTCGCGGGAACGACACGCGCGGGGCGCTCGTCAGATTGATTTTGGTGGGAACAGAGCCTCGTCAGATTGACTTTTGCGGGAACGACAGCCGCGGGGCGCGAAGTGGCCGAAAGGGGCCTAGCCCCAATCGGCCACTTTTCCAGAGGAGGACACGGTCGCAGCGGCGCGTATGGACGCTCTTTTACAAAGTGGCGGGGCTAGGCCGCTTTCGGCCAATCGGGCTATGAGCGCCGGTGGAGAGCATGCTATCGAAAAAAGCAGGCCTGGGTCCACATGCGGTTTTGGACCCAGGCCTGTATGCGGGTTAGGTGCCACGCGCGACCGTGAGGGACGAGCGACAAGGACGCCTCGTCGCTGCGTCATTCCGGCCATGTGCTCCTACTCGTCCACCTGATCGCTTGGATCGGGGACAATCTGCTCGTCAACGACCGAATCGGGCTCGACGGGGCTCGGCTCTGTCACCGGGGCCTCCTGTTGGATAACCTCGTCAGGCTCCAAGGCCGGATCCGGAATCACGACCTCGTCGACTTCTGCCAAGGGCTCCACCTCGGGAACGGCTGGTGCCTGGGACGGACGCTTGCGTTTGCGCTGCCCCGCACCGGCGTTGGCTTGCGCGGGACCTGAAGACGGACCCGAAGCCGGACCCGAAGCGGGATGTCCGCCAGGTTTGCGCGCGCCAGCAGGCTTGCGCTTTGCGCTCGCGGGGCGCTTTTTGCGGGCGGGCGCTCCGTCTGCGGCCTGCGTGCCGGTTTGGGCCTTGCGGCGGCCAGCGTCACGGCCCTGTGCATTCGTGCGAGGACGCTGGGCTGGCGCGGCCTCGGCGCTGGCGACACCCTCGGCACTGGCGGCAGCCACGCGGGCACGGCGGCGGGGCGTAACGTCGAAGTCAACCGACGGGGTGATCAGCGACACCAAAGGCACCACCACCAGCGAGAGCAGCATGGCGAGCGCGCCGCAGTTGACCGGCGAGTCGATGAAGCCCAGGAACATGTTGCTGGTGGTAAGGCCAACGCCCACGACAAAGCTCGCCCAAACGGCCGCCTTGGAAATCCTGTTGCTGTACAGGCCCCACAGGAACGGTCCCAAAAACGCGCCGGCCAACGCGCCCCAGCTAATGCCCATGAGCTGGGCGATAAAGTTGACGGGCGAGTTGTACTGCCACAGCGCGATGCCCGCCGAGATAACCACGAAGACCACGAGCAGGGCACGCATGCACACCAGTTGGCTCTTCTCGTTCATGTTGCGCATGATGCGCGGCTTGATGACGTCGAGCGTAAGCGTGGAGCTAGAAGTGAGCACGAGCGAGCTGAGCGTGGACATGCTGGCCGAAAGCACCAGCACGATGACGATGCCGATAAGTGCGTTGGGAAGGTTGGACAGCATGGTGGGCACGATGGAGTCGTATACCGGCGCGCCGGTCTCCAGATTGAACTCGATCTGGTCGCCGTACAGTCGCGCGAATCCACCCAAGAAGTAGCTGCCGCCCGCCACGACCATGGCGAACACCGTGGAGATGATGGCGCCTTTGCGCACGGCCGAGCGATCCTTAATGGCATAGAACTTGGTGACCATCTGCGGCAGGCCCCACGTTCCCAGCGACGTAAGGATCACCACGCCCAGCAGGTTGAACAGATCCGGGCCAAAGAACGACACGAACGCGCCGTTAAGGAAGGAGTCCTCCGTCGGGACGCGCGACAAGGTCGCGATAGCCTCCGCCGGTCCCCCGTTGCTCATGAGCACCGCAGAAATAACCGCCACGATGCCCACAAGCATGACAATGCCTTGCACGAAGTCGTTGACGACCGTGGCCATGTAGCCACCCAGCACTACATATGCGCAGGTGACAATGGCCATACCCACAATGCAGACCTCGTACGGCAGGCCAAACGCCATACCGAACAGGCGGCTCAGGCCGTTGTATACCGAGGCCGTATACGGAATGAGGAACACAAAGATAATGGCTGCCGCCACGATGCGCAACGCCTCGCTCTTGTAGCGCGCGCCAAAGAACTGCGGCATGGTCGACGCCTTGAGGCGTTGGGTCATCTCGCGCGTGCGCGGACCCATGACGTACCAGGCAAGCAGGCTGCCCAGCAAGGCATTGCCAATGCCGATCCAAGTGGACGCAATGCCATAGCGCCAACCAAACTGCCCGGCATAGCCAACAAAAATAACGGCGGAAAAATAGCTGGTCCCGTACGCAAAGGCACTGAGCCACGGACCAACGTTGCGGCCGCCGAGCACGAAGCCGTCCACGCTGCTCGCATGCTGGCGCGTGTAGATGCCTATGGCGACCACGCCAACCACAAAGATCAAAATCATCAAGAGCTTTACAAACATGCAGCCCCCTTCCCATCGGCGATTCGCCCAGGGGACTGCCCCAGTGCAAAACCGCTATTGTTTCGACGTGCTCATTCTGCTACGAATCAGCCCGACCACGGTTGGAATTAGCGATACCGCAACAATGCAGACGATGAGGAGCTCAAAATGCTCCTGCACAAACGGAATGCCGCCAAAGAAATAGCCGAGCAAAATGAACAGCGTGCTCCATGTGATGCCGCCCAGGATGTTGAACACAAAGAAGTTATGCCACTTCATGCCGCCCATTCCCGCCAAAAATGGCACGAACGTGCGAATAAAGGGGAAGAAGCGCCCCAAAAAGATGGCGAGGTTGCCCCACTTGTCCAAAAACGCCTCCGACTTGGCAATCCGCTCGGGCGTCATTGCCTTGACCTTGCCCGACTCTATGATCTTGCGGCCCAAAAAGTGCCCGATAAAAAAGTTGCATTGGTCACCAAGGATCGCCGCAGCCCACGCCACGCCCAGCAGCATAAGGATGTTAAACCCGCCGCCCTGCGCAAAGAAGCCCGAGGCAAACAGCAGCGAGTCGCCCGGCAAAAACGGAAAGAACACCACGCCCGTCTCTATAAAGATGATGATGAAGACGAAGCCATAGGCCGCCACCGGTCCGGCAGCGATCTGGGCGGCGATAAAGGAGCGCGGATCGCGCAGCAGGCTAACGATAAAGTCGACGAATCCCAAGGCTTCCTCCCGTGGGTGGGCGCGCCGCTCGCACGTATCGGAGGCGCGCCGCTCGCTTTTGAAAAACGCCTTGGGGATTCCCAAGGCGTCACCGTCAAAAAAAGAAGTGCGCTCGATGGGAACGGGTACCCGACAGAGGCTCCTTATGGCTGCTGTCTCCCGACCCTGACCAGGTTCGGAACATATCGTCACCCGAACCCATCCAACGCACTCCGTAGGAGCGAGTATAGCGAATCGCGCCAAGCGGTGCAACCGGGATTATTGGATAGTGGCACGTCGCTCATGAACCTTGCCGCGGCAGCGCCCTGTTTGACCCTACGGCATCCAGGCGTCAAGCAGACCGCGGGCGGCAAAGCGCAGCCATGCGACGTAGCTTACGGCATGGCCAAAGTCGTCGCTTCGCAGCAGCTCCTCCATCTGTTCGCGTGAGGCATGCACCGTCTCGATTTGCTCGCCCTTGTCGAGCTGCGTCTCGACGCGCGCGCCCGAGCAGCGTGCCGCAAACAGGTAGGCCGTCTCGGACGTGGAGCCGCCCGAAGGAAACGTCTTGCCCAAGTCGACCAGCTCATCCACCAGCAGGCCGGACTCTTCGCGCAGCTCGCGTAGGGCAGCGTCACGCGGGTCCTCGCCCCTCTCTATGCCGCCGGCGGGGGCTTCGAGCTGCCAGTCGTCCACGGCATAGCGATACTGGCGCACCAGCACAAGACGGGCTTGGGACGTGCCCGCATCGATTACGGGAAGCACGCAGGCAAACGGCTTCATGCGGACGATGGTATAGGGGCTGCGGCCCGCCGGCGTAACCAGCGAACCGCACTCGATCACGTAACGCCGCAGGTCGTTGGACGACTCCTTGCGGTAGGCGTAAGGCTCAAAACTGCCCACACGGCTAATCATGCGCGCACCCTACACTTCCACGGGAATGGCATCGCCCACCACGTCGCGCGTCGTCTGGCGTGCCCACTCCAACGGATCGCTCGTGGCGTACTCCTCGTTTTCGCCCACGCGCGCCAGCAGGTTGTTGCGCTGCGCGAGGTCGTCGTCGTAGTCCGAAAGCAGGTACACCTCGTCGACGTCGCCTTCGTTGTGTTCCACGACGCCGTGCCACACGGGGTTTTTGACGGTTACGTTACCTGCGTCGTCTCGTACGAACTCGCAGGTAAACATGCCCGACAAGATCGTCTTGGGCAGCGTGTAGCCACTAACGAAGTCGCCGAGGCCGTACACGCAGAGCATGTCGTCTTGCGAACCGCCCTCCTCGGCCTCGGGCTTGTCCTCGTCGGCGTCCTTATCCGCGGCGTCTTCGTCCGCAACAGATGCCTTGCGCGTTATGTACTCCACCGGCTGGATCACGTGCGCGTGGCTGCCAATGGTCAGGTCCACGCCAAGGTCAGCGAGGTACTGGGCGTATTCGCGCTGCTCGCTGGACAGCTCGTGGGTGTTCTCTTCTCCCCAGTGCATGTACACCACCACGGCGTCGGCCAGCTCTTTGGCGCGGGCGACCTCGGTTGCCATCTTGCTTTTGTCAAACGGGACCGCATAGTAGTCGTTGGGCAGGTCTGCCTGGGCGTATCCGTTTTGGCCATAGCTGTACGACAAGAACGCTATGCTCATGCCGTTGCGCTCGACCACGCGGATGTTGTCGCGGTCCTTTTGCGAGGTGTAGCTGCCAATAACGTCTATGCCGTCTTGCGCCGACCATACCTTTTGCGCATGCTCGATGGAACCGGTCCAGGTGTCGTAGGTATGGTTGGTATTGCAGTTGACGACGTCAAAGCCCGCGTCGGCCACGGCTTGGGCCATTTCGTCGGGCGTGTTGTAGGAGGGATACCCCTCGTAGTCAAACTCGTCGTTGCCACCCAGCGTGGTCTCTTGGTTGATAAACGCGATGTCGTAGGACGTGATTTCGTCTCGTATCTGCGCGTACAGGGGAGAAAAGTCGTATGCGCCGTCGCCCGTTTCGCCCGACCAGGCGTCGGCGAAGCCCAGCAGGTCAACGGTCCAGTCGCCGGCCTCGTTTATGAGGTTGTCGCCCACGGCGCAAAAGGACACCGTTGCGGGCGCGGTGGCGACCTGCGCCGAATCGGCGGTCTGGGTGCCGCTTGCCCCGGCATCGGGCTTGTCGCTCGCGCCGCCCCGCACGCAGGACACCACGTTGACGACGGCAAAGACCAGCAGCGCCACGACGATGAGCGCGGCAACGACGAGCGGTGCCGGGTTGGGGCGGGCACGCCTGCGCGGGCGTGGACGTACCTGCTGACGCGTTTGCCGAGCCCGTTGCTGGCTCTGCGAGCGGGATCGCGCTGCCTGGCGAGGGCGAGCAGTCCGCTGACGGGAGCCCGTCCGGGATTGGTCGTTCTGGCGTACGTGGTGCTGTGGCATGGGTCCCCCTCTGCTCACGTGGTTTGAACTACCACTTTAGCGCTTTGCGCGGAGCCGAGCGCCGATGACGCGTGGCCGAACGGAGCCTCGCGCAGGCGGACAGCCTACTGGTAGTGGAGGCTTTCCACCGGGTCGAGCCTGGCCGCGCGACGGGCAGGGTACCAACCAAACACCAAGCCCGTACCCACGCAGATGGCGGTGGCCATTATCACGGTGCTCGCATCCACGTACGGCGTCACCGTCGTCTCGCCATCCATAAACGCCTCGGACGCGAACCCCGCCAGACCCAAGGCGCCCAGATAGCCCAGCACGACGCCGATAAGGCCTCCCATCAGGCACAAGCACACGCTTTCCAGCATAAACTGGCTCGTGATGTCGATCCGGCGCGCTCCCAACGCCTTGCGCAGGCCGATCTCGCGAATCCTTTCGGTAACGTTGGTAAGCATCATGTTCATGATGCCAATGCCGCCAACGAGTAGCGAGATGCTCGCCACCACCGTCATGAGCAGCGAAAACGATCCCATGGTGGCGTTGACGGAATCGATCATGGACTTCATGGAGTACACGTATATCTCGTCTTCGCGCTCGTCCTCGGGCACGTTGTAGAGCTCGGCCAAATACGAGGTGGTCTTTTTTACCACGGCCTCCATGTCGGTGCCCTCGTAGGCCAAGCCGGTTACCTCAGAGACCTGCTGGCCTCCCGTAACGCGAGTCGCCATGGTAGAGAAGGGCAGCACGATGCTGACGCTGTCTGGCGCCATGTACATGTTGCTGTTCTCGGTCACCCCCACGATGGTGTAGGTGTCGTTGCCAATGCGGATGGTCTTCCCCACCGCGTCCATGTCGGCGCCACCAAACAACGTATGCACGCTCGCCTCGTCAAGAATGGCGACCATCGAGCCGCTGCGCTCTTCTCCATCCGTAAACGGGCGGCCCTGCAAGAACTTGGTGTCCATCGCCTTGAAGTAATCCGGCTTCACACCGCGCAGGTCTCCCGAGGCCTTCTTTTCTCCCGTGGTGACTTCGGCGCTGCCATAGCTTGAGGCCGTTATGTACTCGTAGTCCGAAAGATCCCTGGAGAAGCGATCGACGTCATCGTACGTCAGCTCCTTGGTCCACACGTTTATGTATACGAGCTGCGCCTGGCTTAGGCCCAGCTCGCCCACAAGAGCGCGGTTGATGCCGGCGATAAGCGCCGTCATGGCTATGACGGCCGAGATGCCGATGACGATGCCCAGCACGGTGAGCGCGCTTCGGCCACGGTTCGCGTCGAGCGCACTCCAGGTTTCCACCACCAAGTCGCGCGCCTTCATGTGCGTCCCCTCTCTGCGGAGTGGAGTGCCCGCTCCTCCTCGTCGGTCAGCAGCTTGCCGTCGCGAATGTGCACGGTGCGGTCCGCCCACACGCACACCTCGGGGTCGTGCGTAATGAGCACGATGGTCTTGCCCTCCGCCCGCAGGCGAGCGAACGTCTGCAGGACCATTTCGCTGGTGGCTGAGTCCAGGTTGCCCGTGGGCTCGTCCGCCAGGATAAGCGCGGGGTCGTTTACCAGCGCGCGCGCAATGGCGACGCGCTGCATCTGCCCGCCCGAAAGCTCGTTGGAGCGATGATCGTAGTACTCTGGCGGCAGGCCCACGGCATGGAGCGCCCGCACCGCGCGCTCCACGCGCTCGGACGTCGGCGCGTCGCAGTACACCAACGGCAGTTGGACGTTACGCATGACCGTCGCACGCGGCAACAGGTTGAAGCTTTGGAACACAAAGCCCAGGCGCGTCGCCCTCAGCTCGGCAAGCTCGTCGTCCGAAAGCTCGGACACGTCAACGCCCTCCAGCTTGTACGTGCCCGACGTCGGTCGGTCAAGGCCGCCCAGGATGTTCATGAGCGTCGACTTGCCCGAGCCAGAGGGGCCCATGACGCACAGGAACTCCCCGCGGTCCACCGTAAGGGAGACCCCGCGCAACGCATGCGTGTAGCCCGCCGCCGACTCGTAAATGCGATGGACGTTTTGGACATCCAGTACCTTAGCCATGCTGATCGCCCAATCAGTATTCCATGTACATATCCATGGCCATGTCGTCCTCGTCGGCTCCCCCGCCGCCGGATCCGCCCATGAGTATTTGGTCGCCTTCCTTGAGCGGGCCCTCGATGGCTGCGTCGGAGTTGTTCTTGGCCACGACGGTGATCGCGGCGTCGTGGGTCTGGCCCTTTTCGGCATCGTCGACGATGGTTACGTACCAGCCACCTTCGGCGCCCTGCAGCGCAGAGGCGGGAATGATGAGCGCGTCTGGAACGCTTTCGGTCACGATGGTCACCGTGGCCGTCATGCCCGGCTTGAGCTTGCTGTCGGGCTCGGGTATGAGGAGGTCGACGGCATAGGTCACCACGCCGCCGCCGTAGTCCCCACCTTCGCTCGAGCCCGACGACACGGACGCGATGCGCTGGACGGTTGCGTTAAGGGAGACGTCCGGGAGCGCCGAAAACGTCGCGGTCGCGGTCTGGCCCTCCTGGATGTTGGAGATGTCAACCTCGTTTACCTGCACGGTCACCTTCATTTGGTGAAGGTCGGCGATCTGCACCAGCGGACCGGACCCGGACGAGGAACCGCCCGACTCCGAACCGACTCCGGCACCGTTTTGGGCGTTGAGCGCAACGACGCTGCCAGATACCGGCGCGCGTACGATGCGCTTGTCGGCCTGGGCACGCGCTTCGTCCAAGGCGGCCTGGGCGGTGTCCACCCCGCTGAGCGCGTCGCGATACGCGTCCTCCGACGCAGCTATGGCCTCACGCAGGCCTGCCTCGTCAAAGTTTTCCCAGTCGTCGGCCTCGTTAGCAGCGCTCCACGCCCGGTTGTATGCGGCATAGGCGTTGTCCACGGCCGTGTTCGCCGTGTCCGACGCGCGACGAGCCGAATCCAGCTGGGCCTCCGCCTCGCGCACGGCCTTGTCCAGTGCGTCGTTTTTGAGGGTAAAGAGCACGTCGCCCTCGTTTACCACCGAGCCCTCCACGATGGAAAGACCTTCGATAATTCCGTCGACCTCGGGCGTCACGACCGTTGAGCTGAGGGGTTCCGTCGCCCCGTTTGCCGTTACGCTTGTGGAGAACTCGCCACGATACACCTCGGTCGTCGCTGCAAACATGTCGAAGTCGCTATCGTCCTCTTCCTTGTTGACTTGGCCAGAGATAAACACGATTGCCGCCACCAACGCCGCGACGACGAGCAGCGAGATGACGATGATGCGCTTGCGCTTGCGCGCCTCTCGCTTGCGCTTAAGGTTTTGATAGGCGAGCTGCGCCTCGAGGTCCTCCTCTTCGGACGCGGCGACCGTACGAGGGGCTGCCGCAGCTTCGCCGGCCGCGTCGGGACGTGGCAGGGTTCCCACGCGCCTTGCCGCTTCCGAGCCGGGAACCATGTTGGGCCTTGGGTTTGTGACCGTCTGCTCCGTTTCGGACTGCGGCCCCTCCTCCACACGCGGCAACAACGTTGCGCGCCGCACCATGCGGTTTTTGGAAGCGTCCCTACTCGTGGCCCCGGACCCGTTATGCGATGCATCGTTTTTATCGAACACTGTTCCTCCTCAACCAAGGTACGTGCAAGATAATACGCAACTATCCCCGCAAGCGTCTTGGCATTTGCTTGCGGGGATAGCTAAGCACACCGTTTGTGCACGTTTGGCGCGGAGCTCGCTCGTGGCAACGCATCGCTCTTCGCAGGAACCTTACCTGACCTTTACGGTCGGGCTTGCGACACGTTGCCACTATGTGCGATCACCGTTGCATCTCGCGCTCCCAGCGCGACCGAGCGAATCGGGCTACTTGCGGTTGGCGCGGTAGAACTCGATGAGCGCCTTGGTGGAGGCATCTTGCGCAGCGAGCGCCTCGTCGTCGTGCAGGGCGGGGGTTATCTGCTTGGCAAGCTGCTTGCCCAGCTCAACGCCCCACTGGTCGAAGGAGTCGATGCCCCAGACCACGCCCTCAACAAAGGTGATGTGCTCGTACAGCGCGATGAGCTCGCCGAGCGAGTGCGCGTTGAGCTCGGTGCCAAAGATGGACGTGGTGGGACGGTTGCCGGTAAAGCAACGAGCCGGCACGATCCACTCCGGCGTACCCTCCGCACGGACCTCGTCGGCCGTCTTGCCAAAGGCGAGCGCCTTGGTCTGTGCAAGGAAGTTGCCCAGGAACAGCTCGTGCACGTCCTGGCCTTCGCACGTAATGGGGTTGGCGCTGTTGACAAAGGCGATGAAGTCGGCCGGCACGGGCTTGGTGCCCTGGTGAATGAGCTGGTAGAAGGCATGCTGGCCGTTGGTGCCCGGCTCACCCCAAAAGATCTCGCCAGTGCCGCAGGTAACGGGGCTGCCGTCCCAGCGCACACTCTTGCCGTTGGACTCCATGGTGAGCTGCTGCAGATAGGCGGCGAAGCGATGCAGGTACTGGTTGTAGGGCAGCACCGCGTGCGTCTCGTACTCAAAGAAGTTGTTGTACCAAATGTTGATCATGGCCATGAGGGCGATGACGTTTTGCTCGAGCGGCGTGTCCTGGAAGTAGACGTCCATGTCGTGGAAGCCGGCGAGCAGCTCCTGGAACGTCTCTTTGCCATAGGCAAGGATGAGCGCCAGGCCCACGGCGGAGTCAACGGAGTAACGGCCGCCGACCCAGCTCCAGAAGCCAAAGGCGTTGACGGGATCGATGCCAAAGTCGGCCACGAGCTCGAGGTTGGTGGAGACGGCCACGAAGTGCTTGGCGATGGCCTCGGCCTCTTTGTCGGCGGAGTCGTCGATAGCGCCAGCCTTGCGCAGGGAATCAAGCAGCCACCAGCGGGCCATCTTGGCGTTGGTGATGGTCTCCAGCGTGGTAAAGGTCTTGGAGACGACGATCATGAGCGTGGTCTCCGGGTCGAGGCCCTTGACCTTCTCGGCGATGTCGTTGGGGTCGATGTTAGACACGAAGCGGCAGGCAGGGCCGGAAAGGTTGGCCTTGAGCGCCTCGTAGATCATGACGGGGCCAAGGTCGGAGCCACCGATGCCAATGGACACGACGTTTTCGATCTTCTTGCCAGTCACGCCCTTCCACTCGCCGGAACGCACGCGCTCGGCGAAGGCATACATCTTGTCGAGCACCTCGTGCACGTCTGCCACGGCGTCGGCGCCGTCCACGATGAACTTGCCCTTCTCGTCCGCCGGACGGCGAAGGCCGGTGTGGAACACCGCGCGGTCTTCCGTGGTGTTGATGTGCTCGCCCGCAAACATGGCATCGCGACGCTCCTCCACGCCGGCGGCGCGGCACAGGTCGAGCAGCAGCCCCACGGTCTTGTCGGTCACGAGGTTCTTGGAGAGGTCGAAGTGCAGGTCGGCCGTGCTAAAGGTGAGCTTGGACACGCGGTCCGGGTCGGCCGCAAACCAGTCCTTGAGGCTGATCCCCTGTTCCTGGAGTTCGGCATAGTGGGCCGACAAGGCCTTCCAGGCATCGGTGGCGGTAATGTCAATGGGTGCAGCAGGCTTGGTGGGCATGGCTCGGCTCCTTACCTTGGTTATTCATAGATGGGTTTAGCCTAGCGCAACGCCACCCACATGTTCGCGGCGTATCGGCTAATGGGGTGATGCGAGGGAATAAGAGCCTTTGAGTGCGACCGCTCGCTTATCTGCCTCATTATGGGAATGGCCGAAAGGGGCCTAGCCCCAATCGGCCATTTCCTCATTCTTGTTTTGGCCGAAAGGGGCCTAGCCCCAATCGGCCACTTTCGTGCGTGGTTATGCCTTGGTCGTTACGTTTTTGGCCGCCGACCAGGCGCTGTAGTAGGTCTTGCCGCCAGTCGTGCGATACGTGCGCACACGTACGTAGTAGCGCTTTTTGGCCGTGAGCTTTGCGACCTTTTTGGACACGGTGCCCGTGCCCTTTACGGTAACGGTCTTTGCGCCCGCCGTAAACTTGGCGTTGGTCGCGTACTGGACCTGATATCCCGTGGTCTGGGTCGCCTGCTTTTTCCACGTGACGGTAAAGCCCTTGCTTGCGGCCGTTAGCTTGGAGACGCTGGTTGCCTTGGGCACGATGGTAAAGGTCACCGTCTTGCTACCAGCGTAGCCGCCCTTGAGCGTTACCTTGATGTTGTAGGTGCCAACGGCCTTGCGACCGCTTGCATATGTCACGCTAAAGTGCGTGCCCTTTTTGAGCGTGACAGATCCCATCTTTACCGTGACGGCAGGCGCTATGGCCTTGCCCGTATAGACGTAGCTGGTCTTTGCGGGCGTGACCACGAGCTTGGCGATCTTAAACGTTATCGATTTGGTGCCCGAGTAGTTCCCCAAGCCGGTGGCCGTAATGGTTGCCGTACCAGCCTTGGTGTTGTTCTTGTACGCCAGCTTGTAGTCCGTTCCCTTTACGAGCTTTGCGCCACCAAACGTCAGCGCGGGAGCGGGAGTGAGCGCCTTGGCCGTATATGCCTGCGTCGCAATAGCCGCCGCAGTGGCCTTGGAAAGGGCCGCCTTGGCAATGGAGAAGGACACCTTCTTGGTCCCCTTGTACCCGCCGCCCGCGACGCCCGTAATGGTAAGGGACGCCGTGTTGGTGCCGGCCTTGACGTTGTTGGCATAGGAAACCGTGTAGTCGGTGCCCTTGACCAGCGTTCTTCCGCCCAGCTTTACCGTGGGCTCCGGCGTGAGCGCCTTGCCCGTGTAGGTGGGGGTCCCCACGGTTACCGTGGCGCCCGACACGTCCGCGAGCCCCGCGTTTGGATTCACGATCGTAAAGGTCTTGGTAACGCTGCCCTCAAAGTCATCCGTGCCGGTAATGACCATGGTAGCGGTTCCCGGCTCTACGTTGTTTTTGTACGAGATGTCGTAGTTGTTGCCGCGCGTAAGGCGCATGCTGTAACCCGTGCTGGGGTTGACCCAGTACACGTACGGATCGGGCCTCACCGGCTCGCCCGTGTAGCCATATTCCTCGTAAAGATACGAGAAGCTGATGTTGTCGTTCGATATCTGCTCCACCGCGCCCTGACGCTCCACGATGGAAAATTCCATGGTCGCCGTACCCTCAAAGTAGCCCGCGCCCTTGATGGTCATGGTGGCCTGGCCAACCTCGACGTTGTTCGCGTACGATACGACCTCGTACTCCGAGCCCTCGTTAAGCGTGACCCAGCCATAGCCGGCAAGCTTTACATACAGCGACGGCTTGGGCGTCACCGCCTTGCCCGTGTACCTGCGGGCACTCACCTTGCCCACGTAGTCGCCCGTGCCGATGTCGGGCTTCTTGATCGCAAAGGTCGCCTTGCCCGTAGCGCCCGCGTATGCGCCGACGCCCGTAACCGTAACGGTCGCCGTACCCGGGTAGTAGTTGTCCTTGTAATTACCGGTATAGTCGGTTCCTTTGACGAGCGTGGTGATTCCGCTCTGTACGACAAGGTCGGGCTGTTTGTACCACGAGTCGTAAACCTGCTCCTCGCCTGTATA
>JAGCBF010000233.1 GCA_017652285.1 Atopobiaceae bacterium
GGGCAACGCGCGGCCGGGGGCCAACGCGCGGCCATGCCTGCGGTTATCGTTGGGCGTGCATTTGTCGTTTGTCCTCGTACATGGCGCGATCGGCGCGCGCGAGCACGGCAGCGACGTCGTCGCCCGCCTCGTATGTCGCGTAGCCGCAAGCGACCGATATCTGCTCCCATGGCGGCAGGCTATTGTCTTCGCGCGTGGCTTCGGCGCGCCTTCTGAGCTCATCGACGAGCTGCGAGCACCTTGCGAGTTCCTGACCTTCGATGATGGCGGCAAATTCGTCGCCGCCCAAGCGAAATAGGGGTGAGTCGACAAACACCTCGCGCATGATTGTACACATGCTCCGCAGGTAGTCGTTTCCCTTGTCGTGCCCATACGTATCGTTGATGCGCTTAAGATAATTGAGGTCCGCCATCACGATGGCGAAGTGTGCCGATCCCGCAAGGATGTCGCTTTCCAAGCGCGTCGCGGCCTTCTCGTACGCCGCCTTGTTTCCTGCGCCAGTCAAGGCGTCGTGATAGGCAAGGACGTCCAACTTGCTCACGTATTCTTTCATCGACAATATCTCGTTGTCCTTGGTGGACAGGTCGTTCGCGTATGCCTGGACGTCATGTACCATCGAGACGAGCGAGTCGGAAAGCGCCTGGATCTCGTCACCTGTGTCGATGTGCGGGTCGTCCATGGTCAGCTCGGAGACGTCTGCCCTCATCCGGCACTTCTCCTCAAAGTCGCTGGTCGACCGCTGCAGCCGGCTTATGGGGTTCGCGATGCGCCTGGCTATCCAGCGGTTGACAAGGATCAGCACGATTGCCGAGTAGGCGATTGACACCGCCCCGGCCGCGAGCGCGTAGGTTTGCACCGCATCGTTGATGTCGTTGATCTTGATGTCGCCGCATATGACGGCGACCGGGTCTCCCGCGCCATTGAAGATCGGGCGAATGGCCGTGTAGATTTTGCCAAAGTCGGTGTCGTTGCGAAAGTACGTGACGGTGGGGTCGTGGTCCATGCGCGACATATACTGTGCCGCGACGTCTGCCGGATACATGTCGTCGGTAATGACGCCGAGGTCGGTGAGGGTGTCAGCCTCGTTTTCCCGCTCCCATGCGGTGGTCGCGGCGAGGACGTCCATCATGTTGTGGGGAGGCTCGACCTTGAGTGGCTTGATGATATATATGAATTCGAGGTCGTGCGTTTCCTTGAAGTCGTTTGCAAGGCGTTGGAGCTCGTCGTATGCGGCGGACTTCTCGCCCGTCTCTATGCACCGCTCGAGGTCGTCGCCATCCGTGCGGCGTGCAATGCAATTGATGACGTCACCGGCGTAGTTTTTAATGCGCTCGATCATGCTGGAGCGGTAGATCTCGAGGCTCAAGAAGGCAACGGTTCCTGCCATTGCCAGCACCAACACGATGGTCATCGTTAGCAGCGAGGCCCTGATCGTTCTGGATTTCATGACGTCCTCTCCGCGCGGTTTAGGGGTCTAATAAAGATTGATTCTAGCATGTGTGTTTAGTTTGGCCATGAGGGGTCTTGTCCCAATCGGCCACGCGCTCGAAAATGGCCGAAGGGGACCTTGCCCCAATCGGCCAAATGACCCGGCCGGTTCATTCGGCAAATCTCTTTTTGTTGGTTGTGGCGTTTAAACTGTGATCGAATGGGTATAAAGCTTTCTGTTCTATGGGTTTAGGAAAGGAAGCACCACATGAAGCAATTCCGGACAGAGAGCAAGAAGCTGCTCGACCTCATGGCCAACTCGATCTACACCAATCGGGACATCTTCTTGCGCGAGCTCGTGTCCAACGCATCCGACGCAATCGACAAGCTCTCGTTTATGAGCCTGACCGATACCTCGGCAAAGCTCGATGACGAGGACCTGGAGATTCGCCTGGCGTATGACGAGGATGCGCGCACCATCACGATTTCTGACAACGGCATCGGCATGACCGAGGCCGAACTGGAGGAAAACCTTGGCACCATCGCGCACTCTGGCAGCGAGGAGTTCAAGAAGACCAATGCCGAGGCGCAGGGTGGTGAGGTCGACATCATCGGGCAGTTTGGCGTGGGCTTCTATTCCTCGTTCATGGTTGCCAAGCAGGTTCGTGTGGTCAGCCGCGCCTTTGGCTCCGAAGACACCTTCGTGTGGGAGTCGGACGGCGCCGAGGGCTACACGATCACCAAGGCGGACGAGCCGCGCGCCACGCACGGTACCGACGTGATCATTACCCTGCGCGATGAGCCCGAGGCACCCGAGGATGGGGAGGAGGCCGATCAGGGCTTTGACAAGTACCTCTCCGAGTGGGGTCTGCGCGACCTGGTGACCCGCTACTCCAACTACGTACGCCACCCGATCCGCATGATGGTTACCAAGAGCCGTGCGCTGCCCAAGCCCGAGGATGCAGGTGACGACTACCAGACCGAGTACGAGGACTATGAGGAGCTCGAGACCCTCAACTCCATGACCCCCATTTGGCGCAAGCGCAAGCAGGACGTGGAGCAAAAGGACTACGACGAGTTCTACAAGTCCACGTTCCACGACTGGGACGACCCCGCGCGCACGATTCCCTTCCACGTGGAGGGTACGCTCGACTTCTATTCTCTGCTGTTCGTGCCCGGCCGCGCGCCGTTTGACCTGTACAGCAAGGACTATGAGAAGGGCCTCGCGCTGTATTCCTCCAACGTCATGATCATGGAGAAATGCGCCGATCTGCTGCCCGACTACTACAACTTCGTGCGCGGCGTGGTGGACAGCCCGGACGTGTCGCTCAACATCTCGCGCGAGACGCTGCAGCAGAGCCGCCAGCTTCGTGCCATGGCTCGCTCCATCGAGCGCCAGATTACGCGCAACCTGCAGGACATGCGCGACAACGACCGCGAGGAGTACGAGAAGTTCTTCGAAAACTTTGGTCGCGGCCTCAAGTTTGGCATCTACAACAGCTACGGTGCTAAGGCCGACCCCTTGGCAGACCTTATGCTGTTTTGGTCCGCTCGCGACGAGAAGATGGTCACCTTTGCCGAGTATGTGGCCGCCATGCCCGAGAAGCAGGAGGTCATCTACTACGTCGCAGGCGACTCGCGTGACCGCCTGGCCAAGATGCCTATCGTAAAGACCGTGCTCGACAAGGGCTTTGACGTGCTGCTGTGCACGCAGGACGTGGACGAGTTCACCTTCCAGGCCATGCGCACCTATCATGCGGCCGCCGTGGCGGGCGACTCGGAGAACAAGGGGCGCGACGCACGCGACTACGAGCTCAAGAACGTGACCTCTGGCGACCTCGACCTCGCGACGGACGAAGAGAAGGAGGCGGCCGAGAAGGCGACGACCGAGCACGAGGGCCTGTTCAGCGCACTTGCGGGCAAGTTGGGCGACAAGGTCGAGAAGGTCGTGGCCGCTGCCAACCCGACTGACGCTCCCGCGCGCATCACGACCGAAGGTCCTGTGTCGCTAGAGATGGAGCGCGTGCTGGCGCAGGGTCCCGAAGGCATGGAGGCACCGCATAGCCGTCGCATCCTTGAGCTCAATGCGGGGCATCCGGTGTTTGACAAGCTCGTTGCCGCGCAGGAGGCGGGTGACGACGAGAAGCTCGCGCTGTATGCCAGCTTGCTTTACGACCAGGCACTGTTGGTCGAGGGCTTGTCGGTGGATGATCCGGTGGCCTTTGCACAGAACGTGTGCTCGTTGATGTAAGGCTACGGACCCGCCTGCATCATCTCCGTGCTCAGACAGTCCTCGCTTCGCTGCGGAACTGCGCGCGGA
>JAGCBF010000234.1 GCA_017652285.1 Atopobiaceae bacterium
ATTATGTAGGCATCGTCCCCTTCTTGTGGGCGGTGCCGTAAACCAAACGCAAACAGCGCGCATGTACATGCATTGCCGCTGCTTGCGGTTTTTTATGCCGCGTGGCTGTCGCAATAATCTCTTTTTGATGTGCAAAGGAAAACAATAATGCGTTATCTAAGCGAAAACTATTTGTCCGAAAGCCGCGACCGCAACGGCGAGGTCGCCCATTTGTCCCTTCATTACCCCCACACGTTTAACTGGGCGTATGACGTGGTGGACAACATCGCGGAGGCAGAGCCGGACCGCCCGGCCATGGTGTGGTGCAATCCCGAGGGAGAAGAGCATCGCTTTAGCTTTGGTGACATAAAGTTTTGGTCGGACAAGTGCGCCAACTTCTTGGTAGCGCAGGGAATCCGCAAGGGCGACGCGGTGCTCGTCATTCTTCGCCGTCATTATCAGTTTTGGATAACGGCAGTGGCGCTGCACAAGATTGGCGCCTTGCTGGTGCCGGCGACGTTTATGTTGCGAGAGCATGACCTTAAGTATCGCTTGGATTCTGCCGGAATCAAGGCGGTTATCTGCACGGATGCGGGAACGATCGCGGACGTGTGCGATGCCGTGGCGCCTACGTGCGCGGATTTGCAGATCAAGATACTCGTGGCGGCTGGCGGCGCTGGCTTGGCGGTCGATCAGGAGGACTTTGACCCTGCACCGCACAAGGCGCTGAGTGGATCAGACCACGTATGCGAGCTGACGTCCGATCGCGAGGGCTGGGTCGACTTCAACTCTGGCGTGCGGGCGGCAAGTGACTTTTGGGGTCGCATCACCACTACGGTGGACGAGCCTATGATCATGTACTTTTCCAGCGGGACGTCGGGCAATCCCAAGATGGTGCTGCACGACTACACGTACGCGCTGGCCCACACCATAACAGCCAAGCTCTGGCACAACACCGTGGGGGACAACGGGCTGCACTTTACCATCGCGGACACGGGATGGGGCAAGGCCGTGTGGGGCAAGTTCTATGGTCAGTGGACGATGGAGTCGTGCGTGTTTACCTACGACTTCGATCGCTTCCACGCGCACGAGATCTTGTCGCACATAGACGAGTACGGCATCACCACCCTATGTTGTCCGCCGACCATGTACCGCCTGCTTATGCGGCATATGATGCATGACGAGAAAACCCAGTACAAGCTCACCTCGCTGGTGTACTGCACGACGGCGGGCGAGGCGCTGAATCCCGACCTGTATGACTTTTGGAAGCGCCAGACCGGCCTTACCATTTATGAGGGCTTTGGCCAGACGGAGACGCCGCTGACCGTCGCAAACCTCAACGGGTCGCATCCCAAGCCAGGATCGATGGGAAAGATCGTACCGCTGTACGACATCCGCATTCTGCGACCCGACCACACGGAGTGTGAGGATGGCGAGACGGGCGAGATCTGCATTGCCTACGACCAGGCGCACAAGCCCGAGGGCATCCTGGTCGAGTACTATCGCGATCCGGAGAAGACCGCGGAGGCAATTCACGACGGGTGGTATCACACGGGTGACACCGCATGGCGCGACGAGGACGACTACCTGTGGTATGTGGGCCGCAACGACGACGTGATCAAGAGCTCGGGCTATCGAATCGGGCCGTTCGAGATCGAAAGCGTGCTTCTGGAGCATCCAGCCGTGCGTGAGTGCGCCGTTACGGGTGTGCCGGATCCCGTGCGCGGCAAGGCGGTCAAGGCGACGATCGTACTGCACTCTGCCTATGAGGGTACGCCGGAACTGACCAAGGAGCTGCAGCGCTACGTCAAGCGCGAGACGGCACCGTACAAGTACCCGCGCATCATCGATTACGTGGACGAACTGCCCAAGACCGTTAACGGCAAGATTCGTCGCGTGGCCATTCGCAAGAAGGACGAGGAGACGGCGAACACTCACGACAAGCGCGATGGGCTGATCTAACGCTAACACGCAAGGGTGCATTTATATCATATGAGCAGAGGGGACCGTACGGTTCCCTCTGCTAAAAAGTTCTTTGAGGCTGATGTGCCGAACCAAACTACAGTTGCTTGCGTGCCTTGTTTATGCTGAGGTAGCGATGCTTGCTGCGCCAGCGATCCGTCACTACCAAGCCCTCGTCGTTGTAGCTCATGTGGGCGTCCGTTGCCTCGACGGCAGTGTGCATTTGCGACATAAAGTGGCTGTCAATCATGATGGTGACGATCAGCGTAGCGATGACTGCACCGACCAGGAACTTAAGGCCGTCCTCGTCATCCATAAAAAAGGAAATATATAGCACGATTGACAATATGGCGAGCACCGCTATGGCAGCAATGATGGTAAGGGTGCGACGGCGCTTGTCTACGGGTAAGTCGCCTACGCATTTTCCCGTTTCTCCGTTAACGGCAAAGAGCATCTGTACATCTTCCCAGGTGCAGTGCATGAGCCACACGGGAAGCACGCAGGACGAGGTGCCGTCGAGCTTAACGTTGGTCTCCTGCGACACGACCTCCTCGATGCCCTCCACGTTTCGCTCCTTGCGAGCATCGGCTTTAAGATCTTGTTCAAATGACGTGCGAACGCGTTGCTCTGCGCGCGGAAGACACGTGCTTGCGTCTTCGTCGGCGACTTCCATCAAAAAGCCAGCCGCGTAGCTTGCAGAGAAGTCCTGCATATGGTCAAAACCAAACGGTGCGATGGCGTCCATGTGGCCGTCTGGCATCTTGGACGAGCCGTCCACAGGTACGTGCGTAAACGATGCGTGGCCTGCACGCTTTATGGCGTAGTAATACTTGGTGTCGTGGCCGTCATCATCCGACACCTCATAGTAGCCAATGTAGTCTGCACGTCCCTGTACGGTCATGTCGTACAAATGATACGGCACGTATACGCCTTGCATGTGCGCGAGCTGCGCGTCAAACGCACGCGACAAGTACCACTTGTGCTCAAAATGCTGGCGCATGCGCTGCTCTGCCTGCTCCTTCGTTACCGAGAAGGGCAGCACATACTGGGGAATGTTGTCCTTTGTGGCAAGGCCTGCGACCAGCATGTTGTTGCCACAATAGGGACAGCTGGTCGAAACCACGCTTTGGTCGGCAGCGACCTCTGCCGCGCACGAGGGACATGAGTAGACCACCGCACCCACCGTGCCGTCTGCCGTTATCTCCCATGGAGCGCGCTCCAAAAAGTCGCTGACCGTTTGAGCATGTGTGGTCTCTTGTCGCTGTACGTCCTTGTCTGCCACGGGTAGATTGACCTCTGCCTCGCCTTGTTCAAACACGGCACCGCAAAACTCGCATACAAGATGACCCGTCGCGGCGTCAAAGGTCATAACGCCATTACAGTTGGGGCATTGGTACGTTACTGCTTTGGCCATAGCTGCTCCTTTATCGTTCCATCCCTAAACATACTGTAGTGGGGAAAGCGTGGCGTGTTCTTAGCAATTCGGCTGTTGATATCAACGAGCACGAGTGTTGTGCCGTGTGTTATACACCCCCTGTTAAGATGCTTTAAAGTTATAGATGGGGTGCAACACCTCTAGTACGTCAACGGCTTCAGCAATAGGCTGCAGAATGTCCTTGGCCGATTTGTAGGCGTCGGGTGCCTCGTCGAGCGTCGCCTCGTTTATGGACGTAGTGTACACGTTAGCCATTTGCTTGCGGTAGTCATCCAAGCTGAGTTGTTCTTTTGCCGCCTTGCGCGACAGTGCGCGCCCGGCACCGTGTGGTGCAGAGTAGTTCCAATCGGCGTTGCCCTTGCCGCGCGCGAGCACCGATCCGTCGCGCATGTTAAGGGGAATGAGCACGAGTTCGTTCTTGTGGGCGGCTATAGCGCCCTTGCGCAGGATCATCTCGTTTGTGTCTATGTAGTTATGGATGGTGTGGAAGGCGTCGTGTATGGTGAGTCCGCAGCGACGAATGAGTTCTGTTGCCATGAGTTCGCGGTTTTGTCGTGCAAAGCGCTGGCATACTGTTACGTCTGCCAAATAATCGTCGAGATAGCTCCCATGCAGCCAACACAACTCGGCGGGAACGTCCGGCTCGTGCGGGTTTGCCTCCAGCTGCGCCAGTGCCGATTGAATCTCCTTGCTGCGGCCTGCGGTTTTGTATGCCTCAATAAGCTCGTCGCGCTTGGCGGCATATGCTCCCTTGCCTTTGTGTAGATTGACCGCTTGGCGTTGATAGAGGCTTGCCACTTGTACGCCTAGATTGCGACTGCCCGAATGAATAACCAGATAGTTGGTGCCATCCAGTGCCCTGTCTATCTCTATAAAGTGGTTGCCGCCACCAAGGGTGCCCAACGAACGCTGCAAACGATCGATGTCGCGCAGGGACTGGTGGCAGTGCAGCTCGGTTAGGTCAAAATGCTCCCTGCAGTCGTCCCACACCTCGAATCCGGAGGGAATTGCGTGACAGGCTTCGTCAAAGGTGGGCAGGTCAATCGCGGTGCATCCGAGGTTTACGGTGTACATGCCGCATCCTATGTCCACACCAACGATGTTGGGCACGACCTTATCCGTAACATGCATAGTGGTGCCAATGGTGCATCCTGCGCCGGCGTGGGCATCGGGCATTATGCGCACGTGGGCATCCTTGGTAAAGGGTTGGTTGCACATGGCGCGGATTTGCTCAATTGCCGCGTCTTCTATGCTGGTGGCAAAACAGGTGGCGGTTTCGTAAGAGCCTTCTATGGTAAACATCGACCCTTTCCTCCTTTTTTGGAAAAGCGCGAGTATGTTGCGGCACGCCAAGTTGATGTATGGGCCCAGCGTTGGCCATAGAGGCAACATCCCTTGGTACGCCGTCATTCGGATACCAGTGTAGATGACCGAACAGAGCATCGAATCGTTCCAAATTATCTCTTCATAAAAGAACAACAGTATTGTATACTCGCTGTAAAGAAAACAAACGTACTAGTCAAGGAGTGACCATGAGCGAAGATACGAGCGTAGCACGTGCCGTACGTTCGGTGGCAGACGATTACGATGCAGCATGCAAGCGCCTTCTTTCAGAAAAACAAATACTTGCACGTATCCTACACGACTATGTTGACGAATTCTCTGACGTGAGTCCGCAAGAAATTGCTCAAAGTTACTTTGTGGGAGAGCCACGCATTGGAGAAGATCCGGTTGACCGGGATGCCCATGCGGAACGCGTACAGGCGCTTACAAACGAAGACAAGACAGTCGCAGAGGGAACGGTTACCTTTGACATTAGGTTTGACGCCTGGGCACCAAGTCCCAAGAACAACGACGGAAAAGATCTTGTCAGGGTCGAGATAGATGTTGAGGCCCAAAACAATTACCATCCCGGGTATCCATTGCTAAAGAGAGCCGTTTTCTATGGTGGAAGAATGCTATCCATGCAAGGTGGTAGCATCGTGGAAAGATCACACTATGAGCGCATTCGTAAGGTCGTGACGATTTGGGTGTGCGCTCACCCACCTGTGAAGTATGCGGGAACCGTTACGACTTTTGGAATTACACCAACACAACGTGTGGGCAAAGCGAAGTTTGCCCAGAACGATTTTGACCTGATCGAGCTCGTACTTATGTGTTTGAATAGCGGTGAACCCGGGAAGTCAGAAGGAGCTTTGGGAATGTTGGAAATACTTCTTGCTACGGGCATTGAAGCGCAAAAGAAGCTGCTAATCCTGCATGAGAAGTACGGTATTATTGTGAGTGAAGACCTAAGTGAAAGGGTAAAAGCCATGTGCAATCTGAGCGTGGGTGCCATTGAAGAGGGCTATGTACAGGGCATGAACGACGGCTGGAAGGAAGGGCACGAAAAAGGCTGGAAAGAAGGCCGCGCCGAGGGCCGTGAACAAGGTCGCGCGGAGGGCCGTGCCGAAGGCCGCGAACAAGGTCGCGCGGAGGGCCGCGCCGAGGGCCGTGATAACGAACGGGCTGCTTTTTTGCGTGCTACGGCAGCCATGGTGCGCGATGGCCTGTTGGCGCTTTCTCTGGCTTCTGAGCGCTTTGGTTTCTCGGAGCAAGAGATTCGGGCAGCGCTCTAAGGCATCGAATTGGCTTGTTGCATCGTTTGCCATGTACTGCAAAAGGCATGTTTCGCTCGTGTGACGAGGTTTTGCAAACCCGTTGTTCTTCGGTCGTTAGGTGGTATAACTTGCCCCATGAATACGACTGACGACACATATGCCGGCATCGTCTCTTTTGATTTAGGGCTGCTGCTTCTTTAGGCGCTTCCGCATGCAAGCGGTTGCGCCCGTAACCCCTTTTTGCAACTTGAGTTTTGTCCCGCATGCTACGGCATGATTGACTTGATATGGAGAGATGCCCTCATGAAACTGTCTTTTTCCACCATCGGCTGCCCTGCCTACGTCTGGACCGACATCTATCCCATGGCAAAGGACCTGGGATTTGACGGCATAGAGATTCGTGGCGTGGCAGGCAACGAGTTTGCGCCCCAGGCCAGGCCGTTCATTCCACGTCAGCGCCAGCGGACGCGTGCCCAGCTCGACAGGTTGGGACTGGAGATCTCGTGCTTCTCGACCGGTTGCGAACTGTGTACGGAGGACGGCCGATTGCAGGCGATGGACGACGTGGTCCAGTACATCGAGCTTGCGAGCGAGATGGGCTCGTCGTTCGTGCGCGTGCTCTTGTCTCGCGACTTTTACCTGATCGGCTTTACGGACGACGATGCGGTGGTCGCCACGTTGCGCCACCTGGCCGACATGGCTTCCATATACGACGTCACGATACTCATAGAAACTGAGTCTGACTATGCCGACAGCGCTCGACTCGCTCGCGTGCTCGATGCGGTCGACTCGCCCTACGTCGGCGCGTTGTGGGACATGCACCATCCATACCGCCTGTTTGGCGAGGATCCCGCGACGACCATTTCCAATCTTGGCAAACATCTTAGGTACTGTCACGTCAAGGACTCCGTGGTGGTGGATGGCCGCGTACAGTATCGCATGATGGGCGAGGGCGACATGCCCCTGGTCGCCATGTTCGACGCGCTGCAGGATGCGGGATACGATGGCTATGTGACCTTTGAGTGGCCACGCATGTGGGCGCGAGAGGTCGCCAACGGCGAGCCGGGTATCGTGTTTCCGCAGTTCATCAACTACATGCACGATTATTTGCGTGGCGGTCTGGAGGCTCAGGAGACTCCAGAAGAGGTTCAAGCAGCAGCGGTCGCGCCTGTTCCCGCATCCAAGATTACGGGAGAGCTGCAGCCTTCCATCAAGGGAAGCGGCACGTATCCTTGGCCCAAGGAGCACCTGATCGACCTCACGTTTCCTCAAGTGCTCGATCACATATGCGAGGTGTATCCCGACCAGTATGCCTTCCGCTTTACCGAGATGGACTACGCCCGTACCTATGTCGAGTTCCGCGAGGACGTCAACGTGTTGGCGCGATCGCTCATCGCCATGGGCGTGCGGCCGGGAGACAAGGTGGCCATATGGGCCACCAACGTGCCAGCGTGGTACCTGACGTTTTGGGCATCCGTCAAGATTGGCGCCGTACTGGTCACGGTCAACACGGGCTATAAGATCCATGAGCTCGAGTACTTGCTGCGTCAGAGCGACACGCATACGCTGGTGATGATCGACGAATACAAGGGCACGAGCTACCTGGATATCGTCGACGAGCTGATTCCCGAGCTGGCGCAGGCTGGCATGGCGGGCATGTGGCACAGCGCGAAGTTCCCATGCCTGCGCAACGTCGTGACCATCGATGGGCCGCATCCCGGGTGCTATTCCTGGGACGAGGCGCTTGACCTTGCCCCGCGCGTCAAGCAGGCAGAGGTTGACTTCCGTTGTGCGCAGATTCGCAAGGACGACGTCTGCAACATGCAATATACCTCGGGGACGACGGGCTTCCCCAAGGGCGTCATGCTCACGCACTACAACGTGGTCAACAACGGCAAGGCCATCGGAGACTGCATGGACCTTTCCACGGCCGACCGCATGATGATCCAAGTGCCTATGTTCCATTGCTTTGGCATGGTGCTGGCCATGACGGCATCCATGACGCATGGCGTCACCATGAGCCCCATTTCTGCCTTTAGCCCACGCAAGGGCCTCGCGTGCATCAACAGAGAAAAGATCACGTGCTTCCATGGCGTGCCAACTATGTTTATTGCGATGATGAACGTCCCCGAGTTCGAGACCACGGACTTCAGTCACATGCGCACCGGCATCATGGCCGGCAGCCCGTGCCCCATCGAAAAGATGCGCGAGGTCATCGACCGCATGAACATGAAGGAGATCTGCATCACGTACGGCCAGACGGAGGCATCGCCGGCCACCACCATGAGCAAGACGACCGACACCGTCGAGCAGCGCGTCACGACGGTCGGCCTGCCCATCTTTGGCGTGGAGACCAAGATCATCGATCCCGAGACGGGCGAGGAGCTTGGCGACAACGAGCCCGGCGAGTTCTGCAGCCGTGGCTACAATACGATGAAAGGCTACTACAAGATGCCGGAGGCAACTGCGGCGGCCATTGACGAGGACGGCTGGCTGCATTCCGGCGACATCTTGTTGCGCCAGTCGGATGGTTACTTCCGGGTGACGGGGCGTCTTAAGGACATGATCATCCGCGGCGGAGAGAACGTGTATCCCAAGGAGATCGAGGACTTTTTGTACACCTTCCCCAAGACCAAGGACGTACAGGTCATTGGCGTACCCGACAAGGTCTACGGCGAGGCGGTGTGTGCCGAAATCATTTTGCAGGATGGCGAAACCGCCACGGAGGAGGAGGTCAAGGAGTTCTGCCGCACGCGCGTGGCAAAGGAGAAGATCCCCCAGTACGTGGTCTTTGTCGACGGATACCCCATGAACGAGGCGGGCAAGATCCAAAAGTACAAGATGCGCGAAGAGGCCGTGGAGCTGCTTGGCCTACAGGAAGCGGCAGCCATCAAGACGGCATAACGTTAGGGGTGACCCTTGTCTCGCATGCGTTGGAGGGGAGGCGCAATGAGCGGCTACGATGCCAATGAGTTTGATCTGGCGCCCATCACGGTGCTCGTCGGTCACGCAGGCGTGGGCAAAACCAACGTGGCGTTGGGATTGGCGTTGGCGGAGGCCAAGACGGCACGTAGGGTGACGCTGGCGGACCTTGACGTGGTCAATCCGTACTTCAGGTCAAGTGACTATCCCGAGCTGCTGGGCGACAAGGGCGTTCGTCTTATCGCGCCGGTGCTTGCGCGCACGACGCTCGATACGCCAAGCCTTACGGGCGAGCTTGATGCCGTTATCGCCCAGGTGGCCAGCGATCCCACCGGTCAGCGCCTCATCATAGACGTGGGTGGTGACGATGACGGAGCGACCGCCATAGGCCGTTGGTCGCATGCGTTGCGTGAGGCCGGCGCGCAGGTATGGTATGTGGTATCTGCGTTCCGCGCGCTTACGCAGACGCCCGAGGATGCGGCGGCCATGCTGCCTGGCATCGAAGAGCATGCGCACATGCGAGCCGACGGCATCCTTAACACGTCAAACCTCGGTGACGAGACCACGATGGAGCACGTGGAGCGTGGCCGAGCCTTTGCCAACGAGGTTGCGAGCCTGTGTGGTCTGCCGCTCGTTGCCACCGTCGTGCCCGAGGTAGCAGGCGGTTTGCCGCAGGCGGACGAGCCGTTGCTGGTAATGCCACGTCACGTACGCTTACCGTGGGATGAAATGGCCGATTGGGGCTAGGCCCCTTTCGGCCACGAGGTTGCTGAATGGCCGATTGGGGCTAGGCCCCTTTCGGCCACGAGGTTGCTGAAGTTGTCGTATGCGTCGTGTGACACGTTGGAGAATAACTGCGGCCATGCGGCATGCGTGCGCATCTTAGCCGTATAATGACAGTTTGCCAAAACCCTAATGGAGAGAGGGAGGGAATATGGCACGTATTATTGTGGACGACGTGCACTGCAAGGGCTGCGGGCTTTGCGTCGCCGCTTGTCCCAAGGGTGTGCTTGCGCTGGACCAAGAGCGCATTACCCCCAAGGGATATCATCCCGCCAAGATGGTGAAGGAGGGGTGCATAGCATGCTCCTCTTGCTACTTCACCTGCCCCGATGTCGCAATTACGGTGGTGAAGTAAATGGCACAACAAAATCAGGCGCAAGAGCGCGTCCTCATGAAGGGCAACGAGGTGCTGGCCGAGGCGGCCATGCGTGCGGGTTGCCGCTTCTTCTTTGGTTATCCCATTACGCCGCAGACCGAGCTTGCAGCCTACATGGCAAAGAAGCTCCCGCTCATCGGCGGCACCTTTTTGCAGGCAGAGTCCGAGATTGCCGCCATCAACATGGTATATGGCGCCGCTGCGGCTGGTGCGCGCGTTATGACCAGCTCCAGTTCTCCCGGCGTGTCGCTCAAGGGTGAGGGCGTTTCATACATGGCAGGTGCGGATTGCCCTGGCGTCATCGTCAACGTGGAACGTGGAGGCCCAGGCCTTGGTGGCATCCAACCGTCGCAGTCCGACTACTTCCAAGCCACGCGTGCCTTGGGGCATGGTGACTTCTACATGCCCGTCCTCGCGCCTTCCACGGTGCAGGAGATGGCCGATCTTATCTATGATGCGTTTGACCTTGCGGACGAGTATCGCACGCCCACGATGATTCTTGCGGACGGCATGATTGGCCAAATGATGGAGCCCGTGCTGTTGCCGCCCGAGCGCGACCTGGACTCGTTGCCCAACAAGCCGTGGGCGACCTCCGGCCATGCGGGCAAGCGCGAGCACAACGTGATCAACTCGCTGTACCTCTCGCCCGAAAAGCTCGAGCAAACGAATTTCGAGCGCTTTGAGCGCTACGCCGAGATCCAAGAGAAGCACCAGCGCCAGGAGCTCATGGAGTGCGACGACGCCGACATCGTGGTCGTGGCCTTTGGTGCCGCGAGCCGCATTGCCCGTACTGCTGTGCGCGATGCGCGTGCCAAGGGCATAAAGGCTGGCTTGCTGCGCCCCATTACGCTGTGGCCGTTCCCCACCAAGGCAATTGAGCAGGTCATTGCCAGCGGCGCGAGCAAGTTCCTTTCCGTCGAGCTCAACATGGGCCAAATGGTGCAAGACGTGCGCCTGGCCGTAAACGGTCGTGCGTCAGTTGACTTCTTTGGCCGCACCGGCGGCGTGCTGCCTACGCCCGAGGAGGTCCTTGCGGCCATCGAGGCCGTGGCGGCAGGAGAATCCGTATGCCAGTCGGCAGAGCCTGGTGCCGTGGGGTCGCTGCTTCCGCACCCTCAGCATCGCAAGAGCAGCTACGAAAGGGGTGAGTAGCATGGCAAAGCCCGATTGTGGCTCCGTCACGCTTCCCGACTACCAGCAGGAGCGCATTGGATCCCAAATTGCAGAGGGCGAGACCATAAAGTCCGCTCGTCCGCATGCACTGACCGACGCCATCTTCAACTACTGCCCGGGTTGCACGCACGGCATCGTCAACCGCTTGGTTGCGGAATGCATCGACGAGCTGGGCATCGAGGGCAAGACCGTGGGCATCGCACCCGTGGGTTGCTCCGTCATGATGTACGACTTCATGAACTGCGACATGATCGAGGCGGCGCATGGTCGCGCCCCGGCAGTCGCCACGGGCGTCAAGCGCGTGCATCCCGACAACGTGGTCTTTGCCTACCAGGGCGATGGCGACCTTGCCTCCATTGGTACGGCCGAGACGGTTCACGCCGCCACGCGTGGAGAAAAGATCACGGTGATCTTTATCAACAACGCCATCTATGGCATGACGGGAGGACAGATGGCGCCCACGTCGCTGCCTAACCAGGTAACGCAGACCAGTCCGTATGGTCGAGACGTCTCCAAGGTGGGCTATCCCGTGCGCATTGCCGAAATGGTCTCTACGCTCGACGGCGTCGCATACGTCGAGCGCGTGACCTGCGACTCGCGCAAGCATATCATGCAGGCAAAGAAGGCCATCAAGAAGGCGTTCCAAAACCAGATCGACGGCATCGGCTACTCCCTCGTCGAGGTCGTATCCACCTGCCCGACCAACTGGGGCATGACGCCGCTCGACGCCTTCCAGTGGCTGCGCGACAACATGCTGCCCTACTACCCGCTGGGTGTGTACAAGGACGTGGTGGCAGACGGCTTCGCCAACGCGGCGGAAGCGGCGCTCGATCGCGCCAAGGACTGTCCAATCGCCCAGCAAAAAAAGGAGGCGTAGAACAATGGCCGACTTCAATCACGAGCTCCTGTGCGTGCTCTCTGGCTTTGGCGGACAGGGACTGCTGTTTGCGGGCAAGATCATGGCAAACTGCGGCTTGCTCGACGGCCGACAGGTGTCGTGGATGCCCAGCTACGGACCCGAGATGCGCGGTGGCACCGCAAACTGCAGCGTGTCGCTTTCCGACGATGCCATCGGCACGCCGTTTATCACCAGGCCCACGGCGGTGATCGCCATGAATCAGCCGAGCGTCGAGAAGTTCGCAGCCTCCGTACAGCCGGGCGGAACCATCGTAATCGATACGACGCTGGCCATGAACGGCGCCGAGGGCATCGAGCTTGCCGATGACGTTACCGTGGCCGCGTTCAAGGCGACCGAGCTCGCCGAGGCCGAGGGCCTTAAAGGGCTGGCGAACATCATCTGCCTTGGCAAACTGTGGTCGCTCACCAACTTTTGCGAGCGCGAAACGGTCGACGCTGCCATTGCCAAGTGCGTGCCGCCCAAGCGCCAGCACTTGCTCGAACCTAACCTGCGCGCCTTCCAGCTTGGCATAGACGCGTAGCCGGACGCAAAAGTCGCTTGGCGACGCACTGCGGGATTCTAGGCAATCCAAACGGGGCAAGAGAGCTGCTTCTCTTGCCCCGTGTTGTCAGTTTTGTTAGTGGGGGGGATTCGTGAGAGTTCGAGTAAAACTCCATCTCTATCCTGTCCTTCTCTATAAGGATGGAGTTTTGGTTTAGCTTGGTGATAAGCTCGTCGGCAGCTTTGTGAACCATATTAATGTCTGCGTCGTCAAAGTAACAGACGAGCGTGTACTCATGCGTAAGGTTGTTCTTTCCATCCGTCCAAGCTCCCCTGGCCTCCTGAAGCGTATACCCCTCAAAGTACTTCAAGCACGTCTCGTCGACGATCTTCTTCGCTTCCTCGCTTGATACTTCGGCCTTGTACGTGTCCTTG
>JAGCBF010000235.1 GCA_017652285.1 Atopobiaceae bacterium
ACGCGCGACATGACATGGCATCGCGTTGATTCGCTCGTGGGGCTCAAGCAGAGCCGCATGGGCATTTGGGAGCCCGTGCCCGCGACGCATGCCCAGGTCGACCCGCGGGAATGGTCGCAAGGCATTGCGCTCGTCCCCGGCCTGATGTTTGACCATAGGGGATACCGTTTAGGCTATGGTGGCGGCTTCTATGACTCGTTCTTGTCGTCGTTTGCTGGCACGTCGGTGGGGCTTTGCAGAGAAGCCCAGCTTGTAGACTCCCTTGCCGCGCTCGGCGCGCTCGAGCCTCACGACCGTGCCGTCGACCTCGTCGTTACCGAGGCCCGTACGCTGTGAGCGTCAAAAATGGCCGAAAGGGGCCTAGCCCCAATCGGCCACTCGGTTGACCCGGAAAAATGGCCGAAAGGGACCTAGCCCCAATCGGCCACTTCCGCAAAAAGCGAGGAGCGCGACGACTTTTATCCCACTTCTTCTATAATGTGTGCGGCACAAAACGCGAAGGAGGGACTGCCCGTGGCGGAGTACAAGAGCGATATAGAGATAGCGCAAGAAGCGGCGATGCTGCCGATTTCTGAGGTCGCAGCCAAGGTCGGGCTTGCAGAGGACCAGCTCGAGCACTACGGCAAGTTCAAGGCAAAGGTCGACGTCAACTCGCTGCGCGACGCTCCCAACAGGGCAAAGCTCATCCTTGTAACCGCCATCAACCCCACGCCGGCAGGCGAGGGCAAGACGACGACGTCGGTTGGTCTTGCCGACGCGATGAACCTTACCGGTCGCAAGACCATGCTGTGCCTGCGCGAGCCCTCGTTGGGCCCGGTGTTTGGCATAAAGGGCGGTGCGGCTGGCGGAGGATACGCGCAGGTCGTGCCCATGGAGGACATCAACCTGCACTTTACCGGCGACTTCCACGCGATCGGCGCGGCGAACAACCTGTGCGCCGCCATGCTGGACAACCACATCAAGCAGGGCAACGAGCTAGGCATCGACCCCAGGCGCATAACGTGGAAGCGCTGCGTGGACATGAACGACCGTCAGCTGCGCAACGTGGTCGACGGCTTGGGCGGCATCGTTCACGGCGTGCCGCGCGAGGATGGGTTCGACATTACCGTCGCCTCCGAGGTCATGGCCGTGTTCTGCCTGTCTACGAGCTTGGCGGACCTCAAGGCGCGCCTGGGCCGCATGGTCGTGGCCTACACCTACGGCCATGCGCCCGTGACCGTGCACGACCTGCATGCCGAAGGCGCCATGACGGCACTGCTCAAGGACGCGATAAACCCCAACCTGGTCCAAACGCTGGAGAACAACCCCGCGTTCGTGCACGGCGGGCCGTTTGCAAACATCGCGCACGGGTGCAACTCCGTAATGGCCACCGCCACGGCCATGAAGATGGCCGACTACGTGGTGACCGAGGCGGGCTTTGGCGCCGACCTAGGCGCAGAGAAGTTCCTGGACATCAAGTGCCGCGCGACGGGTTTGTCACCTAACGCCGTGGTCGTCGTCGCCACGGTGCGCGCGCTCAAGCACAACGGCGGCGTCGCGCGCGACAAGCTCACGACCCCCGACCTCGCGGCGCTCGAAGCCGGAATCCCCAACCTGCTTCGCCACGTGCGCAACATACAGGAGGTATTCGGGTTGCCGGTCGTCGTTGCGATCAACGCGTTTCCCACCGACACGCAGGACGAGCTGGACTTGGTCGAGCGCAAGTGCCATGAGCTCGGCGTAAACGTGGCGGTCAGCGAGGTCTGGTCAAAGGGTGGCGAAGGCGGGCGCGCATTGGCAGACGAGGTCGTGCGCCTGTGCGACCAACCGTCGAGCCTCTCGTTTGCCTACGACGTGCAGGACTCCATCGAGGACAAGCTCCACGCGATCGCCACCAAGATATACCATGCGGATGGCGTGGACTTCGACAAAAGGGCGCGCCAACAGCTCGCCCAGCTAACGAATGACGGCTACGACAAGCTGCCCATATGCGTTGCCAAGACGCAGTTTTCGTTTTCCGACGACCAAACGCTGCTCGGTGCGCCGGAGGGCTTTCGCATAACGGTGCGAAACCTCAAGGTCAGCGCCGGTGCGGGCTTTGTGGTGGCGCTGACCGGCAACGTCATGACGATGCCCGGCCTGCCCAAGGTACCTGCAGCGGAGAAGATCGACGTGACCGACGACGGGCGCATCGTCGGGCTGTTCTAGGTCATGCAGGCGCAGGGGCGTCCGCATCGAGTCGATGCGATTGCTCCTGCGTCGCTTATGATGCCCTTGCGGCATGGAGGTGGTGTTATGGACGGCAAGCTCATACAGCGCACGTGCGCAGACTTTGCCAAGGTATTGTCGGCCAAGGAGGCGGTGCCCGGTGGGGGTGGCGTCGCCGCCTACGTTGGCGCGCTGGCCGTGGCGCTGTGCTCGATGGTGGGCAACTTTACCACGGGCAAGAAGACGTATGCGCTGGTAGAGGGCGACGTGCGGCGCATGTTGTCGCAGGCAGAGGACGTGCGCACGCGTCTGCTCGAACTCGTGGACGAGGATGCGGCCGCCTTCGTGCCGCTCAGCAAGGCGTATGCCATTCCGCGTGACGAGCCCAGTCGCGCCGAGGTGCTCGAACGGGCCACCAAGCAGGCGTGCGCCGCTCCGCTCGACATGATGCGCCTGATCGCCAAGACCATCGAGCTGTTGGAGGAGATGGGCCAAAAGGGTTCGCGCATGCTGCAGTCCGACGTGGCCTGCGGCGCCTTGCTCGCCGCCGCGGCACTGCAAGCCGCGTCCATCAACGTGTACGTCAACACGCGCACGCTCGCCGATCGCGTCTTTGCGCAAGATGCCGAAGACGAGTCGGACGCCCTGCTCGCGGAGTACGTGCCGCGCGCCCAGGCATGCGCGGACCGCGTGATCGAATCCATTCGCAAGAGGGGGTAGCGTCATGGCAAAGCTGCTCAAGGGGGCGCCGGTCGCCCGCGCACTAACGGAAGAGCTCACGCGCCGCACGGAGTCGCTGGTGGAGCAGGGCGTGCGTCCCACGCTCGGCATCATTCGCGTGGGTGAGCGCGAGGACGACCTGTCATACGAACGCGGCGCCACCAAGCGTTGCGCGACCATTGGCATCGACGTGCGCAAGTTCGTGCTGGACGCCAGCTGCTCGCAGGCCGAGCTCTTGTCTGCGATCAACCAGATAAATGCAGACGACTCGATTCACGGCTGCCTGATGTTTCGGCCCCTGCCCGCGACGCTCGACGAGGCCGAGGCGTGCGAGGCGCTCGATCCCCGCAAGGACGTGGACTGCATCACGGAGCGCTCGCTGTTTGGCGTGTTTGCCAACAAGCGCATGGGGTTTCCTCAGTGCACGGCCGAGGCCTGCCTGCGGATTCTTGATCACTACGGCTACGAGCTCGAGGGCGCCCGCGTGTGCGTGGTCGGGCGCTCGCTGGTGATCGGAAAGCCGGTGTCGCTCATGCTCCAGGCGCGAAACGCCACCGTCACCATGTGCCACACGCGCACCCGCGAGCTCGACAAGACCTGCTCGCAGGCACAGATCCTCGTGGTCGCGGCGGGCCATCCGGGCGTGATCGGCGCACGGGCCGCAAGCGCGGGACAAGTCGTCGTGGACGTGGGCATCAATTGGGACGAGGCCGCGGGCAAGCTGTGTGGCGACGTGGCGTTTGACGAGGTGGAGCCCATCGTCGGCGCCATCACCCCGGTGCCGGGCGGCGTTGGCGCCGTAACGACGGCCGTGCTTGCCCAGCACGTGGTCGAGGCCGCAGAAAGGCGCAGGGGCGCATGAGGGGATGGCTGGTCGTAAACGGGTTTACCGCCACGCACAAGTTCATCGAACTCTACGAATGGCTCGAGCGTGCCGCGCAAGGCGAGGGGGTGCTCCTCGAACGAAAGACGACGCTCGAGGTGGCCACCATCTTGCACGGCGCCGAGCTGGACGCGCCACGTCCGGACTTTGTCATCTTTTGGGACAAGGACGTGCGCCTATGCCGGGCGCTCGAGATTGCAGGGTGCCGCTGCCTTAACAGCTCCCAAGCCATCGCGCTTTGCGACAACAAGGCCGATACGTATCTAGAGCTCTTGTCTGCCGGCCTGCCCCAGCCCCAGACCATCTTGACGCCCAAGGTCTTTCATGCCCAAGACTGGTCGAGGACCGACTACGGCACGAGGCTGGCAGATCGTTTAGGGCTGCCGTTTGTGCTCAAGGAATGCTACGGTTCGTTTGGGGCGCAAGTCCACCTGGCGCACAGCGCGCAAGAGGCATGTGCCATTCTCAGCGACATGAAAGAGAGGCCTTCTTTGGCCCAGGCGTTCGTGCGGTCCAGCCAAGGGCGCGACGTTCGCGTGCAGGTCGTCGGAGGCCAGGTGGTCGCGGCGATGGAGCGCGTGTCAAAGACGGGGGACTTTAGGGCAAACGTCACGAACGGCGCGGTGGCTCGCGAATGGGTGCCGACCGATGCGCAGGCGTCGCTTGCCGTCCGTGCATGTGACGTGCTCGGGCTTGACTTTGGCGGCGTCGACCTGTTGTTTGGGCCCGAAGACGAGCCTGTGATCTGCGAGGTAAATTCCAACGCGCACTTTATAAACCTCTATAAGGTGACCGGAATCGATATCGCGCCCTTGATCATCCAACATGCGATCAAACGTTGTTCTGAGGGGTAGACAGTGAAGGGCTGGCTGGTCTACAACGAGCAACGTTACGGCAAAAACACCGCATACGCGCAGATGTATGTTGAGTGGTGCCAAGCTCATGGTGTGGACTTGTCGCTTGTGTTCGAAGAGCACGTCACGTATGCCATAAGTTTGGACGGATTCAGGTTTTTATACGATGGGGCACCTGCGTCGACGCCTGACTTCGCCATCTTTCGCTGCGAGGCGCCTGAGCTGCGCCGGGTGCTCGAAGCCGCCGGCACGGTTGTTACGAACAGCGCGCGGTTGGGGTCTGTGGCAAACGACAAGATGGCGACGTATTCTTTTGCCGCGGCACATGACGTCGACTTTCTTGCGGCGGAGGTTCTGCCGAAGGCGGGCGCATGTCCTGGCCTCGGCTTTCCCCTGGTGGTGAAGCCCCGGTATGGCCATGGGGGCGTTGGCGTCACGTTGGTAAAGAGCGAGGCGGCCTACCAACGATTTGTCGCAGACAACGTTTCGCCCGGCACCGAGCGCGACTGGCTTGCGCAGCGCGTGTGCCCCAACGTGGGCCGCGATTTGCGCGTGTATGTGTTGGGCGGCCAGATCCTTGCGGCCATGTTGCGTACGGCTCCCGCCGGAGAGCTCAGGAGCAATTACAGCCTGGGAGGCAGCGCCGCCCCGTATGCGCTGGACAACGGCCAACGTGCGCTCGCACAAAGAATTGCGGCTGATTTGGGCACGGGCTACTATGGCATCGACTTCTTTTTTGATGATGCCGGCGGGCTTTTGCTCAACGAGGTCGAGGACGTGGTCGGTTCGCGCATGTTGTTTGCGCACACCTCCATCGACGTGGTGGGGAGTCACTTGTCATACGTCCTTGGGCTGGTACGAGGCGAATCGTAGGCGCTGGTTTAGGAGAAGCGAAGCATGGCTCAAGAGGACTGCGCGTCTGTGTGGTTGCGCGAATACGAGGCGAATCTGTTGCTGTTCAGCAACCCTGCCAACACGCCGTTTTGCATACAAGAAGGCACGAACCACATCTTCGTGAGTGCGCCGCACAGTTTCGAACACGTTCGCAAGGAAGAACGCAAGGCCGCAGAGCCTGGCACGGGAGCGCTTGCGCTCATGCTCAACAAGGAGCTTGGCTGTACGATTGCATACCGCACCTCGTTGGCGGGCGGGGATCCAAACTGGGACGAATCGAGCCCGTATCGCAGCGCGGTGCATGACGTCGTAGACAAAACGGGGTGTGCGTTGCTGCTCGACCTCCATCAGCTCAGTCCCACGCGCGATGTGGACGTTGACCTTGGCATCAATGGCGGGCGCAATGTGATGGGAAGCACATGGATAGCCGCGTACATGAGGGACGTGTTTGTCCGTGCCAGATTCGATGCCGTGTACATAGACTCTCCCTTCGCCGCCAGCAAGCCACAAACGGTGGCGGCAAGCACGGCGCTACGGTGTGGCATTCCCGCGGTCCAGATAGAGATGAACACGAGATACCTCATGCCGTCTTACGAGGAATATGATCCTATACGTATGTATGATGCGCTCAAGACCATTGTGCGCCACATGGAGGAGGCGCTTGCACGGTGAAGGCAATAGGAGAGTGGGCAAGCCAAAACCGGCTGCTCTGCACGTCGCTGGAATTCTCGCATGAGGCTCCCGACCTGCAGGATGCCATCGGCCTCGTGGGTGCAAGCAGCAAAAAGGCACAGCTTGCCGTTCGTCTGCAAACGGGCGACCAGGCGAGCACGGCGACGCTTGCGGTTGGAACCAAGGCGGACGAATCCGTTTTGCAACTCGTCCAAGCGCTCGACGAGTCGTCTGACGTGCTCGAAGCAACGCGTGGGCAAGACAATGACAGCCTTGTCATCGGTGTCCCGAGCACGTACGGGCCACAGACAACAGCCCTGATGCACGGCGTGGTGCTGTACCTTGACTTGATGCTTCGCAGTGCGTACGAGCAGCCGATATGCGTCGAGGTCGCAGGAAAGAGCACGCGCACGCCAGAACCATTTGACGCGTTCCTCCTTAACGGCGTCTGGATGGATTCGCTCGGCATAGCCCAAGAGTCGTATGCCACGGTCCTCGACGTGACGACGGGAACGATCGTGGAAGCACGGCTCAGGAAGGACTTTTCCAAGACCCCGGTGAGTGCGGGGCAGATTCGTGTTTCCTCGCACGCGGCCATGCGTCTTGGGTTTGGCAAGCACGATCGGCTGGTCGTGCTGCGCCATCGCGAGCTTTCGTTCGACCGCGTCATGATTCAGCAGCTCGAGCACATAGTCAATAGAAACGTGCTCATAGGTGACGAGGACCTTGCGTGCATCAACCGGCGCTACGCGTATCATCGGGTCACGTGTCCCGCGACGGGTTGCAGCCTTGTGGTGCCAACGGCCAAATTCGAACGCGGCCCGGAGCACGCGAGTGGGGAGGGCGTGCCGCACAGCATCAGGCTCAGCCGACAACAGCGCGAACTCTTGGGTCTCCACACGCCGTACGTGCTGGCTCCATGGTTTTTGGAAAAGCTGCAACAACCGGACGCCAATCCAAAGGCGGCCGTACTTTTGAATGAGTATTACGTCGAAGGGACGCTTGCCGAATCGTTGGACTACGATGTGTCGCAAAAGATCTGGCGCGCCTTAAAGGCGGAAGGGTTCGATGCGGTGCGCGTGTCACCTTTGGTTGACGCACCGGTCGGGGCGCCGCGGGTACACAACAACCGGGTGGTGAGGCAAAAGGACAAGGTGTTGAGCTCCTTGACCGACCGCTATCTTGGCCAAGCGTCGGGCATTTATCGTGTCGCGCGTCCGTATGAGGTCGACGAAGACAGGCGAATCGTGAGGTTGCCACAAGACACCTTGTCGCTGTTAGGCCTGGACATCATGGATTGCGCAATCGTGTCCTACGGGTTGCGTTCCGTGTCGGTGCGCGTGTTGGCCATAGAGAACGAGGACAAGATCCGCCGGATGGATGCCCTCAGTGACTCTGACACCGTTGACGTGCTCATCGGCATGCCGGCCCTTATACGGTCGGAGCTTTGCCTCGATGGCCTGGGCATGAGCGTCGAGGTAAAGCGCGACACTCGGTTCTTGTTTGCGAAGACCATCAACCAGCAGTTTGTTCCCGCGCTGGGACTGTTCTTTACGGTGTTGTCGATCTTCCCGCCCTCGGAGTTTGACCTGTGGGTTCCTTCGGTCATCTTTGTTGTTCTGCTACCGTTTGTGGCATACAGCATTCTGAGTGACGAGCGCAGCAAGGTACATAACCGATAACGAATTGGATACGCACATGTCTACTAGCTACGACCGCATACTAACACGCGCCCAATCGCATGGCATAGACCCGTCCCTTGAGCCCATCTCCGCGCTGCTACGCGAGCTCGGTGACCCCGACCTGCGGTTTGTGACCATACAGCTCGTCGGTACCAACGGCAAGACCTCCACCGCACGCTACACTGCGCATATACTTGCGTCTCAAGGTCTAAGGGTAAGCCTCTACTTGAGCCCTATGTTCATGTCGTACCTCGACCAAATAGAGGTTGAGGGTAAGCCCGTGCAGGCAGAGGAGCTCGACCGCGCGGTACGCAAGGCGTACGAGGCGGGAAGAAAGATCGACGCCGAGCGCGAGGCTGCGGGCAACGCTTCGTTTGGCTTTAGCGAATTCGAGCTGCTCACGGCTGCGGCAGCCCTCATCTTTGCGTGGCATAACGTCGACGTGGCCGTCGTCGAGGCCGGCATGGGCGGCGCATGGGACGCGACCTCGGCCTTCCGCTCCATACAGGCGGTGTGCGTTACGGGCATAGGCATCGACCACGTGCGGTTTTTGGGCTCGACCCCAGAGGAGATCGCACGCAACAAGGCGGCGGTCATACAGACGGGAAGGCGCTGCGTGCTGGGGCAAGGCACGGCCATGCCGGCATCGGTGGAACAGGTGCTCTTGTCACGTTGTGAAGAGGTGCAGGTGCAGCCCACCTTGGTGCGCGGGGAGCCCGGTTCGGGCGTCCTGCCCACGGCAACCTACCACGTCGCCGCGATGCCAACGGGCATGAAAAGGCCCCTTTCGCTTACCGTGCGGACGCCACGGGCGACCTATGGCCCCCTCGGGGCGCTAAAGCCAAGCTACCAGGCCCAAAACATCGCATGTGCCGTGACGCTTGCCGAGGAATACCTTGGCCGGGCGCTCGACGAGCCGGCGCTTGTCGACGCCGTCGCCAACTGTCCGACGCCGGGGCGCTTCGACCTGGTCAGGGCCTATCCACCCGTCATCGTCGACGCGTGCCACAACCCACAGTCGGTCGCGACGTTCTTGTCTGCGTGGAACGGCATGGCGGACCCGTTGGGAATCGGCGAGCAGCCGACGCTTCTGTGCGCCATATTTGCCGACAAGGACGTGGTCGGCGTGGTGTCGCAGCTCGCGACCACCTTTAGGCGCGTGGTCGTGACGCGCACGAAGGCGTCGCGCGCCATGGACGCCTACGAGCTCGCCGCGGTGTTTGAGTCGCAGGGCGTCGTTCCAGAGGCGGCGTTCAATACCGTGGAAGATGCGCTAAGATACCTTGGCGAGCGTCCATTCGTGGCCTGCGGCTCCATAACCGTGGCCGGCGAGGTCGCCGCTCACTTTTTATGAGGTACAGAGGAGGGGACATGTACGAACTCAAGACGGAGGCCAGCTTCGACAGCGCACATTTTCTTACCGACTACTACGGCAAGTGCGAGAACCTCCACGGGCACCGCTGGCGCATGGTGGTCCACATCGCGGTCGACGAGCTGCAGCGCGAGGGCACCATGCGCGACATGGTCCTCGACTTCGGCACGTTCAAGCGCTACGTGCGCGCGTTGGCCAAGGAGCTCGACCACACCTTTTTGGTGGAGGAGGGGTCGCTCGCACCCTCGACCGTCGCCGCCTTGGAGGCGGAGGGCTTCTCGCTTACGGTGCTGCCGTTTAGGACGACGGCCGAAAACCTTGCGCGCTATGCCTGCGAGCGACTCCGCGCCCAGGGGCTGCCCGTCAGCCAGGTGCAGGTGGACGAGACCCCCAACAACTGTGCCGTCTATCGCCCGTAAGCGCTGACATATCCTCAGTAAAAATGCTGCTATACTTATGTGGGAACGTCCGCGCTGTAACTTGCCAAAGGAGCGCAGTCAGATGAGAGACATATTCCAGCAGCTGCTGACCCCCGAGGTCGCCATGGTGCTCATCCTGTTGGGTGTGTGCGTGGGGTCGGTCTATTTGTTGTCAATCGTGTACGTCATCCGCGACGCGGGAAGGCGCGGCGCGTCTCCGCGTTGGATGTGGGCCATCATCGCGATGGTGCCCATCGTCGGCATCCTGGCATACGTCATCTTGCGGCCCAGCTCCTACCTCATCGACCGAGAAGAGCAGGACCTGGACATCGCCCTGCGCGAGCATCAGCTTTCGCACTACGGCATCTGCCCCAAATGCGGCGGCCCCATCGACCGCGACTTTGTCGTGTGCCCGCTTTGCAACACGCAGGTGCGCAACGTGTGCCCCACCTGCCACCGGCCGCTCAACGCAGACTGGCAGGTCTGCCCATACTGCCGCACTCGCATCCAGTAGATACGCAGCATGTACGTAGACCGCCATCGTGCTCGCAAGGCCTTCGAAGGCTACGTGTCCTCCTATGATCCCAAGAACCCCCGGATCGCCCTCAAGATCGCGCATACCTATCGCGTGGCGGAGCTTTGCGATCGCATTGCGCCGGAGCAAAAAGACCTTGCGTGGTTGTGCGGGCTCTTGCACGACATCGGGCGCTTTGAGCAGGTCAGGCGGTTCGACACGTTCAACGACTCACAGTCCGTGCCGCATGCGCGACTGGGCGTCGACGTGTTGTTTGGGAACGCGGACCCCAACGGGCCGCAGATCCGCAGGTTTGTGGAAGACGACTCGCAGGACGAGCGCATGCGTGTGGCCATCGCCACGCATAGCGACTATCGCCTGCCTGCCGACTTGGACGAGCGCACGCGCCAGCTGTGCGACGTGCTGCGCGACGCCGACAAGATCGACATCATAAAGGTCAACTGCATCTGTCCCATACAAGACATCTATGGCGTCTCGGACGAGGACATGGCGTCGAGCGAGCTTTCGGGCGAGGTGGTGGACGTGTTTTACGAGCACCGCACCATTCCGCGCGGCATTCGCCGCCACCCGGCGGACATCCTGGTCGGTCACATCTGCTTTGCCTGGGAGCTCGTGTATCCGCAGAGCCGCCGCATCGCACGCGAGCAGGGATACCTGGACGCGATGCTTGGCAGGCGCTTTGCCAACGAGCGCACCCAAGCCACGTTTAGTGCCATGGCCGCCCACATGCGCTCCTGCCTGGAAATGGCCGATTGGGGTTAGGCCCCTTTCGGCCAGTTTTCGGTCCAGGCCCCCTTTCGGCCAATTCGGTCCCTCGGCCAGCAGGCAAAAGCGTTTTTGGCCGAAAGGGGCCTAGCCCCAATCGGCCAATTGTGCGCGCAAACAAGCTGTGGCATAATGGTTAAGTTTCCAACTTTGAGGAGAGCAACATGAAAGTCCTTTACAACGACGGCCACGTGGGCGATATCGACGAGTCGGAGGAGCTGCACGTCATCCGTCACTCCACGTCGCACATTCTTGCCCAGGCCATCAAGCGCCTGTACCCGGAGGCCGACTTTGGCTATGGCCCGGCTACGGAAAACGGCTTCTACTACGACATCGACCTGCCCGAAGGCACCAAGATCAGCGAGGACGACTTCCCCGCGATCGAGGAGGAGATGCGCAGGATCTGCAAACAGAACCTTAAGGTGGAGACCTACGAGCTCCCGCGCGAGGAGGCCATCGCCCACATGGCCGACCGAGGCGAGAAGTTCAAGGTCGAGCACATCGGCGACCTCGACCCGGACGCCCGCATCACCTTTTACAAGCAGGGCGAGTACGTGGACATGTGCGTCGGCCCGCACGTCATGTACACCAAGGCCGTCAAGGCGTTCAAGCTCACCGGCGTATCCGGCGCGTACTGGAAGAACGACTCCAACAACAAGATGCTGACCCGCATCAACGGCGTCGCCTTCCGCTCCAAGGCCGAGCTCGCGGAGTACGAGCGGCTGCTGGAAGAGGCCAAGAAGCGCGACCATCGCCGCATCGGGCAAGAGATGGAGCTCTTCATGTTTGCCGACGAGGGCCCGGGCTTCCCGTTCTGGCTTCCCAACGGCATGCGCCTGCGCAACGCCCTCATGGACTACTGGCACGAAATGCAGGAGGCCTACAACTACGACGAGGTCAACACGCCCATCATCCTGTCGCGCAAGCTATGGGAGACCTCCGGCCACTGGGACCACTACAAAGAGAACATGTACACCACGCTCATCGACGAAGAGGACTTTGCCGTCAAGCCCATGAACTGCCCCGGCGCGTGCCTTATCTACAAGAGCCGTCCGCGTAGCTACCGCGACCTGCCGCTCAAGCTCGCCGAGGCCGGCCTTGACCACCGTCACGAGATGCGCGGCGCGCTGCACGGCCTGTTCCGCGTGCGCTCCTTTACCCAGGACGACGCGCACCTGTTCATCCGTCCCGACCAGATCACCGAGCAGGTGACCGACACCGCCCACCTCATCACCGCCTATTACGAGCAGTTTGGCTTCCCGTACCACGTGGAGCTCTCCACCAGGCCCGACAACTCCATGGGCTCGGACGAGGACTGGGAGCGCGCGGAGGCCGGCCTCAAGGAGGCGCTGGACTCCATGGGCGTCGACTACATCGTCAACGAGGGCGACGGCGCGTTCTACGGCCCCAAGATCGACTTCCACCTCAAGGACTGCCTGGGTCGCACCTGGCAGTGCGGCACCATCCAGCTCGACTTCCAGCTGCCGCACAACTTCCAGCTCGAATACACCGCCTCCGACGGCAGCAAGCAGCAGCCCATCATGATCCACCGCGCGGGCTTCGGCTCGTTCGAGCGCTTCATCGGCATGCTGACCGAGCAGTACGCCGGCAAGTTCCCCACGTGGCTGAGCCCCTGCCAGGTCAAGGTGCTTCCCGTCTCCGAGAAGACCCGCGACTACGCGCTCGAGGTCGGCAAGGCGCTGCGTGCCGCCGGCATCCGCGTAAAGGTCGACGAGCGCGACGAGAAGATCGGCTACAAGATCCGCGAGGCCCGTGCCATCGACCGCGTGCCCTACATGCTCATCCTGGGCGAGAAGGAAAAGGAAGCCGGCAACATAAGCGTGCGCGACCGCACCAACCAGACGCACCAGACCAGCCTGGACGAGTTTGTCGCCAGCGTTACCGCCGAGATAGTCGAGCGTCGTGGATAAGCCCCTGGACACCCTTCGCATCGAACGGCTCGACCAAGACGGACAGTCCCTTTTGCGCGCGCCCGCGCGGGAGGGGCTGTCCCCGTATGTGGCCCTGGCAGATGACTTGGGCCGCGACCAGTGGCGCGAGGTGTCCGACGTCGCGCAGGTTGTGGCCTATTACCTGCGGTGTCACCCGCGCGTGGAGGCGGTGCGCTATCCCGGCCTCAAGGGCGACCCGTGGTTCGAGGAGGCGTCGCACACGTTGGTGGGCGGATTTGGCCCGCATGTGGCCTACCGAATGGCGGGGGAGTGGTATCGGCTCACGTGCGTCCCCTGCGATCCCCGCGACGCCGTCATGGCGCTCGAGCGCCTGCTCAAGGGCAAGCCGTAGCAAGAAGGGGGCCGTGCGCCCCCTTCTTCGTCGTGCTTATCGTACGTAGAGCCGCACCAACCCCGGCTCCAACAGCTCCCACCGCTCGCAGTGGGCCGTGATGAGGGACAACGACAGCTGGTCCATGTCGTGTACGCCCGGGGCTTCGCCGACGCCCGCAGAAAGCACCGTGCGACAGTCCACGTCCATCACCATGTCCACGCCGCCCTCGCCTGCGTAAAACGTAACGTGGATGTTTGGATCCGTGACGCCATGCGCGCGGGCGTAGGGAAGCAGCTGGTTGCCCACGGCCTCCTCCACGATGAGCAGGCACGCGTTTGCTGCGTGGCGACCCATGAACTGGCGCTGGCAGTACGCGACGAGCGAGGCCTCCATCGCGTGGAAGTCGGGCGCCAGCGTGTCGACGTCCCACTCCCAGCTGCGCACGCGAAAGATGAAGTCGTGCGTCTCCTGACGCACCGGGTGCTCGAAGATCTGCTCGGGCGGTCCCGCCTCCCACAGCTCGCCGCGGTCCATGTAGAACACGCGCGAGCTGGCGTCGCGGGCAAAGCGCATCTCGTGCGTGACCACCAGCATGGTAAGGCCCTGCTCGGCGAGTCCCGTTATGACCGAGAGGACCTCGCTCACCATTTGTGGGTCGAGCGCGCTCGTGGGCTCGTCAAAGAGCAGGATCTTTGGCCGCATGGCAAGCCCGCGCGCGATGGCCACGCGCTGGCGCTGCCCGCCCGAAAGCTCGTGCGGCCAGCTCAGGGCCTTGTCGCGCAGCCCGACCTTGTCCAGCAGGTCGAGCGCCTGGTCGTAGGCCTCCTGCTTGGAGAGGCCCAGCAGGTCCATGGGCGCCATCATCAGGTTTTCCACCACCAGCTTGTGGCCGAACAGCGCGTAGTTCTGAAACACCATGCCCATCTTTTGGCGCATCTTGGAAAGGTCGGTCGCGGGATCGCACATGTTGACCCCGTCCACCAAGATCTCGCCCGACGTGGGCGTCTCCAGCCGATTGAGGCAGCGGATGAGGGTGGACTTGCCCGTGCCGGAAGGCCCGATTATGGAGATGACCTCGCCCTCGTCCACCGTGGCGTTGACGTCCTTGAGCGGCGTGACGTTGGGGTACTCCTTGCGCAAGTGGCTAATCTCTATGAGGCTCATTTGTCTATTACCCCCTCGATCGTACGCGGGCGGTTGGTTACGTCAAGTCTGGCGGCGACCCTTCGGAGCAGCCAGGCGAGCAGGCGGCAGAACAGGAAGTAGATGATGGCGGTGGAGATGAGCGGGAAGAACGCGTCCATCGTGCGCGCGCGTATGAGGTCGCCCGCGCGCGTGAGGTCCTGAACGGCGATGTAGCCCACGATGGCGGTGTCCTTTACCAGGCTCACGAACTGCCCCATGAGCTGCGGCGTGAACTGCTGCCGCGCCTGGGGGAAGATGATCTTTCTAAAGACCTCCTGGCGCGTGTAGCCCAAGGCGAGGCCCGTCTCTTCCTGTATGACGTCGATGCCGTCCACGGCCGTCCACATGGTGGAGCCCGCCGTGGACCCAAAGGCGAGCGTAAACGCGATGATGGCCACGATCTCGCCGGCGACGTCCAAGGAGCCGAACACCACGTAGTAGAGCACCATGAGCACCACCACAAGGGGGATGCCGCCCATGAGCGCCTGGTAGCCGTCCACGAGCTTGCCCACCCAGCGCACGCCGCTGCGGCGCGCGAGCACCGTGGCAAAGCCCAGCAAAACGCCCAGCGCCCCCGCGCACACGCTAATGAGCACCGTCACGCCGAGGCCGCCCACGATGAGCTGCCAGCGGTCCTCCTCTATGAAGGTCTTGCGAAACGACTCGGCCATGCCGCCAAAGAAGCCGCCCTCCGCGGTCCCGCCGCCCTCCGTCGCCACGATGACCGATATGGTGGTGGGCATGACGGTGTCGCTGAAGTCGCACACCGATGCACGCTCCGGGGTCTGCGTCAGCGTTCCGCCAAAGTCGGCTTTGCCCGTGTCCACCGAGGCGAATATGGAGTCCATGGGAATGGTGAAGACGTCCAGATGGTATCCGAGCTCGCGCGCGATGCGCAGCGCCAGCTCGACGTCGTATCCCTTGGGCACGCCGCCCTCTCCCACGTAGGAGAAGGGCTCGATCACGCCCGACGTCGCGAACTTGAGCGTCCCGTTGGGGGCGTCCCAGTCCTGGTCCGGCAGCGTCTTGCCGCTCTCGTCGGGCGCGACCCACTTGGCCTCGAGCTCGTCGAGCGTCCCGTCTTGCGAGAAGCGCGCGATCAGCTCGTTGAACTGCGCCGTGAGCGCAGATCCCTTGGGGAAGAAGAACCCCTCGGAAACATCCGCGATCGGCTCGGGCAGCAGCGTCACCGTGCCCGGGCGACGGTTGACGGCCAGCTGGCAGCAGTAGGAAAGCTGCACCGCCGCGTCCTCCTTGCCCGCCTCGACGGCCGCCACGCACTCGGCGAGCGACGGATAGAAGTCCTCCTCGGTTCCTTCCAGGCGCTCCTGCACACGCTGGTTGTACACGCTGCCGTTTACGTAGGCAAAGCGCTTGCCCGCCAGCTCGTCAAGCGTCTGGTACGCCGGCTCGGCCGCGGCGTCCTCCGCCCGAGCGGTCGTGGGCAAGCCGACAAGCGACACGACGGCCAGCAGCGCCGCGATAAGCGCGAGCAAACGCCTCCTTATTGCCTGTCTCTTCATGTCTCAACCTCCTTACGTCCCGTCAATGGTTGTATCATAGTAGACCAATCTTCGCGTTGTGGCGCCTCTTGACGGGTTATTATGTTCGGGCGCGTGCGCAACTGCGCTACGATATAAAACATTGCCATTGGCAGACGACGTCATGAGAGGTGGGCGTGCGGTCATGAAGTTCGTCAAGTCGAGAGCCGCTGGCAGCTCATCCTCGGGGGCCTGGGCGTCACGCTGGCAATCTTCCGCGTGCGCAGCTGGAACTGGAGGATTGACGACCTGGACTACGACTACCACGCCATGATGGCCTCGCTCGAGGGCTTTTGTGCCCGGCAGTTCCTGGGCAGGCGGATCACGAACGGCTGCATGCTGGTGATGGAGGAGCTCGTTGCCCAGGTGTTCGTACCCGTCGCACAGGCGCACGGGCTTCAGGACCCGCGACTGAACATTACGATTTCGGTGGCGGAGGGCGGCGAGAAGGCAAGTCTTAAGGTCGATTGCCGCGCCTATGTCGAGGTCGGGATCTATACGGAGGAAGCGACGAAGTACCCAAGCGAGTACTCGGCCTCCTTGGTGCGCAGCATGACCTCCGACCGCGTCT
>JAGCBF010000236.1 GCA_017652285.1 Atopobiaceae bacterium
CTGATACGGCGGAGCCCGACGCGGCGGAACCCGTCCTTGTCGCCCAGTCCGACGTCAGCGGCTCGTTCGTGGACGAGGCGAGCGGCGCCACGTGGTACGTGCGCCGATACGAGGGTCGCGGACTAGCCATCACGGCCGTCGACCTGGCGGAGGGAGAAGGCCCGCTCGACCTCGTCGTCCCCGCGGGCCCGATCGTCTTCACTACGGATGACGGAGGTCAGGCAGAGGGAACGGTCGACACGGTGTCAGAAGAGTTCTACCACTGGGGCGGCACGAACGAGGCGCGGGAACGCGTGCGCAGCGTGACCATTCCAAACACCATAACCCAAATCGACGGGCGCATGTTTGGCCTGCACATGCCAAACCTCAAGACCGTGACATTCGAGCCTGCGAGCGAGGACCCGGAGGACATGGAGCACGCAGGCGTGACCACCCTGCCGGATTGGTTCTTCGCCCAAAGCGACGTGGAGAACGTGACGCTGCCCACCAACCTCACGGCCATAAGCAATAGCATGTTTTACGACAATCGCGTAATCAAGAGCATCGTGCTTCCCCCAAACGTGGAAGAAATCGAAGAGAAGGCGTTCTCCAACTGCGCCGCGCTCGAGTCGATGACCTTTAACGAGGGACTCAGGCGCATTGGCGACCGCGCGTTTGATCATTTGGACACGGCCGAGCACCCCCGCCTTGCCACGGCGGAGCTCCCCAACAGCCTGGAGTCCATTGGCTGGCGGGCGTTTAGCGACATGGATACACTCACCAGCGTGAGCTTTGGCACGAGCCTTACCGAGTCGCGGCTACAGACCATCGGCGAGGCGGCGTTCGAGAACTGCGCGCTTTCCGAGGTGCGCATCCCCGACAGCGTGACCACCATCGGGCCCTGGGCCTTCGCATCCAACCGCGCAAAGGACGCGAGCGGAAACGAGCGTTACGCCATTTCAGGGCCTGCCCTTCTCCGTTCGCGTGAACCTAAAGATGAAGGAGGGGCACGAGGCGACCAAGGTGCAGGTGAGCATACCCCAGGGACTCGAGCTCCAAAGCGTGAACACCCAAGGCCACGCCTATGGAACGGGCGGATTCGACGCCGACGCGCGCATGCTCTCCATCGACCTGCAGGGCGCCGACAAGCGCTCGGCCACGATCTACCTTGGCCTGCTGGCAACGAGCGAGGCCGCGAGCATGTGCAGCCTGAGCGCCTCGGTCACAAGCGGGGCGGCCTCGGCGCCGTTGGGCTCCGCCATCGTCAACGCATCGGCGCTCATCATGGAGGTGCCCAAGGGTCTGCTCTCGTCTCCGACGTTTGTGGCAGACGTGTACGCGGCGCCAAAGACGACGGTTCGCTTTAGGGTCGGACAGACGGACCTCGACACGCAGGTCACGACGAACCTCGTCGGCCATGCCACCGCCACGCTCACGATACCCAATGAGGAAGTTGACATGTTCTCGCTGTACGCCGTCACCGCCCTGGCGACGGCAGAGGACGGCACCGACATGTGGACGACAGAGCGCATCGAGTACGAGGCGGGCGTCTCTGCGTGGTCCACGCGCGAGTGGGAGCTCTCGTTCGTGCACGGCGGCAAGACGAACTACCTGGTAAAGGACGGCGAGCCCATACTGAACCCCTACTACACCTGCTACGCGCTCACCGGCCATGCGCCCGCGTTCTTCTCCCCCACCTGGCCCTTCACGTCGATAATTGACAGCGACCGTGCACTGGCAAACAAGCAGACGCTCACGCTTAAGATGCTCGACGGGTCGATGCGCTCCGAGACCATGACGCTCGTTAAGAAGCAACCGCTCGAGGGCGATACCGTTCGCTACACCTACCTTGCGTCGGTGCCCATAGGCGACGGCGACCCCTTCCACGACCTCTTGGCCAAGGACATCCCCTGCGGGTTCGAGGTCTTGCCCGAATACGAGGACCCGAACACGGTTCCCGAACCGCCGGCCCTTACGCAGGCCAACGTCAACAACCTCAAGCTCCTGCTGCGAAAGAAGTCCGCGGATCTGCATGATCGCATATACGCGCTCCGAAACGTGAACGCAGCCGAAAACCCGAGCTACGATACCGAAGGCATCTTGGAGAGCCACATCTTTAGCGGAGAATACCGTAACGTGATGGCCGGCATCGGTCGCATCGCAGACCCCGACGTAAGGCAGGCGATTCTTTCTTCGACCGAGATCAGCGAGCAGCTTCGCGAAGCGTTTAGGGCAAAGTACGAGGAGCTGGACGAGCTCAACGCGCAGTACGCGCAGACCATGGAAAACGCGCTCGACCTGCTCCAAAAGATGTGCGGCTCCCTGTGCGGAGGGCCCGCCGCCCCACTCATACTTGGCGTCGGTGTGACGATGTATGCCGGCAACATTCTCTACAACTACATCCAAAGCGGATACCGGTCCGGCCACCAGCAGGACTACGAGGCCAAGAAGAGCCTGCGCGAGGCGGCCTGTGGCGACAAGAAGAACACGAAGCACAAGGCGAAGACGGGCATTGACCCGTCGGGGTACGTATACGAGGCCGTGGATGACAACCGCGTGGAAGGTGCCACGGCAACGATCCAATACAGCACCGACGGCGGCCAGACCTGGGCGGCTTGGGACGAGGCCGAGGAATACGAGCAGACGCGAACCCAGGTAACGGACGCCGCAGGGACCTTTGCGTGGGACGTGCCCATGGGCTTGTGGCGCGTCGCGTTTGAGGCAGAAGGATACGAAAACGCCTACACGGCAGCCATGGAGGTGCCGCCCGCGCGCACGGGGCTGGCCATTCCCATCGTGTCGGTCTTGTCTCCTGCCGTGGAGTCCGTGACGGCCGACGACCAGTACGTGTAGGTGGTCTTTAAGCAGTACATGGACACGTCCGTGCTTCCCGCTATCACCATGGCAGGACAAGCGCTCACGGGCGGGTCCTGGGTCGACCCCTCGCCTGCCCCGAACGCAGACGCCACCTACGCGCGCGCGTTCAAGGTACCCGTGCCCGCAGGCACCAAGCTGGGCAGCACGCTTCCCGCAAGCGTCTCGGGCGCAGTCAACTACGCAGGCCGCGCGCTCGAACCCGCATGGACGGGAGACGTGACCGTGGCCCCACGTGCTGCGCAAATCGTGCTGGACTACGCACACACGGTGACCCACGTCGTAGGAACCACGCGCGACGTGGCCATCCAGGTGCTCGACGCCGGCGGCAAGCCCCTGGAGGGAGCGTCGGTTACTGCCACGGCTAGCAACGCAAAGCTCGCAACGGTGGTAGGCGACGTACAAAGGACCGACCAGGCTGGCCGCACCACGGCATCCGTCCAGGCACTTCTTCCCGGCTCGAGCAAGCTCACCATCGCCGTCGCGGGCACGAGCCTTGCGCGCACGGTCGATCTTGTCGCCACGCTAGAAGCCAACCGCACGACGCGGCCAACCGCCACCTTTGCTAGCACGACGGTCAAGCCGACCGACACGCCGCAGGCAAGCTA